>JBBISU010000021.1:0-43788 GCA_037441225.1 Acidobacteriota bacterium
TAATATTTTTATTTTAGATTAAAAAGTTTCAATCTTCCATAGCAATTACAGTAGGACTTTCTAAAATTTTCTGGGCTTAATAAGAGATTTCTCTATTTATCTTAAAAGTATATCCTTCAGGAAATTTCAGTTCATTTAAATTTATCAAAATTATCTCACCTTTTTCATTTCCAATTGCTAATAGATTTCTTTCTTTTATATATTTTGAAACAAGACAAATTTTTAAATCAGTGTTTATTAATTTTTTTACAGAAATTTCCATATTTTTTCTTTCAATTGATATTAAATAAACATAATTATTTCCTGCTGCTATAATGCTGCTTTCATCAAACAAATCTATCCAGTAAATCCCACTATTTTCAAAACCAATGTCAAACAATTTTTTTTCATCTATAAAATATAAGTAAAGGTTAAATGGCTCTACACCACATAAAAAAAGAACTCTATGGGATGGAAGGTAAGACATTGAATATATCGCTCTTGTTTTTATATTATAATTTTCCATCATTTCCCAGTTTGAATTTTTTTTCTCAAAGAATAAGAATCTATAATCCCAAGTTCCAACCCCTATTTTTTCTTCTCTTTCATCAACCCAAATTGCTGCGTTTGAATAATCTCCCGTTTTAATTGATTCCAAAACTTTAAGACCTGGAAAAGATAAAATTTTTAAAAAGCCATCTGAAGAAGAAGACCATAAATTTTTTGTATTTTTATTAAAATATAGATAATTTATAAGCCAGTTGTGTGCTTCTGTTCTATAAGAAACTCTCATTTCAGGTATTTCCCACACAGCAATTGTTTTATCATCAGAAGCAGTTATTAAATTGTTGCCCAGAGAAATTATTGAAGTTATTCCTTGTGTGTGAATTTGGTATTCCTTTTTTTTAGATTTTTGGATGTCAATAGAATACAAAAAACCAAGGGAAGAACCACAAAATAACAGATTGTTTTTATCGTAATAATCAATTCCCCATATCTGTGTTTTTGAAAGATTATATTTTTTATAAAAGGAAAAGTCTTTATATGCAAGCAAATAAATTAAATTTTCTCTCCTTTCAATTGCTAATAACCCAAATGGAGTAATCTGTGAATAAACAAAATCCTTTCCTTCCTCCTGAAACTTTAAAAAATTGTTCTCTTTAAATTTCCAAATGACAATTTTGTCTCCTTTTGCAATTAAGAGAGATGGATAATCTTTAATAAACTTTAAAGATCTTGTAATGCCTGCCATAACAATAGAATATTTTTTTCTTCCATCATTTAAATCATAAATATATATTCCATCAAACCACCCTCCAATTGCAAAAAGCCCTAACTCCTCAAAAAATTCCATTGCATAAAAATTGCTTATGTCTATTGAGACATTTAATATCTCTTTTCCCAAGCCAATGTTATAAATATAAAGCACATCATCTAAAACATAAGAAAGGAATTTGTCTCCTAATTTAAAATCTTTTAATTTTTTGTCTCTTATATCAATTTTATGTATTTCTTTTAATTTTTTATTTGAAATTTTATATAAATGCAAGCTATTATTATTTATAAAAGCACAGTGTATTAAATCATTTGAAAATTTAATTTCTCCTTCCTTTGATAAATTTTCTATTAACAATTCTTTTTTTTCTTCAACTTTTTCAGAAATAAAATATTCTTTTAAATATATTTTCCCATTTTTTAAAGAAATGATTCTGCCATCCTCTGTTCCATCTATCACTTCTTCATTTTCCCTTAAAGATACTTTTACTGGTTCACTCAGTAAACTATTTGAATATAAATATAAATCATTAATTCCCAAAAAATATAAACAATTTTCTTTTGCAGTTAGAAATGAAACTGATTCAGAAGGAATTTTATATTTTCCTATCAAAGAGAATAATTCTTTTTTTTCATGAAAAATGTTTTTTGAAAAAATATAATAAAATGAAGCAACTAATAAAATAAATAATAGCAAAATTAGATACTTGAAATAATTTCTTTTTTGTTTTTTATGAGTTATTTCAATTGTTGGTTTCTCTTCAAACTCTTCAATTTCAGGGATTAAATATTTTTCAAATTCTTCTAAGTCCCCAAAACGGTTTGACGGATCTTTATTTGTTGCTTTTTTTAATGCCTTTGCAATTTCTGCATTTACTTGTTTAAAACCCAATTTTTCCAGTTCAACATTTTTTGTTGAAATTGAACTCACAATATCACCAAATGTTTTACCTTCTCTGGCGGGTTTTCCAGTTAACATTTCCAAGACAATCAAAGCCAGTGAATATTGATCTGATTTTGCAGTAATATCATTTCCCATAATTTGTTCTGGAGATAGATATTGTGGTGTCCCTATAATTGTATCTGTTTTTGTTATTGCCTGTGTCTCATCAGTTGAAAATAAGACCTTTGCAATACCAAAATCAAGGATTTTTACTATTCTTTGTTCACCAATAGTGCTTATAAATATATTTTCTGGTTTCAAATCTCTGTGTACAATGCCTTTTTTATGAGCAAAGGAAAGCCCTGATATAATTTGTTTTATAAAATTTTTAAAAACAATTAATGGCAAACCATTTTGATGTTTGTTAATTTCTGTTCTAAGTGACCATCCTTCTAAATATTCCATTACAATATATGGAAAACCCCAAGGTGATATATCGTAGTCATAAATTTCAACAATATTTGGGTGTTTTAAAAGGGCCATAACTTCTGCTTCTTTTTTAAATCTCTTTAAAAGACTGGATTCTATCTTAGAAGGAGTTAGTATTTTAATTGCAACTGGTTTCTTCAAAGTGCTATGAACACCTTTGAAGACAGCTCCCATCCCTCCTTCTCCTATAAATTCTTCTATTTTATATTTTCCAAGTTCTTTTCCAATTAAAAAATTTTCATCTTTTAAAGTCAAACTATTTCCACAAATAGAACACTTCTTTTCTTCAATGAATATTTTTTTACAGTCAACACACAGCTTTATTTCCACAAAAATAGTATATCAAAGTAATTATAAAATTTAAAGTTTAGTAGAAAAATTAAAATGAATTTAAATAGTTTCATTTTTTTTATTTTAAATATGAAAAAAAATTTGAAATTTATAAGTTTTTCATATAACTTGAAAAATCTCAGGAGTATATCTGGATAATTTTAAAATCCAAAATATAATAAAATTTTAAAAAATAATTGAGAATTATAAATATAAAATAATTTAGAAAAATTTTCTATTGGGACTTTAGACATAATTGCTCATTTATAGAAATCCAAAAACATAGTTCTTACTTTTATTACCAGTATAGCAGGTGCTCCATTACATTTTTTTATTTTTTTTGTAGGTGGAAGCTGTGGTTACCCGCAACATACAGATAATATAATGAAATTTATTTTTTTGTGCCTGATCATTAGTTATTCGGGCGGGGACAAGCCCCTCCCCTACAAATTGCCACGATAATTCACACAAAACACGGAAAACGGACACGGACAACGCACTACAGCGCTACTGCTCTATTTTATCTCATTTTCAACTTAATTTTTTAGATTAATAAAAGGTGCAAAATTTACAAGTTTCGCTCTTCATTGATATGGAATTCTACAATAACTTGAAATTTTTAGAAAATAAAGGTATAATAAGTAAAAAAATTTTAGGAGGTTAGTATGAAAATTGGAATAAATGGTTTTGGAAGAATAGGAAGGGGTTTCTTAAGGGAACTTTTGAAGAGAAACTCCAAAGTAGAAGTAGTTGCAATAAATGATGTAACTGATGCAAAGACCCTTGCCCATCTCTTTAAGTATGATTCTATCCACAAAAAGTATGAAGGAGAGGTCTCTTATGATGATAAAAATATTTATGTGAATGGAAAAAAAATAAAAGTCTTTGCAATTTTAGAGCCTTCTCAAATCCCCTGGGAGGGGGAAGGAATTGAAGTTGTCTTGGAATCAACAGGAAAATTTGCAAAGGCAGAAGAAGCAAAAAAACATTTAAAGGGCTCTGTAAGAAATGTAGTTGTCTCAACAGGATGTAAAGGAGCTGATTTGATGATTGTTATGGGTTGCAATGATCATCTCTTATCAAAAGAAAAACATATTATAATTTCAAATGCTTCTTGTACAACAAATTGTGCAGCAGTTACAATGAAATCAATTATGGATAGATGGCATTTGGTTGAAGGTTATCTTGTAACTGTTCATTCTTATACAAATGATCAAAGAATTTTAGATCTTCCCCATAAGGATTTAAGGAGGGCAAGGGCAGCAGCTCTTTCAATTATTCCAACTTCAACTGGTGCTGCAAAAAATCTTTCTGAGATCTGGCCAGAACTTAAAGGTAAAATGAATGGAGTTGCCTTAAGGGTTCCTACTCCAAATGTTTCAATTACAAATCTTGTATTAACACTGAAAGAAAATGTTTCAAAGGAAGAAGTAAATCGTGCCTTTAAAGAGGACTCTGAAGGAAAATTAAAAGGACTTTTGGCTTACACAGAAGAAGAAATTGTCTCCTCTGATTTAAATGGAACAACCGTTTCCGCAACTGTTGATGGACTTTTAACAGATAAAGTAGGGGAACATACAATTTCTATTTTTTCCTGGTATGACAATGAAACCGGTTATAACAACCGTTTAATTGATGTAGTAGAGAAACTTATATGAAACTAAAGAATATTAGAGATTTAAACTTTAAAGGCAAAAGGGTATTTTTAAGGGCTGATTTAAATGTGCCTATAAAGGAAGGAAAAATAAAAGATGATACAAGGATAAGAGCCCTCCTCCCAACTTTAAATTATATAATTGAAAGTGGTGGAAAGCCAATAATTGCTTCGCACTTAGGAAGGCCTAAGGAAAAAGATCCTTCTTTATCTTTAAAACCTGTGGCAGAACACTTAGAAAAATTAACAGGAAGAAAAGTTCACTTTCCTGGTGAAGTTATTGGTGAAAGGATTGAAAATTTAATTAAAGATATAAAGGAAGGGGAGATTTTGCTTCTTGAAAATACAAGGTATGAAAAGGGAGAAAAAACACAGGATCCAGAATTTTTAAAGAAGTTAAGAGCACTTGCAGATGTTTATGTAAATGATGCTTTTGGAACTGCCCATAGAGCAGAAGCAACAACTTATGGAGTTGCACTGCTTTTTGAGGAAAGAGCTTGTGGATTTTTAATTGAAAAAGAAGTTGAGATGCTATCAAAATTAAAGGAAAACCCCGAAAGACCTTATATTTCAATCCTTGGAGGAGCAAAAATTTCAGATAAATTAGAGGTTTTGGAAGCACTCATTGAAAAGGCAGATATGCTTTTAATCGGTGGTGGTATGGCAAATACTTTTGCAAAGGCAAAGGGTTTGGAAATTGGCAAGTCCTTATATGAAGTAGAAATGGTAGAAAAGGCAACGGAAATTATGGAAAAAGCAAAAAATTTAGGGAAAAAAATAATTTTGCCAGAGGATTTCATAATTTCAAAGGAAAAACCGCCTGTGGAAGTAAAGGAAGTTTTAAAGGATGGTGTCTTAGAAGAATACTATATTGGAGATATTGGAAGCAAAACCCTTGAAATTTTTTCAAAAGAGCTTGAAAAGGGCAAGACAATTTTTTGGAATGGTCCTTTGGGGATATTTGAAGAGGAAAAATTTTCAAAAGGTACTTATGGATTGGCAAAAAAATTAGCAGAAATAGATGCCTTTAAATTAGTTGGCGGTGGTGAAAGTGTAATGGCTATTGAAAAAGCAGGTGTTTCTTCAAAAATTACACATATTTCAACAGGTGGGGGAGCAAGTTTGGAATTTTTAGGAGGAAAAGAATTGCCTTCCCTTGAGGCATTGAAATTATGAACCTTCCATTAATTGCTGCAAACTGGAAAATGAATTTGACTGAAGAAGAGGCAGTTTCTTGGTGTCAAAAGTTTGTATCTGCCCTTCCTTCAAGGGCTCTTCAATATGTCTTGATTGCACCGCCCTTTACCATTCTTAAAACTGTTCTGGAATCAGTTGTTTCCACTCCAATAGTTGTAGCAGCTCAAAATTGCCATTGGGAAGAAAAAGGTGCCTTCACAGGTGAGATCTCTCCAAATCATTTAAAAGATATAAAAATTTGCTGGAGTATAATTGGACATTCTGAAAGAAGACACATCTTTAAAGAAGATCAAGAGATTGTAAATAAAAGATTGAAAGGGGCAGTTCAAAAGAAATTAAAAGTAATTTATTGCATTGGAGAAAAGTTGGAAGAAAGAAAAGAAAATAAGACATTGGAAATTATTAAAAATCAATTAAAAATTTTTGAAGAATTAAAAGATTTTTATAAAAATATAACAATTGCCTATGAACCTGTTTGGGCAATTGGAACTGGAGTTGTAGCAGAAAAGGAACAAATTGAAGAAGTTCACAAGGAAATAAAAAAGATTTATCCAGAAATCCCAGTACTTTATGGTGGAAGTGTAAATGAAGAAAATATTGAAGAAATAATGAAAATAAAGGAAGTAGATGGTGCCCTTGTTGGAGGTGCCAGCTTAAATCCAGAAAAATTTTCAAAGATTGTTGAAATATCATTAAAAGTGAAAGGAGTTTTATAAATGTTTGGATTAATTATTGCTATTCACATCATTGCTTGTATTTTCTTGATTTTGGTTGTTCTTTTGCAACAGGGAAAAGGCGCAGACCTTGCAGGTGCTTTTGGAGGAGGTGGGAGCCAGACCCTTTTTGGTGCAAGGGGTGCAACAACACTTCTTCACAAACTTACAACAATTGGTTTTGTTGTTTTCTTAATAACAAGCATCCTTTTGGGGATAGTTCAAAAGAAAAGCACTTCTGGTTCAATTATGGAAAGTGTAAAACAAGAAGAAGTTAAAAAAGAAAAAGAACAAAAGAAGGAAACAAAGACAGAGCAAACAAAAGAAGAAAAAAAATAAAATTAAACTAAATCTTATAATTAGTTATGAATTTTTATTCTTTTTTGCAAGATAATCCTGTAATACTTTTATCTTTAATAGTTGTAATTGGTTTTGTCATTGGAAGGATAAGAATCTTTGGTTTTTCCTTTGAAACATCAGCAATTCTTTTAGTAGCAATGTTTTTTGGTCAATACAGGCTTGATTTGCCAGAGGAGTTTCAAACATTGGGTTTAATTTTATTTATTTATTCAATAGGGCTTCAAGCAGGTCCTTCAATATTTAATATTGGTAAAAAAGAAGGTTTTCAGTTGAATTTAATTGTTCTGATATTAATCTCTTTTAGTGCTTTGTTTACTACAATTCTTGCAAGATTGTTTTCTCTCGATATGGCATTGGCAATAGGGCTCTTCACAGGTGCTTTAACTTCAACACCAGGACTTGCAGCTGGGCTTGAAGCAACTGGTTCCTCTTTGACTTCTGCTGGCTATGGACTTGCTTATAGTTTTGGTGTAATTGGAGTAATTATTTATATTAGAGTTTTACCCTATATTATCAAAGCAAATTTAGAAGAAGAAGAAAAGGAACTTACAAAAGAGGAAATTAAAGAAAGAAAAAAAATAATCAGGAAAGAAGTGATAATAACAAATGAGGAATTGGATGGAAAGACATTAGGGGACCTAAATTTTTTTAGAACAACAAATACAATAATTTCAAGGATTCTGCATCAGGGAAAAGTCCTTCTTCCAAAAAATGATACAACTTTACATTTAGATGATGTAGTCCGAATAGTGGGGGAGGAAAATTTTGTTAAAGCCACAATACCTCTGTTAGGAAAAGAAACAGAAGAAAAATTTCCAGATGTATCAAATTTTGAGTCCAATCAGTTTGTTCTTACTAATAAAGAATTTGTAGGGAAAACAATAGGGGACTTAAATTTAAGAGAGCATTACAATGCTAATATAACAAGGGTTAAAAGAGGTGGTTTGGAATTTACAGCATCTTCAAATTTAAAACTTCACTGGGGTGATAAGATTACAGTTGTAGGTGATAGAGAGCATATGGAAGATGTGAAAAGATTATTTGGTGATGAGATTAAGAAAATTGAGTATGGAGATATTTTCCCTATTATGATGGGAATCCTTTTTGGAATTTTCATAGGGCTTATTCCTTTCTCAATAGGAAAGGTTCTCTCTTTTAATTTAGGTGTCTCTGGTGGAGTTTTATTAATGGGTATTCTCTTAAGTAACAGAGGAAAGGTGGGACCCATTATTTTTCAAGTTCCTGCACCATTGGTTTCTTTTATGCGTGATTTTGGTCTTGTCCTCTTTTTATCTTCAATTGGAATAAAAGCAGGTTCTCAAATTGGGACAATAATTCAAAAAGAAGGTTTTCAAATAATTCTTTTAAGTATCTTAATTACAATTGTTCCTATGGTTGTAATAACAATTGTGCTTAAAACTTTCTTTAAAAAGAAAGTTATTGAAATGCTTGGAATTATAAGTGGGGGAATGACTTCAAGTCCGGGGCTTGCTGTTGCATCAAATATGACAGATTCCCAGAGGCCTATTATTTTATATGCCACTGTTTATCCTTTTGCTATGATTTTAATGATAATTTGGGCAAAGATAATGGCTCTTCTTTAATGCTTCATAAATTTTATTTAATTGTAATTTCAATTACTTTAATTGGCGTTGCAATTGGAAGGTTTCCAAAACTAAAAATGAACAGGGCAACCATCACACTTGCTGGTTCAACAATTCTTTTGGGCTTTGGTGCAATTACAACAGATATTGCTTTTAAACTAATTGATTTTAATACAATTGCTCTTCTTTTTTCTATGATGATTTTAAATGCAAATTTAAAAATTTCTGGATTCTTTTCCATTGTAAATAAATTTATATTAAAATATGCAAAGACACCAAAAAAATTATTGATTCTTATCATTATTTCTTCCGGTTCCTTATCTGCTATTTTTCTAAATGATACAATTGTTTTGATCTTAACCCCTTTAATTTTATATAGCTTAAAACAATTAAAGATAAATCCAATTCCTTTTGTTCTGGCTATTCCCTTGTCTTCAAATATTGGTTCAATGGCAACAATTACAGGAAATCCACAAAATATGATTATCGGAATTTCTTCAAAAATTCCTTATGCAAAATTTTTATTTTACTTGTTTTTTCCATCTTTTTTTGGTTTAATCTTAACTTATTTTCTGCTTTTATTTATTTTTAAGAAGGACTTTGAAAAGGAGAGGTTTGAAATCATTGAAATTCCAGAAGAAAGGATTTTTAAGCCATTGCTGGTAAAGACACTTATCTCTGTTTTAATTTTACTCATTGGTTTTTTTTCTGGTGCTAATGTCGTTATGACAGCTCTTTTTTCAATTTCAATCCTCTTAATTACAAGAAGAATAAAGCCAAACAGAGTTTTTTCTGAAATAGATTGGTCTTTGCTTGTATTTTTTTCCGGGCTTTTTATAATTACAGGAACTTTAAATGAGATTGGTTTTGTGGAAAAAGTTTGGGGTTTTTCAAAAGATTATTTTTTTAAAGGCATTGGTTTTTTTTCTTTTTCAACTTTGATTATTTCAAATTTGATATCAAATGTGCCAGCAGTCCTTTTACTAAAACCATTTATACCCTTAATGCCTGAACCATTTTTTAAATGGCTTCTCCTTGCAATGGCATCTACCCTTGCCGGCAATCTTACTTTGATTGGATCAGTTGCAAATTTGATAGTAGCAGAAGAAGCAAAAAAAGAGGGTTGTGAAATAACCTTTTGGACATATTTTAAAGCTGGATTTCCAATTACAATTTTTACTTTAATTTTTGGAATTGTATATTTTAAAATAATAGGAGGATAGAAATGCATTTTATAAAAAAATTTTTAATTTTTTTTATTATTTCTACAAAATCTTTTTTACTTTTTGGATCTGATT
Source organism: Acidobacteriota bacterium (assembly GCA_037441225.1). Lineage (GTDB taxonomy): Bacteria > Acidobacteriota > Thermoanaerobaculia > UBA2201 > UBA2201 > JBBFMJ01. The sequence goes on from JBBISU010000021.1 coordinate 9,783, forward strand.
TTCAAGAAAAAGAAGGGTTTTTGCTCCAAAATAAAAAGGCAGGCAAATTGTTGATTGGGATGTCTATTGATGAATTATATAAAAATTATCCAAAAAATTTAACAAAGATTGTAGATCTTTTCAAGGAAGGTTTTTTTTCACCTGCAATAGAAATTTATCTAAATGAAAAGGATGGAAAGCCATCTATGATAGCAGAAATTGGATTTTTTGATGGTTTTAAAGTAGAAGGAATATCAGTTTATGATAAGAGATTTAAGAGAGAAAGAGGGATTGGGGTTGGTTCAAATTTAAAGGATCTTAAAAAGCTTTATAAAGTTGAGAGATTTTGGTTTGAAGAAAACAATTTTTTTGTTACTGTTAAAGAACTTGAAATGTCTTTTGTTTTCAAAATGGAAAAAATTCCTGATGAATTTTTTGATAAAAAGTATATAAATTTATTTCCTAATTTTTTGGAAATAATTTAAGATTTTAATATATTAGAAAATAATTAAAATAAGTTGTATAATATAATTTTATAGGAGGAAAAATGAAGGATTTTTTATTTGTTCTTTTTATTCCAGTTTTTGCTTTATCTATTAGCTTGCCAAAGCTTAGGATTGAAACATATACTCTGCCAAATGGCTTAAAAGTCATTTTGTATGAAGATCACACTGTTCCAATTGTCACAGTAAATGTAAATTATCAGGTTGGTTCAAAAAATGAGGAAGTTGGAAAAACAGGTTATGCCCATTTGTTTGAGCATATTATGTTTCAGGGCTCAAAGCATTTTAACGATGATTTTTTTAAGGCATTGCAGGATATAGGTGGAGAAGTAAATGGAGCAACAAACCAGGACAGGACAAGGTATTATGAAAATGTCCCTTCTTCTTTCCTGGAAAGGGCTTTATGGCTTGAAGCAGATAGGATGGGTTTTCTTTTGCCTGCCTTGACAGAAGAACGCCTAAAAAATCAAATTGATGTTGTAAGGAATGAAAGAAGGCAAAATTATGACGATGCACCTTATGGTCTTGTCTATGAGGAAATTTTAAAGATGCTTTACCCCCAAGACCATCCTTATTCCTGGCCTACAATTGGCTACCATAAAGATCTGGAAAAGGCAAAACTTGAAGATATGGTTGAATTTTTCAAAAAATATTATAATCCTTCAAATAGTTCTTTATGTATTGGAGGTGACTTTAATAAGGAAGAAGCATTAAAATTGGCAGAAAAGTATTTTGGTTCAATACCAGCAGGTAGACCTTTAAGTTTTATTAAGAAGTGGATGCCAGAGTTTACTTCTGTTAAGAGGAAAATATTAAAAGATAAGGTACAACTGCCAAGGATTTATATTGTCTTTCCAACAGTTCCAATTTATGATGAATATGATGCAGAAATGGATATATTTGCAAAAATTTTTGGTGAAGGAATTTCTTCCCCTCTTTATCAAAGGATTGTAAAAGAAAAAGGATTGGGGACAGAAGTTTATGCTTACCACAATTCTGGTGAACTTTCTGGTTATTTTCAAATAGTAGTTACATTAAAAGAAAAGGAAAAAATTGAAGAAGCAGAAAAGGAAGTTTTAAAGACCTTAAAGGATGTTCTTCAAAAGCCCCTTGATAAGGACTTGTTTTTAGCAGCACAAAAAATGTATGCAAAAGAGTTTATTGATTCAATGAAGAGGATTGGGGGATTTGGTGGGATTTGTGATCGCTTAAATGCATATTATCACTATTTAGGAGAGCCAGATAAGTTTCAATGGGACTTAGATAGATATTTAAATGCAACACCTGAAAGCACCCAAAAGGCAGCAAAAAAATTATTGGAAAAGCCCTATGGAATTTTAATAGTTGAACCAATGGGTGAATTAAAAACAATGGAAGAAAAAGTTGAGAGGACAAAGATGCCAGAAGGGAAAAAAGAAATTGAATTTTCTTTTAAAGATTTAGAAAATTTTAAACTTTCAAATGGTATAAATGTTTATTATTATAATTATGATAAGATACCTGAAAGTATTTTATTTTTAAGTTTTTCTGCTGGCTCTGTTTATGATGATGGTTTTGATGGAATTTCAAATCTTTTATCCCAGATGCTTTTAAGAGGAAGCAAAGAAAGAAGTGGTGAGGAAATTGAAAAAGAGTTAAAAAAATTGGGAGCAGAAGTAGATTCTTATTCAACTTCTGATAATTTAAATATAAAACTTTCAATTTTACAAGAAAATTTTGATGAAGGGTTGAAAATCTTAAAAGAAATAATTGAAAGCCCTTCTTTTAAAATTGAAGAATTGGAAAATTTAAAAAATGAAGTAGTTGCAAAGATAGTAAGGCAAAAAGATTCCCTCCCTGCAATTGCAACCTTTGGAATTTTAAAAAATCTTTATAAAGAGCACCCTTATAACCACCATTATCTTGGGGAAACTGAAAAAATTAAAAACTTAAAGATAGAAGATATTAAAAAATTTTATGAAAGTTTTATAAATCCTGCCTTATTAAATTTAATTTATATTGGACCTTTGAAAAAAGATGGGTTGAAAGCTAAATTAGAAATCTTTGAAAAATGGAGGAAAGGATTACCTACATTTAAATTGACCCCCAAGCCAGAAAATTTAAAGGAAATGGAAACCATTTTTGTTAATAAACCAAAATCAGCACAGAGCTATATAACACTGTCTTTCCTTTCTCCTTCTCCACAGGATCCTGATTATCCTGCTTTCCAAATTGGGAACCATTTATTAGGTGGTTATTTTTTAAGTCGCCTAAATATGAAATTAAGGGAAGAAAAGGGTTTTACTTATGGAGCAAGGAGTTCCATTTTACCCTTAAAATTTGGAGGATACTGGAATTTTAGGGTTCCTGTTGATTCAAAATTTACAAAGGATTCTTTAATAGAAATTTTTAATGAGATTAAAGCAATTTATAGCGAAAAACCTATAAAAGAAGAAGAATTTGAAAAGGCAAAAAATAATTTAATAATGGGAATCCCTGCACGCTTTGAAAGCCCAGATAATTTACTTACAATTATAGAGACAATTGCAAATTTTGGTCTTCCGCTTGATTATTTAAACAAATATCCAGAAAAATTAAAAGATGTAAAGGTTGAAGAGGTTCAAAAAGTTATAGATAAATATTTTAAGGAAGGAAAATTTCTACTTTTAATTGTAGGGGATAAGGAAAAGGTATTTGAAGAATTGAAAGAATTTAATTTTCAAAAAATAAAGTTTTGTGATTCCTTTGGAAATCCTGTTAAAGATTGAAAAGCTTTCAAAAGATTCAGGAATTCCTTTTTTTGCTGTTGTAAAACCAAAACCAGTTCCTTTAATTGAAAAATATGAGAATATTATAAAGAAAATAAATTTAGGTGATTTGAATTATTTAAAAAAAATTGAAGAAAGAAAAAATCCAGAAAAACTCCTGGAAGGATTAAAATCAATCATTATTTTTTTGTTTCCTTATAATTTCAAAAAAGAAAAAGCATTAAATTTAAAAAAATATAAAATTGCTCAATATTCTTATGGAGGGGACTATCATAGGAAAATTAAAGAAAAACTAAAAATAATTGCAAAAGAGTTAGGGGGAAAAAGCAAAATAGTTTGTGATACAAGCCCTTTCTTAGAAAAGCCCTTTGGCTTTAAAGGAGGGCTTGGTTTTATGGGAAAAAATACCCTTTTGATAAATAAAATTTATGGCAGTGCTTTTAACTTAGGTTTTATTTTGACAGATGTGAAAATTGCTGAAAAAATATTAAAATTTAATGGTAGTTGTGGAAGTTGCAAAAGATGTATTGAAGTTTGTCCCACTGGAGCAATTGAGAAGCCCTACTTTTTAAATCCTTTAAAATGCATTTCTTACCTTACAATGGAGGCAAAAAAAGGACCTGATGAGCCAAAAGAAAGGTGGGGATATATTTATGGTTGTGATCTATGTCAAGCAGTTTGTCCTTATAATGAAGATTTAAGGGAAATTAAAAAAGATGAAAATTTTTCTCTTGAAAGGATTTCAAAGGAAAGGTTGGAAGAAAATAAAAAAATTGTTGAAAGAGAAAAAATTGATTTTTATATAAAAAAAGAAGAAAATTTTTTTCCATTAAATCCTTCTGTAAAGTTAAATTTAAAGAAAATTTTAAATAAAGGAAGATATTTTTTTAATGGTGAAGATTTTGAAAATCTGGAAAAAGATTTAAACTTAAAATTGAAAAATATTTTCTTTGCTTTAAATATAGTTGAAAAGGACAAAGCTTTTGAAATTGTGTTAAAATAAGTTCTTAGGAGGTCTTATGAATATAATAATAATTATTTTTGCTGTAATTATAGTTTTTTTTGTTATTTTTACTTTAATAAAGTCCTTCAAGGCAAAGGGAAGGGTGGAAAGAGAATTTAAAGATAAAGGAATTGATTTTTTAATTTCTTCTATAAAAAGTGGAGATTTTAACATTAAAGAACAGGCAATTGTAAAATTAGGTGAAATAAAAGACCCAAGGTCAACGGATGCTCTTATTGATTTCATAAATTCCCCAGAAGTTAAAGAAGAAGAAGATGCCTATTTTCTTTCTTTAGCTTTGAACTCATTGGCAAATATAGGTGATGAAAAGGCAAAGAAATTTTTTGTCTCTTCTTTAAGAGATAATAAATTGGGTTACAGAGCTCTCATTGCTATGTCATTAGGCGTACTGGCTCAAAAGAAAATTAAAGTTTTTGAAGCAATTGAGCCACTTATTTTGCTTCTCAAAGATTTGGTAGAAGCAAGGGAAGGCAAAAATCCAGAGTTTTACAAGGACTATTTAGATTGGACTAAAGAAGCACTAAGAAGTATAACTGATCAAAATTTTGGAATTGATGTGGAAAAATGGGAAAAGTGGTATAGAGAAAATAAAGAAATTTATTTAGTTCATTAAAATGTTATAATTAAAATATGAAAGCAAAAGTTATTTGGGTTAATAAAAGACAGTTTGTTGGCATATCGCCCTCTGGCCATGGGATTGTTATTGATTCCCCAGAAGAATCAAATAATGGTGCTTCACCAATGGAACTTGTTTTAATTGCCTTGGCTGGCTGTACTGGGATGGATGTTATATCAATACTGGAAAAAATGAAAAAAAAGATTGAAAGTTTTGAGGTGACCTGTGAAGGTGAAAGGGCAGATAAGTATCCAAAGGTTTATGAAAAAATTAAAGTTCATTATATTATAAAAGGGCAAGAGATTGATAAGGACTCTGTTGAAAGAGCAATAAATCTTTCAAAGGAAAAATATTGTTCTGTTTCTGCAATGTTATCGAATTCAGTAGAGATTGATTTTGATTACGAGATTTTGAATGAATTTTAGTAAAATAAAATTGTGAATTTGTTGTGGGACTTTAAAATTGTTTCTTTGATATTCAATAACAATAAATTTCTTTGAAAAATTTTTAATTAAAAATTTTACATAATTTAAATTAAAATCGTAAAAATTGAAAGAGAGATTGTTATATGGTAAAATTAAAAAAAATGATTTTGGGGGAAATATGAAATTTATTAAATTTTTTTTGGTTTTAATTATTTTTTCAAATTTTGGATTCTCTCAGGCACTTTCGAGGGTATGGGGTTATGTTTTAGATTCTTCTGGAAAACCAATTGAGGGTGTGCAGGTTATTGTAACTTGCCCTGAAATTGGGGATTACAAAAAAGAAACTACTACAAATAAGAAGGGTATATATGAAATTTCTGTAACTGATGGTACAAAGGTTTATACATTTTTATTGAAAAAAGATGGTTATCTTGAATTTAAGGAAAATGTAAAACCAAAAATTATGACTTCAATTCAAAAAGATTTTACATTAAAAACAAAGGAAGAGATTGAAAAGGAGTTATATAAGAAAGAATTAGAAGAAAACCCTCACATTGCAGAATTTGAAGAAGGAAGGAAATTTTTGGAAAAAAAGGATTACGAAAAAGCAAGGTTGCATATGGAAAAGGCATTATCAATAAAACCAGATTATTATAAGGCTATGGTTATTTTAGCAGCAATTGATGAGCAAGAAGGGAAATTGGATAAGGCAATTGAAAAGGCAGAGAAAGCCCTTGTATCAAATGAAGATGCTCCAATGGCTTTAAAAGTTTTAATTTCTGCTTATACAAAAAAGGGGAATAAAGAAAAAGTAGCAGAGTATCAAAGGAAACTTACAGAATTGGAACCAGAGTCCCCAGAAGCATTATTCAATAAAGCAGCTGAATTATTAAATGCAAAAAATGATAAAGATGCAAAGCCCCTTCTTGAAAAAATAATTTCCTTAAAACCAGATTTTGCAAGTGCTTACTATGAACTTGGTTTTATTTACATAAGGGAAGGGAATATGGAAAAAGCAAAGGAAACCTTAAATGAGTTTTTAAAATTAGAACCACAGGGCTCAAGGGCAGATATTGTTAAAGAGACATTAAAGTGGCTATAAACTTTTTTAAAAGAAAGGAAAAAGTATTAAAAAGTTTAAGGGAAGGTGTTTTATTTTTATTTGGAAGACCTTCTTTTTTAAGTATTGGTGGAAGTGAAAAATTTTATCAGGAAAGGAAATTTTATTATCTAACTGGCTTTAATGAACCAGATAGTGCCTTAATTGTAAAAGCAAACTCAAAAAATCCCTACATATTTTTTTGCCTTCCAAAAAACGAAGAAGAAGAAAAGTGGACAGGGAAAAGGTTAGGAATCCAGGGGGCTTTAGAGGTTCTGCCTGTAGATGAAGCATATCCAATTTACCAATGGCAGGAAAAATTGTATGAAAGTTTAATTGGTGAAAAAACATTTTATTACCAGTGGGGTTTATTTCCTGATCTGGATTTTAAGGTTTTGCAGGTTTTACAAAAATTAAAAAAAGAACAAAGAGCAGATAAAATTCCAAAAAAAATAATTGATTCTGGTGAAGTTATAAATCCTTTAAGGTTAATTAAAGAAAAAGAAGAAATTGAGAAGATTAAAAAGGCAATTGAGATAACCAAGATTGCTTATGAAAATGTCTTTGAATATTCTAAGGGTGCAAAATTTGAATATGAAATTGAAGCACTTTTAAAGTATCATTATATAAAGAATGGAGCAGAAGGGGAGTCCTTTCCATCAATTGTTGCCTCTGGGAAAAATGCAACATATTTGCATTATAATAAAAATAATTCTGAGATAAAAGAGGATGAATTTTTGCTAATAGATAGTGGTTGTTTATATGATGGATATGCCTCTGATGTGACGAGAACCTTTATTCCAGATGGAAGAGCAAATTTGAAACAAAAAGAGATTTATCTTGCAGTTGAGGAAGTACAAAAAGAGATGATAAAAATTTCAAAACCTGGAATTTCTTTGTGTGAATTAAATCAGATTTGTCAAAATAAGATTGCATTGAAATTAATAGAGTTGAAGATTTTAAAAAAATCAATAGATGAAGTTTTACAAAAAAATCTGCATAAAATTTATTTCCCCCATCGTTTAGGTCACTGGCTTGGTTTGGATGTCCATGATGCTGATTCTTATGGTATGGAAGACCATAATATAAAGTTAAAAGAAGGGATGGTTTTAACAATTGAACCAGGTATATATATTCCAGAAGATGATAAATCAAAATTTAAGGGTATTGGAGTACGGCTTGAAGAAGATATCTTAATAAAAAAAGAGGGTCCGGAAATACTTTCAAAAGATATTCCTTTTTATTTTCAATAACTTTTATTTCTAAAATAAAAGTAAAAAAATTTATTTTTTCTGTATTTATTTAAAAATAAACTATATTAAAGCTTCATTATTTTTAATAATTTGTTATTAAATCAGATTAATTGATTAAATTTTAAAAATTATAGTTTTTAATTTTGATGTTTTAAATATTAAAAGTTGAATGAGAATAACTATAATAGAAGGAAATTTTATGAAACTATCCTTTTCTATTGATTTTTTGTTAAAAATATTTTAAAATCTTATTGTGTCGGAAAAGATTGGAAAGTATGAGATAGAAGAAAAAATTGGAATTGGGGGCTTTGGAGTTGTTTACAAAGGAAGAGACCCTTATATTAAAAGACCAGTTGCAATAAAAACCTGCCAAGTGGAAGAAGAAGAAATTAGAAAAAGGTTTTTTAGAGAAGCAGAGTTAGCAGGAAATTTAAGGCATCCAAATATAACGACAATTTATGATTTTGGAATCCAGGACAATATTCCTTATATTGTTTTGGAATTTTTAACAGGAGAGGATTTAGATAAAAAAATAAAGAGAGGTGAACTTTTCTCATTGGAAGAAAAATTAAGGATATTGATAGAAGTTTGCAAAGGGCTTCATTATGCCCATGAAAATAATATAATTCACAGGGATATAAAGCCAGCAAATATTAGAATTCAAGAGGATGGCTCAGTTAAAATTATGGACTTTGGGATTGCAAAATCAACCCACATTGAAAGCCATTTAACACAGACAGGTATGACTTTGGGTACTGCTGCTTACCTTGCACCAGAACAGATTAAAGGGGAACCTTTGGATAGAAGAACAGATATTTTCTCTTTTGGCGTTTTAATGTATGAATTTTTTACTTATAAAAAGCCCTTTCAAGGGGAAATAATAACAAATATTATTTACAATATTTTAAATTTAGACCCACCAAAAATAACATCTCAATTGATTGATTTTCCACCAGAACTTGAAAGAATTGTTTTTAAATGTCTCGAGAAGGATAGAAATAAAAGGTATTATAATATTCAAAAAGTTCAATATGATTTGGAAGCAATTTATCAAAAATTAACAAAAGATGAAAAACATACTGGAGAATACTTTGTACGACCTACAACTCCTGTAACAAAAGTAAGAGAAGAAGAAAAAACTGCAAAAACACCTACCTTAGGCATTAAATTAAAGAAAAAAAGAAATTATTTATATATCTTACCAATATTTTTTGTAATAATTATAATTTCATTTATATTTTTAAACCAAAAACCTGAAAAGAAAAAGGAAGTAACAAGTATAAAAAAGGTATCAGTTATAAATCCTTTAAAAATAACATTTAAAAGTGAAAACATTCAAATTCCTGATTACATCCCTCCTTTGATTGAAGAAGAAAAGAAACAAGAAGAAAAGCCAGTTATGTTGAAGACATATCCTGTTTCCTTTTTTGCAAATTTAGGTCCTTGTGATATATATGTCAACAATAAATATATTGGAACATTTCCTCCAGAAGTAAGGACAGAGCTGCCTGTCGGGAACTATGAAATTATTTTTAAAACAACCTTTTCCCAAGAAAAAAAGTTTATAACTGTGGAAGAAAAAGGGCTAAACCGTTTTGGACATCAATTGCCTCAAATGGGAAAGCTTTCTGTTTTAACAAATATTGGAACTCCTTATGGATCTGTCTATGTGGATGGAAAATATGTGGGAGATACACCACAACCATCAATAATTTTGCCCGTTGGAATCCACAAGGTTGAAGTCAAAAGGCCTGGCTATATTACAAAGGAGAGAGAAATAGAAATAAAAGAAGGAGAAAAAGCCTCATGGACAATAACTCTTATTCCAGAAAATTAATTTTTTTAATTTTAATTTTGCCTCTAATTTGTCTTTCAGGAAAATGGGAAGAAGCAAAAAAAGCATATTCTATTGGTGAATTTGATAAGGCATTTAATCTTTATATTGAGATTGCTACTTCCTCAGAAAGCTTTCAAGAAAAGGCACAGGGCTTCCTTTATGCTGCTTGGTGCAAATATACTATGGGGGAAAAAGAAGAAATGAAGGTTTATATGAGGAAAGCAATAGATGAATGGGCTGAACTACCACTGGAAGAAGAGCTTTTCAATGAAGAATTTTCTGATTATTTCAAAACAATAAAAGGCGAAAAAATTCCCCAGATTTTTCCTGAAGAAAAAGATCAAATTTTAAACAAGATTGATGAATTAAATTTATTATTTCAAAATAGAAGATTTAAAGAATGTATAAATACGGGAAAACAAATTTCTTCAACTTTAAAATATAAACAAATACTTAAAATTTTAAGCGATTGCTATTTGTCACAAAACCAAATTGATGATGCTCTTGAAACATATAAAATTGCAGTAAAAGCACCTTTGTTTGTAAAAGAAGAAAAAATTTTAACCCCAGAGGCACAGATAAAAAAAGCAAGGTCTCTTTACAGGAGAGGAGAAAAAAAACAAGCATTGCAAATTTTAAATTCTCTTATATACTCATTTAATCCGCCAGCAGAAGTTTTTGCCCTATCTGGTTTAATATTTTTAGAAGATAATTTATATTTTGAAGCAGAAAAGGTTTTAAGTCAGGGGCTTTTGCTCAATAGCGGGAATTCTACTTATTATAATCTGTATGGCTTTGCTCTTTATGTGCAAGGAAAATATACAGAAGCAATAAAATTATTTCAACAGGCAATATCAATTGATAAATTCAATGCCCCTGCAATGGCAAACCTTGCTTTGTGTTATCTTCAATTTAAAGAATTTTCAGCAGCAGAGACATATTTTTCCCAAGCAATTTTGCTGGAGCCAACAAATAGTTTTTATTTAAAAGAGTTTGGGAAAGCCCTTTTACTTTCTGGAAAATATAAAGAATCAATCGTCAAATTTTCTGAAAGCATAAAATATGAAAAAGATCCAACTTTGGTTTATTATTTAAGAGGGCTTGCATATCTTTTTGATAAAGATTATGAAAATGCTTTTAAAGATTTGAATAATTATCTTTTAAAGAAAAGTGATGATATTAAGGCAATTGAATTTTATGGGGTTCTTTTAAAGGAGCAAAATCAATGTCCAAAAGCAATTGAATATTTAAAAAAGTCCAATTCTGAATATGCAAAAAGAGCCCTTGCCCAGTGTTATTTGAAAGAAAACAAACCAGAAGAAGCATTAAATTTGCTCCTCGAGCTTAAAGAAGATGTTCCAATTTTAAATGATTTAGCATATTGTTATTTAATGCTTGGAGAATTTAAAAAAGCTTATGAAACAGTGAGCAAAATCCCTCAAAATAGAAGGGCAGGCAAAATCCTTGAAAATATAGAAACAGTTGAAAAAATTTTTAATGCTCGTTTTGCCTTTGGCTTGGAATAGATATTATTAAAAAGTCCTCACCTAATCTTTCCTGTTTAAAATTTATTTCACATAATTTTTTTAATTCTTTTGGTAGTTTATCAAAATTTTTTCCCTTTATTAAAATAAATTTCCCTTCCTTTAATTTTTCTTCCAATTCTTCATTTTTGTGAAGTTCTATGAACTTTTTCTTTGAATAATACAAAAAAGATGGTTTTATATCCCAAAAAGAATAACCAAATTTATCATTTTTTGATAAGCATTTATATTTCAAAGAAGTTTCTTTTAAAGAAATGTTATAAGTTAAAGGATAAAAAATGACAGATAAAAATATGCAAAAAATTAAAGAAAAAATTGAAAATAGATAGGGGAAATAATTATTTTTGAAAAAAAATAAAAGGAAAGTTAAGGAAATCCAAAGGAATAGAAATTCAATATTTTTTATATAAGGAAATATTTCAGTATATTTGACACTATTTTTATAAATAAAAAAACCAAAAACTATAAATAATATTGAAATTGTACTTATTGTAACTTTTATTTTAATTTTTTTAGAAAGCAAGAATTTTGAAATGTATAAAGATAAAGGAAAAGATAAAGGTAAAAGGTAAATTGAAATTTTCCCAGAAATTAAAGAAAAAATAATAAAAGGAATTAAAAACCATAAAAAAAAGAAACTTTCACCTTTAAATTTTTCTTTTTTAAAAAGAGGAAAGGGTAAAAAAAATGTATAAGGGAAGAAAGACAGAGGAAGCATATATATGTAATAATAAATTGGCCTTTTATGGGCAAAAGAAGAATGCATTCTACCTAATGTTTGTCTTTGAAATATCTCTTTAAAAGGTTCCAAGCCCAATTTATTGTATAAAAGAAAAAGCCAGAAAAGGACTGGAAGGAAAGAAAAAAATAAATTTAAGGGATGAAAAAGAAATTTGAAAACCTTTTTTTCTTTTTCAATAATTCCATAAAATAATGGAACTGCCCAAAACCAAATAAAAGAGACAGGTCCTTTTGTTAAAAGGGCAAAAGCAAAAGACAAACCATATAACAATTCTAAATTTTTTTTATCTTTCAATATCTTTAAAAACAAAAGATAATATGAAAAAATAACAAAAAATGTTAATACTATATCCATTCTAACTGCTTTTGATAAAAAATGAAATTGAATTGAAGAAAATAAAACTAAAATTGAAAGAAAAATTTCATTTTTTTTTATTTCAAATAATTTTAAAATTTTAAAGAAAATTATTAGGGTTAAAACTGAAAAAAATTGAGATGGAAATATGTATGAAAATTTATTTTCACCAAAGATTTTTTGAGAAAAAATTAAAATATAAAAATATAAAGGACCTTTGTCTAAATATAATTCATAATTATATATTGGATATAAGAAATTTTTTGCCTCCAGCATTTCCCTTGAAATTTCAACATATTTTAATTCATCAGGCTCTGTAAACTCCCTTGAATAACTGTAAATAAATATTGAGAAAATAATTAAAAGAAATATTAAATATTTTAAATTCAATACTATATTATCTTCTTTTTCTTTCAAATTTATTTTTTGTAAATGCCCAGGCAAGAGGAGAAGCAATTGCAATGGAGGAATAAGTTCCGACAATAATTCCTATAAATAAAACAAAAGCAAAGTTATGGATGACTGAACCACCAAGGAAAAAGAGACAAACAACTACAATAAAGGTTGTTCCAGAAGTGATAATTGTCCTGGATAAAGTTTCATTTATAGAATTATTAATTATTTCTTCAAGGGTTGTTCCTTTTCTCAATCTAATATTTTCTCTTATTCTGTCAAAGACAATTACTGTATCATTTATTGAATAACCTACAAGAGTAAGTAGTGCAGCAATAACTGTCAAATCAATGGATCTGTTAAAAAAGACCAAAAAAGAAAGAGCAATTAAAACATCATGGAATAAAGCAATTACCGCACCTGCCCCATAAGCAAAATGCCTGAATCTAAACCAGATATATAAAAGCATCCCCAAAAGAGAAAATATAACTGCAAAAGCTGCCTTTTTTTGCAAGTCCTTTCCAATTTTTGGTCCAACACTTTCAGCATTTAAAATTGAAAAAGGACCTAAGAATGCTTTTTCTTTTATATATGAATAGAATTCTGGTTTCATTCCTTTTAAATTTTTTAATTCTTCTATTGAACTTATAATGCCCTTCTCTTTTTTATAATCCGCAAAACTTTGTGAAAGGATTGAAATTTCTTCTTCTTTCCCAGAAAAATTTTCTTGCAAAAATAACTCAAAAGTTGATTTTCCTGCAAGATTTAAATCAAAACCCTCACCTTTGCTTAAATTTTGAGTTAGAATTTTTTGCAAAACAGTAATTGTTTCACCTTCTTTCCCTGGTATATTTAAAACCTTCATTAAATATTCATTAAGTCCTGGTTCATCATATTCTTGAATTGTTGAATCTTTAAAACCATTATCTGCCAAAATTTTTCTTAAATTAGAAAGATTTGGTTTTTCCTGAAATTTTAATGTAAGCTGAGTTCCACCTGCAAAATCAATTCCAATATTGAAACCACCTCTTAAAAAATAAGCAAAAAATCCCATAATTATTAAAATTAAAGAAATTAAAATAAAGTAATATTTTAGATTCATAAAAGGAATTTTTGGATTTTTAAATATTCTAATCATATTTCCTCCCTATATGCTTAAGCTTTTAACTCTTTCTTTGTATTTATAAAAGAAGTCAAAGATTGTTCTTGATACAAAAACAGCAGTAAACATTGAAACCAAAAGCCCAACAATTAAAGTTATTGCAAAACCCTTAATTGGTCCCGTTCCAAACTGGAAAAGAAAAAGCCCTGCAATAATTGTTGTAAGGTTTGAATCAATAATTGTTGCAAGTGCCCTTGAAAAACCAAGAGAAATTGCTGCTTTAATTGACTTTCCTGCTAAAAGTTCTTCCCTTATCCTTTCAAAGATTAATACATTTGCATCAACAGCCATACCAACTGTTAAAATAATACCTGCAATTCCAGGAAGGGTTAGCACTGCTTTTAAATATGATATTATTCCAAATAAAATTATTATATTTAAAATTAATGCAACAATTGCGTTTAATCCTGAGAGACGATAATAAAAAAGCATAAAAAGCATAATCAAAAGCAAGCCAAGAATACCTGATTTTATGCCTCTTTCAATAGAGTCCCTCCCCAAAGAAGGACCAACTGTCCTTTCTTCCAGATATATTACAGAAGCAGGAAGTGATCCAGACCTTAAAACAAGTGCTAAGTCCTCTGCTTCTTCAATTGTGAAATTTCCTTCAATTTCAGCATCTGGCGTTGTAATTTTGTCTTTTATAACTGGTGCTGACATAATTTGATTATCTAAAACAATTGCAAGCCTTCTTCCAACATTGTCACCTGTTACCTTAGCAAATTTTTTGCTTCCAGTGGCATTTAAGGAAAATTGAACATTTGGCTTTCCATATCTATCAACACCTCTTTTTGCATTTTTTAAATCCCTTCCAGAAATTGATGCCTTTTTTTCAACAGAATAGTAATATCTCCTTCCTCCTTCCCCCCTTTCTTTTGCTGGAAGGATTTCAAGGTTGTTTGGAAGGTTTCCTCCATAAGCCTGTACTAATGCTTCCTTATCTTCTGTTGGTCCCTTGTCCACCAGTTTTAATTCCAAAACAGCCGTTGCTTTTATAATTTCCTTTACCCTTTCAGGATCATCAACACCTGGAAGTTGAACTACAATTCTATTCGTTGTGCCCTGTCTTAAAATTGTTGGTTCTGCAAGGCCTAAGGCATCAACCCTGTTCCTTACTGTTTCAAGTGCCTGCCTCACTGCTAATTCTTCCCTATCTCTTTGAGTTGCAGCTCTCATTTTTATAGTTAACCTATCTCCTGTTTGGCTTATGTCCCATCCTGGAAGATTTTCTTTTGCAAGATCCAAAGCATCTTTTACCCTTTCTTGAGGAACTCTTATTGAAGATGTCTTTTCATCTATAAATTCTTTTTCTTCAATTGCAATTCCTTCTTTTTTTAATTTTTCTTGCAAGAAATCAAAGGCATCGTTTCTGTCAGCAACAAGAGCATCTTGTGTCTGGACTTCCAAAACAAGATGGCTCCCACCTTTTAGGTCCAAACCTAATTTTATCTTTTTCTCTGGTGGGTAAAGAAAAAATATAGTTACAACTAAAACAATAAAAATTAAAATAAATCTCCATAAAATATCTTTTTTCATATAACCCCCTTATATTTCTTCTTTTTCTACCCCAGGCTGGAGACCTGATATGGCAGAGCGAGCAATTCTAATTTTTGTATTTTCTGAAATTTTTAAAACTACTGTATCATCTTCTAAGGCAATTATTGTTCCATAAATTCCACCTGTTGTGATTATCTTGTCACCTTTTTTTAGATTTCTTAAAAATTCCCTTAGTTCTTTTTGCTTTTTTTGCATAGGCCTTATAAGCAAAAAGTAAAAAATTAAAAATACAATAATAATTGGTAAAAATCCTAATATAGGGTTATTCTGATTCAAAATATTTACCTCCTAATTAAAGATTTAAATTAAATCTATATTTTGCCTTAAATTTGAAATAAAGTCAAGATAAAAATACAAATTATGCAAAGTAGCAAGAAAATATGCAACAATTTCCTTTTGATGGTACATTGTGCTGAGGAAACTTAAAGTGTAATTTTTACAGGTGGGACAGGAGCAATTATCATCAGGTGGTTTAAAAATCTCCTTATACTTGGAGGACTTGTAATTTATTACACCCTTTGATGTAAAGATTTGTCCATTTCTGGCATTTCTTGTAGGAATAACACAATCAAATAAATCAACTCCAAACTTTATTGCTTTTTCTATGTCCTCTAAGAATCCAAAACCCATAAGATATCTTGGCTTCTCTTCTGGTAAGTTTTCCGCAACTGCACCAACTATTTCAAATGTTTTTTCTTTTTCTTCGCCAAGTCCCAAGCCCCCTATTCCAAAGCCATCAAAATCTAAATCTTTAAGATTTCTTGCTGTTTTTTCTCTTAATTTTAAATCAGTACCACCTTGAATTATCCCAAAAAGAGAGAATTTTTCCCTATTCCATACTTTTAAAGAGTTTACAGCCCATTTTTCAGTAATAGAAACTGCTTTTTCTATTTCTCTTAAAGAAGAATTAGGATGTGGGCAATAATCTAAAACCATACCAATATCACAACCCATTTTTTCTTCAAAAAGTACAACATCTTCTGGTTTTAAATTAATTTTCTTCCCAGAACGGGGATCAATAAATAAAACACCTTTTTCTTCTATTTTTCTATGGCTTTTCAAAGAATAAATCTGATAACCGCCACTATCAAATAATATTGGCAAATCAATTGAAAAATAATTGTGGACTCCACCACTTTTTTCAATTAATTCAACTCCTGGTTTAAAAATCAAGTGCAGTAGATTCATTAAAATTATATTTGCATTTAAATTTTTTAAAAAATAAGATGGGATTGATTTAACTGTTCCATAAGTTGCAACAGGCATAAAAGCAGGTGTCTCAATTTCTCCATTCTTTGTAGTTATTATTCCCTTCCTTGCCTTTGTTTTATTACTCTTTTTTAATATTTTAAACTTTACCATTATTGAGGAGTTTTTGTATAACTTTCAACAGAAAAATCTTTTGGAATTTTTAAGTCAAAAAAATCACCTTCTAATGGAATATCTATTTTTAAATCTTTAAACTCTATATAAGTAGTATCATTATCCTTTTCAATAATTTCAATTGATTTTGGAAGAAAAGTGCTTTTGTCTATGATGAGAGACCAACTTTTCCAGTATTTCTTAAGTTTAAATGTCTGAGGGATTAAAACTAAAAGATCTTCCATTTCCCTTATCCTCAATTCAATAGTAAAATGGTTTTTGAGCTTTTTTAAAGGTTCCTGAGCAAATAAAATAGAAAATATTTTACCTCTCAATCTTGCTATTTTACCAACTTTTACTTTTTTAAGTGCTGGATAATAAATTTGAAATTTTTCTTTGTCTATGAAAATTATATAGTTTTCTGGCTTTATGTATTCCCATCTTATATAGTCAGGTTTTTTAATATATACCATACCTGACAACTCCTGAGGAATTTTAAAGAGTTTAGATGTTTTTTTTTGATAAAAAGATGCTTGAAGTGTGTTTATATCATTTTGCACTTTTTGCATATTTTCAAGAAGGAATTCAATATTTTCCTCAGCAAATAAACAAAAATTAAAAAACAAAAAAAATAAGATAATTTTCATAAAAAAATATTTTATAATAAAAATTGCCTCTTGACAATAGATTAAACTTTTGGTTTAATAAAAAACTTTATTTTATGAGGTGTTTATGGTTAAGTTAGGCAAGAAGCATACTTGCACAAATAAAGATTGTGGAATAAAGTTTTACGACTTAGGTAAAAAAGAGATAATTTGTCCTCGCTGTCATAAAAAGATAACAGAGGAAGAAGAAAAGCAGTTAATTGAAAAGAAAGTTAAAACCATTTCTTTTGAGGAAGAGGTGGAAAAAGAAGAAGAATTGGTTGAAGAGGTAACCGAAGAAGAAAAGGATTTACTTGAAGAAGAATACATTGAAGAAGATTATTCCGACTTTGAATCCTTTGAATACGAAGAAGAATAAAGTTTCTTATATTTTAGGAATAGGAAGCAATTTACCAATACCTGAAAAAAACATAATTAAAGCTCTAATTTTTATAAAAAAACAAAAAGATATAAAGCTTTTAAAATATTCTTCCCTTTACTTATCCGAACCTTTTGGCTATAAAGATCAGCCAATTTTTGTAAACTGTGCTGCATTAATTGAAACAAATTTATTCCCTTTAGAACTTTTAAAAAAATTAAAAAAAATGGAAAAAAAATTGGGAAGGGTTAAAACATTTAAAAATGGACCGAGGAAGATTGATATAGATATATTATTATGTAGTGATTATAGTGTAAACTACAAAAAACTGAAAATTCCACATAAGAGATTTCAAGAAAGGGCTTTTGAGTTTCTTCCTGCTCTGGAGATTGCTCCTGATTTCAAAAATCCTCTTTTAAATAAGACATTAAAAGAGATAAGTAAAGAAATAAGTTTTAAAATAAAAGCTTATAAATCAATAAAAGTAAAAATTACTTAAGTTTGGCAAATTTTTCTTCAATTCTTTTTTGAGTATTTAAATCTAATTCCTTATTTTCCTCTAAAATAACTTTTATATCTTTTAAATTCTCTGCAAAAAGGTTTATTTTTTCTATATCCTCTGAAACAGGAAAATTAGAAATAAGTTTTTCCATTAATTCAATCTCTTTTTTATATTTCTCTTTTTGTTCAATATTTTCAATTGGAAGTTTTTTATAAATGTTTTCTAATTTTATGGTTAAGTTATAGATTCCACCTTTTTTTTCTTCCACATTTAAAAATTTTTTTTCAATTATTACAATTGTTATCATATATGATAAGAATAAAAATCCAACAAAAAAAATTAAATAATAAAGAAAATTTGATTTCTTTTCTTCTACTTTTTCAACAGTAATAGAAAAAGGTTTAAACTTTGAAAATACCAAACCACATTTTATGCATTCTTCTGCTTCTTTTGGATTTTGAGTTCCACAATTGGGGCAATACCTGAATGATTGGCTCATATTTAAATTATAACATAATAAATGATGTGAAAGTTTGAATTTGACAGAAGGTTTTTATCCTGTTAATTTTTGGGGCAGATCTTTTATTGCTAATTTCCTTTATTAATTCAAAGTTTCTTAAATAGCAAAAAATATTCTTGGTTTCCTTTTTGCCCTTTTAAAGGAGAAGCAAAAAAATTTATAAAATTAAAATTTAAATTTTCAACAAATTTTATTATTTCTTCCATTTTTTCTTTAACTTTTTCTTCCTTTTTAACTATTCCACCTTTTCCAACATCTTTTCTTCCAACTTCAAATTGGGGCTTGTAAAGAGGCAATAGAAGCCCTTCCTTTTTTAAGATTGAAATAAGAGGTGGAATTACCAATTTTAAACTGATAAAAGAAACATCAATGGTTATTAAATCTACTTTTTCTGGTATAGTATCTTCTTTAAAAAACCTTACATTTAAATTTTCAAACAAAATTATCCTTTCATTTTTTTTCAGATTTTCATTTAAAAGATTTCTTCCTACATCAATGGCGTAAATTTTTTTTGCACCAAATTTTAGGAGGCAATCTACAAATCCCCCAGTGGAAGAGCCAACATCAAGGCAGATTAAATCTTTTACATTTAAATTAAAATTTAAGATTGCTCCTTCTAATTTATATCCTCCCCTTGATACATATTTTGGCTTTTCCTTTAAAAAAATCTCAATATCTTCATTAACTAACAATCCAGGTTTATCCAAAACCTTTCCTTTTGTGTAAACCACACCTTCTCTTATCAAGCTTTGGGCTTTTTGTCTTGTTTCTACTAAACCCCTTTGAACTAAAAGCAAATCAAGACGCAACTTTGACATTTTTTCTCTTTAATTATATAATATTATTGTGAAAGTTTTTTTTATTTTTTTGTTTATTCCTTTCTTCCTCTTTTCAGAAGTTCTTCCAAAACTTGAACTTGTACCTTTAAAAAATTCTGAAAAGATAAATTTTGATTCTTTGAAAGAAGAATATCTTTTAGTTAATTTTTGGGCAAGCTGGTGCACACCTTGCAGGTATGAACTTCCAGAGATTGATAAATTGCAAAAAGAAGTAAAAAAGGAAAAGTTAAAAATAATTGCAATAAGTTTAGATGAAAATAAGGAATTGGCAGAAAATTTTTTAAAAAAACTTGATGTATCAATACCTTTTTACTATCTTGAGAAAAAATATCATAGTAATTTAATAATAACTGGATTGCCAGCAAACTTTTTGACAGACAATAAAAGGGAAATTATAAAAAAATGGGAGGGCTATGATTCTTCCATTTTAAAAGAAATAAAAAAAATAATTGGAAAATAGGAGGTCAATATGAAATATTTTTGGTTTTTCTTTTTAATTTTTCCACTTTTAAGCTTTGGTTTTTTAAGAGAAGGGACTTCTGAGTTTGAATTTTTTGCTGGTTCTCACTTAGGAGATACATTTGTTGTTCATCAACAGCATAATTTTGAAGAAGAAAAAGAACTAAATGATTCTTTTATCCTTGGTATGAGAGGAAGTTATTTTTTTGAGGAACATTTTGCCATTGAATTTACCCTCGCGGGTACACAATCTGATACAACAGATGGAGATAATTTTGATGCTTATTACTATCATGGAAATTTTCTTTTTCAATTTGGCGAAGGTGCCTTTTCTCCATTTTTTACTATTGGAATAGGAGTAACTACTTTAAGGTATCCTACTTATGATATAGAAATGAATAAACATAATATTTCTGATACTGAATTTTCCTGGAACTGGGGAGGCGGTTTTAAAATTTATTTTAATGAGAACTTTGCCTTAAGAACAGATTTAAGGGCATACTTTGTTAACTTGGGAAGAAATGACGATTGCTGGGACGATGAGGACTGTTGGAGATGGGAAGAGGATTTAGTTACAACTGAAATCTCCTTTGGATTTGTCTTTAAATTTTAATATGGATATAAAAGTCCCAAGAATAACAGTTCCCTGTAAAATCTTTGTCCACCATTCTGGTGAGGAAGATTGTGAAGTATTTTTAGCTGAAAGCTCTTCTATTAAGCCAGGTGTTGAAACCTTTGATGAATTTTTGAACATTGACAAAAGAGAATTTGTTCCAGTTAAATTAACTTATTCCAAAAGAGTTATATTGATGTCTAAGAAGTATATTGAAACAATTACTGTTAATGTAAATAGTTCTTTTATTGATAGAAATGAAGGGACACCACCAACAAGAGAGGTAGAAGTGAATATCCAAATGGAAGATGGAAGATTTTATAAGGGTATTATAAAAATTTTTGGTGACTTATATGAAAGCAGAGTTATTGATTTTGTAAATAAAGGAGGAACTTTTTTTCAACTTTTAAGCAACGATATTGTTCATTACATAAATAAAAATTTTTTAAAGAAAATTGAAGAAATTTGAATTTCAAAACATAATATTTACAATTTTAGTAATTTTTGAATTTTTTCTTTTAACAATTTCAAATTTTAAAAATTCTATGGTTTTTGATGAAATTATTTATGCTCCCTCCGGGCTTTCCTATTTTGAAAAAAGAGATTTTAGACTAAATGTTGAGCATCCCCCCCTTGGAAAGTATTTTTTATCTATTCCCTTATATATTTTAAGTTTTAAAGGTGATTGTAAAAGCAATTTTTTTAAAAATCAAGATCAGATTAGATTTGGAAAAAACTTTTTTTTTGAAAAAGGAAATTTAAAGACATTAAATATTTCAAGGTTTGTAACAATTTTTATAACAATTATCTTTTCAATTTCAATTTATTTTTTTGTTTTAAAAATTTTTGGCAAAAAAGAAGCAGTTCTTTCATTAATTTTTTTTATTTTTTATCCAGATACAATTGCTTATGGCTCTCTTTCTACAACGGATATGTTTTTTTCTTTCTTCTTTTTTCTCTCCATTTGTTTTTTTTATTTTTTCTTAAAAGGTTTTAAAAACAAATATTTATTTTTAGCTGCAATTTCTACATCTCTTGCTATATTGACAAGGCATCAAGGGCTTTTTCTTTTTCCTTTTTATTTTTTAACTTTATTTATCTATTTATTAAAGAGAAAGATATCCTTTAAAAAAATTTTGGTATTTTCATTAATTCTTATAATTTTTTCCTATTCTTTTATCTGGATTTTTTATTTTTTTAAAAACTCTGTTTTTTTAGCTGGGGTAGAAAAAAAATCATACTTTCTACCTTCAGCATATATAAACAGTATTCTCATTTCAAAGGATTTAATAAGTAAAAGGTTATCTTACTTTTTAGGGGAAGTTCAAACAAAAAATTCAAAGATTTTTTATCTTTTTAGTTTCTTTTTAAAGACACCCATTTCAATTATAATTTTATTATTGTTGTCTGCTTTTTTTAAAATATTTAAAAAAACAAAATTTTTTTTCTTTTCCTTTTTATTTTTATTTATAGTATCTTCAATAATATCACCTACCTCAAGCCATAGATATATATTATTTATTTATCCCTTCATTTTTATAATTTCTTCCATTGTTTCTGTAAATTTATTAAATAAAAAATGGGACAAGATTTTTCTCTTTTTTTTAATATCTTTTAATATCTATTCCTTTTTTAGATTCTTTCCTTATAACATATCTTATGTAAATGAGTTTGTGAAAAAGAATAATTCTTATTTTTATTTTGTTGATTCAAACTTGGATTGGGGACAAGGTTTAATTGCTTTAAGGAGATATATTGAAAAAGAAAAAATTAATGAGATTTATCTTTCCTATTTTGGAACTGCTGATCCAAAAAGTTATGGAATAAATTTTAAACCCCTTCCTTCTTATTATCAAGAATTGTATTATCCAGAAAAATATCCAAAGGAAATATTTATTGAAAAAGGCAAAATTTTAGCTATAAGTATGACAAACCTTGTAGGGTTTTATCAGCCAGTATATTTTAAGGATATTATAGAAATTGAAAAACCAGAAAAAATAATTGGTGGAAGTATTTTTATATTTAAATCAAAAAAAGAGATTATTTTTGAATTTCAGGAAGGTTCTCCTATTCATTGGAAAATGAAATAGCGTTAAGGGATAAACTTTTAGATATTTCTTCTGTCTCCTTTAAGACCCTTAAAAAATTTAATCCAAGGATTTTTTCAATATCTTTTTTAGCATATCCCCTTTTCAATAATTCATAAGTCAAATTTGGAAGCTCTGATACATCTTTTAAATTATCCATAAAAGTTCCAGCTCCCTCAAAATCAGAACCAATTCCTACATAATCAATCCCTGCAATTTTTATAATATGCTCAATATGTTCTATTAGTTTATCAATTTTTGGGGGTGGGGGTGAATATTTCTGCCATATTTCAAACATTTCTTTATAATATGCTTCTTTATTATTTTCATATTTTTTCTTGATTTCTTCCCTCAATGGAGCAATTTCATTATAAACTTTGTCACTTTTTTCCCTCCAATCATTATCTAAAAATCCAGCATAAAAATTTACCATTACAATGCCGTTTTTTTGTGCTATTTTTTTTATAAGTTCATCAGATATATTTCTTGGGATTGGCACTATACTTCTTGCACAGGAATGGGATGCAATTATTGGTGCTTTTGATAATTCCAAGACATCTAAAACTGTTTTATCTGAGGAATGACTTACATCAATTACTATTCCTAATTTATTCATTTCCTTTAAAAGTTCTTTTCCATAAGGTGAAAGCCCTCCCCACCTTTCTTCTTTTGCTGTTGAAGAATCACAAATTTTGTTATTTTCCATATGTGTAAGTCCTATAACCCTTACTCCAAGATTATAAAATGTTTTTAAAAAGGAAATTTCTTCAATTGGGCTTGAATTTTCCATTGAAATCATTATTCCTTTTTTATTTAACTTTTTTAAATTCAAAATATCTTTGTAGCTTTTAACAAGCATAATTTGATTTTTATTTTTTTCTATAAAATCATAAATGGAGCTTAAAATCTTTAATGACTTTTTAAAGGGTTCTTTTTCATCCTCTGAATTTGGTGTAAAAATTGCAAACAAAGAAACATCAAGGCAACCTTCTTTCATCCTTTCCAAATCAAAGTCACCTTCTTTTCTTTTAATACTTAAATCAACCCCTTGGTTTAAAACCATTGGAACATCACAATGCCCATCAACTACAATTGCACCATTATGAATTTTCATTGCTTTTTTATATAACTTCTCATTTTTATCTGCTGAAATTAAAATAAAAGATATGACTAAAATAAAAATTTTAATTTTTCTCATAAGGTTAAGTTAACATAATTTTGAGTAAAACTCAATTTTTGATAAAATATAAACTATGAAAAAATTGATTAATAAAAGGAATATTTTTATTTTAATTGGAATTTTTTTATTTATTCTTATTCTTTATCTTATTTTTCCAAGGGCTTCTGATGAGCTTTATGTTGAATTAAAAAAAGAAAAATTTGAATCAATTGTAGAAACAACAGGTGAGATATTTGCATTTAAATCCATCCCTGTTTGTGCCCCTCCTTCCAGATGGCGACTTCAAATCCTCTGGATTGTAAAGGAAGGAGAAGTTGTAAAAGAAGGAGATGTTTTATTGAAATTTGATCCAGGGGAACTTCAAAAAGAATTAAATGAAAGGGAGTCAGAGTTAAAAAGTTTGAAAGCAGAGTTAAAGCAAAGAGAAGAAAATTTAAAGGCAATGGAACTGGATTATGAGATGCAAATGAATTCTGCAAAACTTGAATATGAATTATCAAAGGTTCAAGTTGTAGAAGATGAAGGGCTTCTGCCAAAGAAAAATTTGGAAGAAGCAAAGTTGAGATTAAGTGCAGCAGAAGAGAAATATAATAAAACAAAGGAAAAACTTGAAGCAGCAAAAAGGGAAGCAGAAGCAAATATTGAAATTATAAAAGTAAAGATAAAAAATGCCCAAAATAATTATAATTTTGCAAAAGAGTCCCTTGATAAGATGACAATAAGAGCTCCTTCATCTGGGCTTGTTGTCTTAAATGAAATCTGGGTGGGGGGAGAAGAAAGGAAAGTTCAAGCAGGCGATTCTATTTGGTCCGGCTATTGTGTGATTTCTCTTCCTGATTTTTCAACATTAAAAACAAAGGTATGGGTGTCAGAGGTAGATGCAGGAAAAATATCAAAAGGACAAAAAGCAATTATCTCAATTGATGCTTTCCCGGGGCTTAAAGTAAAGGGAGAAGTTGAATCAATTGCACAGGTTGGAGCAAAGAGGAATTGGGATTCTACAAAAAAAGAATTCGAAGTAATATTGAGTTTATCAAGGATTGATGATAGGTTGAGGCCCGGGATGACTGCCCATGGTGAAGTAATTATTGAGGAAATAAATGATGTTTTAAAAATTCCAATTGAATCGGTAAAAGAAGAAGAAGGGAAAAACTTTGTTTTTATAAAAACAAAGTTTGGAACTAAGAAAAGGGAAATAAGATTAGGGAAAAGAAATTCAACACATATAATTGTAGAAGAAGGTTTAAAAGAAGGTGAGAGGATTTTATTAGTTCCGCCTGAAGAAAATAAAGCTTCTTGAAATGTTTTCAGAAATATTGAATTTATGCTTTTTGTCTTTTAAAACCCATAAAATAAGAAGTTTTTTATCAGCCCTTGGTGTTTTTTTTGGAGTTGGAGCTGTAATAGGTATGCTTTCAATTGGTGAAGGAGCAAGGAAGGAAGTTTTAAATTTAATTAAAATGATGGGAGAAAAGCATATAATTTTAAAGGTTTCAAAAAGCTTTCAAGAAAATGGTGAAAATAAAGATAAAAGCTTTTATGGCCTTGGTTTTTCAGATTTAAGAATATTAAAAGAAGGGCTTCCAGATATAAAAGCAATATCTCCATATAAAAAAATAGAAAATATAGAAGTTTATACAGAATTAGGAGAAAAAACAAAGGGTAATCTGTATGCAGTTCAAAAAGATTATAAAGAAATATTAAATCTTCAAATAAAGAGTGGCAGGTTTTTTGTTGAAGAAGATGAAAAAGAATGTTTCAATGTCTGTGTAATTGGAAAAAGCATTTCTTTAAAATTGTTTGGAAGCCAGAAGCCAGAGGGACAAAAGATAAAAATTTTAAACAATTGGTATACAGTTGTGGGAACTTTATCGGATATGAAGGGAAAGAAAGGAAAGCTGGAAGGTCTGGAAACAGAAGAAATAGATAAATCAATCTATGTGCCTTTAAGAACCTTTTTGTTAAAAGAAGGAGTTAAAGAAAATACTTCGACCTTTGATGAAATTGCTATTACTTTAAATGATTTAAAAGGGCTTAAAACAAAAAAAATATATATAGAAAAACTTTTCAAAAGGTTACATCAAAAAGCAGAAGATGTAGAAGTGGTTGTTCCTCTTCTCATATTAAAGCAAAAACAAGAGACCCAGAGGATTTTCAATATAGTTATGGCTTGTATTGCAGGAATATCTCTCTTGGTTGGAGGGATTGGAATTATGAATATTATGCTTGCTTCTGTCTTAGAAAGAATAAGAGAAATTGGAATAAGAAGAGCAGTTGGAGCAAGAAAAAAAGATATAATGCTACAATTTTTGCTTGAAGCATCCTTTATATCTGGAATAGGTGGCTTAGCAGGAATAATTTTAGGATTTATAATTGCTTATAGCGTCTCTTTTTTTGCAAAATGGACAACAACTGTTCCTCTCTGGTCTATCTTTCTTTCTTTTGGAATTTCAATTGCTGTCGGGATTATTTTTGGATACTGGCCCTCAAAAAAGGGCGCAGAAGCAAATCCAATTGAAGCATTAAGGTATGAAGCATAAGTATGAAAAAGAATAGGTAAATAATATGAATGGATCAGAGTTAGTAAATATTTAAAAATTTTTTTTCAATTGCAATATTATTTGATAAAATGAAGAAAAAGATTATAAAATATTTATATGGCAACACTGATTCTTGGCAGGCTAAAGAACCTGCGGCTGCATTAAAATAAAAACCATAATATTTGCATTGGCACAAAAATCCACATAAAAAACGGACAGTGGACAACGGACGCGAAAAACGGATTTTGGAAAACGGACACGGACAACGGACAACTGCTCTATTAAGGTTGACTTTTTTCAATTTCTAAGGTATATTTTTAGAAAATTTTTAAGGAGGTATGTATGAAATTTGTGCCAGAATTTAAAAATGAACCATTGACGGATTTTTCAAATCCAGAAAAAAGAAAGAAACAAGAGGAAGCAATTGAAAAAGTTTTAAAAGAAAAGGGGAAAGAATACCCGTTGGTTTTGGGAGGGAGAAGGGTCTTTGCAAAAGAGAAGTTTAATTCCATTAATCCTTCAAAGACTGATGAAGTTTTAGGGGTTTTTCAAAAAGCAGACAATAAACTTGCTGTAGAGGCAATAGAAGAAGCTTTAAAAGCTTTTGAAGAATGGAAGTGGCATTCAGCAAAGGAAAGAGCTTGTTTTTTATTTAAAGTTGCAAATTTGATGAGAAAAAAGAGGTTTTATTTGAATGCCTGGATGATTTTGGAAGTGGGAAAAAACTGGGTTGAGGCAGATGCAGATACAGCAGAAGCAATTGATTTTTGTGAATTTTATGGAAGAGAAATGATAAGGTTATCAGAACATCAAGAACTTACAACAAGGGAAGGGGAGGCAGTTGAATTAAAATATATTCCTCTGGGTGCAGGTATTGTAATCCCTCCATGGAACTTCCCTTGTGCAATACTTGTTGGTATGACAACTGCTTCAATTGTTACAGGGAATACAGTTGTTTTAAAACCTGCTTCTGATACACCAGGAATTGCCTATGCCTTTTTTGAAATTTTGGAAGAAGCAGGGCTCCCCCCTGGGGTTGTAAATTTTTTAACTGGTTCTGGTTCAATTGCAGGTGAAACGCTTGTTTTGCATCCAAAGACAAGGTTTATTGCCTTTACTGGTTCAAAAGAAGTGGGCTTAAGGATTTTTGAAAATGCTTCCAAATTGCAAAAAGGACAAATCTGGCTTAAAAGGACAATCCTTGAAATGGGAGGAAAAGATTTTATAATTGTAGATGATGAAGCAGATATGGAAACAGCACTTCAATCTGTATATGCATCTGCTTGGGGGTTTCAAGGTCAAAAGTGTTCTGCCTGTTCTCGCTTGATTTTACAGGAAAAGATTTATGATGAATTTATTGAAAAATTTATACCAATGGTTGAAAAGATGAAGATTGGAGATACAAGGATTTATGAAAATTATTTAGGACCTGTTGCAAACAAGTCATCTTATGGAAAGATATTGGAATATATTGAAATTGGGAAAAAAGAAGGGAAACTTCTTGCAGGTGGTGGCGCCCATAAAAATAAAGATGGTTATTTTATCCTTCCAACAGTTTTTGGAGATGTAAAAGCAGATGCAAGGATTGCCCAGGAAGAAATTTTTGGACCAGTTCTTGCAATAATTAAATATAAAAATTTTGAAGAAGCAATTGAGATAGCAAATGGAACAGAATATGGATTGACTGGTGCATTGATTACAAGAAATAGAAAAAAGATATGGGAAGGAAAGAAAAAACTTCATTGTGGGAACCTTTATATAAACAGGAAGTGTACTGGTGCCCTCGTGGGTGTTCATCCCTTTGGTGGTTTTAATATGTCTGGAACTGATTCAAAAGCAGGGGGAAAGGATTATTTATTATTATTTACACAAGCAAAATCAATTTCTGAAGGATTATAATGAATTTATTTGAATTAGAAAAAAGGATAAATGAACTTTTGCAAATTGGAAATTTCAATGATGATTCTATAAATGGAATCCAGGTTGAAGGAAAAAGGGAGGTAAAAAAAGTGGCAACGGGGGTATCTGCCTCCGTTGCCCTTTTTGATGAAGCAATTAAATTGGGTGCCGATGCAATAATTGTTCATCATGGCATTTTGTGGAGAGGAATGGATATTAAAATCTACTCTTCTTTTAAAGAAAGATTGAAGAAACTACTCTTAAATGATGTATCTTTATTAGCTTACCATCTACCTTTAGATGCCCATCCAGAGCTTGGGAACAATGCCCAAATTGGGAAAAAATTAAATTTAAGCAACGGAATTCCTTTTGGTGAATATAAAGGAAACTTGATTGGCTTTTCTTATAACTGTAATTTTTCAATTGAAGAACTCTTAAAAAAAATGAAAGATTTATTTGGCGAACCAATAAACCATATTCCCTGCCAAAAGAAGTTGATAAAAAATATAGCAATTGTAAGTGGTGGGGCCCAAAAGGAATTTTTACAGGTTCAAGGTAAAGATATTGACTGCTTTATAACAGGAGAGATAAGTGAATTTGTTGTGGAATTGGCAAAAGAAATAAACTGTCACTTCATTTCTGCTGGGCATTATAGGACAGAGGTCTTTGGAATAAAGGCACTAACTGATTTTATAAAAGATTTGCAAATAGATACGAAATTTATTGATTTACCTCATTTTTATTAGGAAGAAAAATGTTTTTAATTTATTTCATTTTATTATTTGGACTTAACTTATCAAATTTGGAATCAAATTTTTTCCCATTAAAAAAAGAACAAAATGGGTTTATAAAGGCATTGTTAAGTGGGAAGTTGAAAATAAAATTATCAAGAAAAATATATCTTGGACTATGGAAGTAGTTGAAAATTTTGAAACAAATGAGATAATTATAGCAAAAGTTAAGGGGCATCCAGATGATTTGGCTTGGTATGAGGAAGGGAAAAACCCTTCCGAAAGAGTAATTATTTGGGATGGAAAAGATTACTATGAAATTCAATACAGTAAAAGCTACAATGAATTAATAGAAATGTATAAAAATAATAAGGAAGATTTTTTGCTTTTTTGAAACCAGATAATATTATCCTTTCTTTTCCTTTAGAAGAAGGGAAAATTTGGGGAAGTGATGATTCATTTCCTCGAGATGATAGTATGTATTGCTGGGTTTTAGAAGAAGTTGGTAATAAGAAACTTAAAATTAAGGGTTTAAAATCCAAAAAATTAGTTAAAGTTTTTTTGATTTCCTATGGCACTCTTCCAGACCATATTTTTATTGAATATGCGGAAGGAATTGGAATAATAAGATATGAATATGGACATCATGGAACTGTTTCGGAATGCAATATGAAATTAGCAGAATTCATTAAGGGAAAATAATATCTGTTTTTATTTAAAATTTTTTTGTTTTTTTTATTAAAAATGTTTTATAATATAAAGAAATGAGAGAATCATCTTCAATTTTTAAACCTTTTCCAGAAATTGTTGCTGCTTTACACAGGCAGGGCAAGAGTGGAATCCTTGAATTCAAGGATGAGACATCTTCTTACAGGATTCATTTTCATAAAGGTTCAATTTTAGCTGTTGAAGGTGGAGGATTAAAGGATGCTCTTTCCCAGCGTCTTGTAAATTCAGGGAAAGTTGCTCCTTGGGATTTAGAACTGGCAATGGAAGTTGCAAAAGGGGCAAAAGGAAAGAAATTGGGGCAAATTTTAATTGAAATGGGGCTTTTAAAAAAAGAAGCATTGATTTCAGAATTAAATCAAAAATTAAAGGATACTTTTACTGCTCTCTTTGATTTAGAAAAAGTTCAGTTTAATTTTTATGAAGAAGATGTCCAGCCATCTCTTTGGACGATAATTCCTACTTTTACAACAGCAGATTTAATATTGGAAGGTTGTAGAAATATGAAAAATACCCTTCCAATAACAAGGATGCTCCGCTACCCGGAAAATTATTTGTCTGTTTCATCGGATGCAAAAATGATTTATCAAAAGGCAAAACTTTCTGAAAAGGAAAAGAGGATTTTATCTTTTTTAAAAGAGCCAAAACAAGTAAAGGAATTAATAGAATGGCTTGGTGGTGATAAATTTGAAACAATGAAGATAGTTTATGGCTTAATTATTTCTGGTTTTTTGGATTTAACAAAAGAAAAACCAGCTGAAGTTTTTTCAATCCCTTTTCCACAGGAACAAACTGCAGTTCCTGTAACCCGTGGAGAAGTAGTTGAAAAATTTAACAAAATTGGCGTTGTTAATTATTATGAATTTTTGGGATTAAATACAGAGGTAAAGGAATTGCAAATTGAAAAGGCATTTCAAAATTTAGCATATAAATTTCACCCAGACCATGCAACAAATGAATCAATTTCTGATTTAAAGGACAAATTAGAAGCAATTTTTTTGTACCTTGTAAAGATAAGAAATACTTTACGTGATCCAAAAACAAGAAAAGAATATGATAAGTCAATTAAAGAAGATAAAAAAGAATCAACAGTTGTGCGACTTTCATCAGCAGTAACTCATTATAAATATGCAATGAAAATGATTTCTCAAAGGAAGATTCAGGAAGCCATTATGTCCCTTTTGCAAGCTATTGAAAATGACCCTTCAAATCCCCTTTATCCATATAAATTGGGGCAGCTTTTAAAAAGATTTCCAGATCAACAGAAGGAAGCAGAATTAAATTTTAAAAGGGCTTTGGAATTAGACCCTTTAAATACAGACATTATGTTAGAACTGGCAGAACTTTATGTAAAAAATAATATGCAAGCAAAGGCAGAGTTATTATTCAACCAAGCATTACAGCTTGATCCATTAAACCCAGAATTACAACTAAGAGCAGTCCATTTTGTCTCTGAAAAAAAACTACCATTAAAAGAAATTGCAATATTTCTTTTAGGCGTTTTGGTTACTATAATTTTAAATAATATATTTTTTTAAAGCCATAGTAAAAAAATATTTAAAAATTGTTCGCTCTATAGTGACACGTATATTCCTTTTAATTTATGATGTAAATAAAGAGGGTTTTCAAAAAAATTAAGAAAGCACTTTATGTAAAGCTCAAAAAATTAAAAAATTGAAATTCCCCTTGACAACCGTTTTTTTTGGTATAATTTCTTGAAATTTTTTTAAGGAGGTTGTGATGCTGTTTATTAAAAATGAAGACAAGGATACCCAGAATAAAATAAAAATAATTAGTAGGTTATATGAAAAAATTTAGTTTTGCATTTTTATTATTATTCAATGTTTTTTTATTTTCTAATAACTTTGAAGAGCAAAAAACTCTAACTCTAACAATCCCTGAAACAGACCTTATTATAAAGGATATTCCAACTCATAATAAAAATGAAGCCATTGCTCATGTTCGTTCTCAATTAAATCAAATTTTTTCTCATCTTAAACAAACATATATTGATCAAGCATTATCTAATTATGAAGAATATTTGAACCAGCAAGAAAGTCAACCTTATTTTAATCAAAGTACTATAGTTTTTGAATGTCAAGTTGCCTATGATAGACATGGCGAAATTATTGGTTGCACTGAGCCTCCTCTTGATTGTACATGTGTTATTGTTATTGGTAAAAAAACTTTTAATTCAGATGGTTTAACAAGGTAGTTTTATTGATGAGTATCCTTGTCTTTTGTTAAAATATTAAAAGGAGGTTTAAAATGAAAAACTTATTTCTTCTATATTTTTTACTTTTTCAGCCAATTTTATCGTTTCCATTAGAATTGGAAGAATTTCAAAGAATAGAACTTCCTCAATGCAAAAGTATAGATTCTTTGGTTATTCTACCCGATGGTTATGCGATTGCTGATAGCTATCAGCACAAAATTTTGATTTATGATAAAAATTTTTCTTTTATAAAATCCTTCGGAAAATTAAAGAAGACAGATGATGGATTTGAAATATTTCTTTCTATGGCTTATTTTCCAAAAAATCTTTTATATATAAGCTCCCACTTTTCAAATGTTTCGATATTTAATCTTGAGGGAAATTTTTTAGGGACAATTATGACAGATGTAGGAGAAACAGTTAGATCAATTTTATATCAAAATGGTTTCATTATATTGGGAATTCCAAAGGAGCCATTAATAAGAATATATAAAGAAAATAAGCTGATTTCTTCTTTTGGTAAATTTCCAGATTATTATAAAAATTACCCTTCAGGAGCTATGATAAGTTTAGCTTCTTCATTTGATACTATTTATTGCGCATTGCCATTATCATATCCAATTTTAGGATTTACATATGAAGGAAAGAAAATAATAGAAATAGGTTCACCTGATTTAATGATTAAGCCATATAAAACACTTGATAATGAAGAAATAAAGGATTTTAAAAAAATAAGCGTAATAGCCCAAATTGTTTTGCTTAAAAATAAAATAATATCTGTTCAATTATTGCCAAAAGGTCATTCTTATAAATATGCTTGGGATATCTTTTCCGTTGATGGAAAATTATTAAAATCAAGTTTTTTTATTAACTATTTCCTAATTTCAAATGATGGTGAAAATTTAATTTTACAAGATTATGAAAGAAAAAATAGAATAATTATAGCAAAGATTAAGGAATAATGGATGATGTTGATTATAAAGTTCCAAAAGAGATATAATTTAAAATGCGAGTATATACAAAATTTTTTAAACATTTATGATAAAATATCTCTTAAGAATTGAATGATTTAATTAGTGAATTTCAGCTTGTGACTCATTATAAGATTATAATGGAGGTTTGGAATGATATTTAGGCAATTTTTTTTAATGTTTTTTATAATTTCTAATACACTGTTTTGTGATATAAGAATCCCTCAATTTTCAGTGCAAGATCAGGAAAACAAACAAATAAATTTGGATTTTTCAAAAGCTGAATATACAGTAATTATATTAATGGATAGCAAAACTTGTATTGCTTATTATAACGAAAAATCTGCTTGGGAAGAAATTTATAAAAATTATTCTTCTGAAGAGGTTCAAATTTTTGGGATTTTTTTAGATGATGTAAATATTAAGGAAATGATTAAAAAATATAATTTCATTTTTCCAATATATAAAGATAAGGGTGGGGCAAAAAAATATTTGGACTATGGCTTTTATCCAATGAAATTTATAATAGATAAAAATGGAAAGCTTTTATATATTGGTTTGCCAACTCGTTTTGAAGAAAGGAAAAATATTTTAAAGGAAGAATTGGATTATATAATTTATTTTTATTCTAAATAAGAAAGATAAAAAAACATAAAAAGATTTTTAATTAAATTATAAATAGAATTCTTTTAAAAAAATTAAAAGGATAGAAAGACAAACTTAAAAATAATTTAATTTTGGAAAAAACGATAGAAATATTTGGATTTAAATTGCTGAAAATTCCATTATCTTTAATTATTTTTTTATGTTGAAAGTATTAAATAATTATATAAAGTTGAAAGTTTTATTTATATTAACTTAAAAAATTTCTGTACATTATATTATTTTTTACAAGAATTTAGCATTTTTTTATCCTTTTTATGAAATTAAATTTATAAATACTAAAATAATATAATAATAAATGGAAAGACAAAATACCGTGGTATCTGTCAATAGCAGGAGAATGGACACAAGAGGAACATATAGAATTAGAATAAAGCAAATCAAAAGAAACATTGGAAGAGGTAAAAAGTAAAAAAAAGAAAAAGGAAAGCCAACAATAAT
>JBBISU010000022.1:0-41712 GCA_037441225.1 Acidobacteriota bacterium
AACGGGCAATATTAGTCAGTTCAATTTCAGAATCTGCTTGTTTTGTCGGGAAAAAATTAAAAGTGTAAATTTGGTTAAACTGGGTATCAATCCGGTTTATCCTGCCCACCCTTTGCATTAACCTTGTAGGGTTCCAGGGGACATCGTAGTTTATGACGATGTTTGATTGGTGAAGATTAACGCCTTCAGAAAGTACTTCAGTTGAGACAAGAATTCTATAATCATCTTTTTTATTTCTTGCCCTTGCATCAAAGTTTTCTATTACTCTATCTCTAACTACTTCTGGAGAATTACCGTGAAAGAGGAGGGCGATCTTACCCAGATGCCTATTTATATTTTCTGTCAAATACTCTGCAGTCTCTTTTGACTCTGTAAAGACTATTATCTTTTGATCTTTTAATACACTATTATTTCCTAAGTTATGAAGTAAGGTTTCAAGTTTCGGATCTCTTTTTACAGATTCCCACATAGATTTTATCTTTTTTAGTATCTCTAAGTCATTCTTTAGGTCCTGCGCAAAGTCAGGTTTGAAATCTTTGCTCTCATGTTTTTCTGCTTTTCCTTCTTCAATAAGTTTTTGGACTGCTTCATCATCTCCTTGTTCCAACAACTCAAATATTTTGTTTATGTATTCTTTACTTATATAGATATTTCCTTTTTCGTATTCCTTAATAAACATTTCATAGGAATGGATGAACCTGTCAATGCTTTTTCTAAATGCATAGAAACTGCTTTCAAGACGTTTTACAAGTAGCACTTTCATAAAACCACCCATATTTCTTTGCGATTGCTCTTCAAGTTGAGAGATGGGTTTGGTTAAATAAAGTAATGGCATATAACGAGTATATTTGAATTTCTGTGTTATTAACTCTACAGTTTGCATAAAGATTCTGTATTCATCATCGTTTAACTGGTAATAAAAAGGCTTTGGGTCTTTAACTTCTGGGAATTTGACATTGTTTTTCTTTAAATCCTCTTCAAAATATTTTTCAATTTCAGCTCTTGTTCTTCTAACCATTAAATATTTCAAAACTTTATCACGGATCTCTTTTGCATTACTTCTTGCTATATCAAGGAACTTATTATAATCTTTCTGACGGTCAACCGTTTTTAACCTCCCTTCAAGTTTTCCAAAGAACTCCTCAAGATTTGTTAAGCCGGGAATTGTGCTTTTTCTTACATTCTGGAAGAGCTTGATCTGGGCAAGAAGATCTCGTGGTAAGTTATTATAAGGAGTTGCCGATACAAGAATCACTCTTTTCCCACGGCAGATTTCAGCGATATCTTCATAACTAATGGTTGTCTCTGTTCTGAAGCGATGGGCTTCATCTATAATGATATTTGCATATTTTTCTACCCCCCGATTTAATACTGCTTCAAGTTTACCAATGGATTCAAAATCAGCAGGAATATGAAAATCGGAAAAAACATTAGGCCAGGAACCAGGATTATTTTTATTAAGAAGCGATGGTGGTGCTATAACAAGGGTTCTACCATCAAGCTGTCCTGCAAGCATAGCAGAAACATAGGTTTTACCAAGTCCCACTACATCGGAGATAAAAACTCCGCCATATTCTTCTAATATCTTCTTTGCATTCAAAACTGCTTGTTCTTGATATTCAAATCTTTTGAAATCGGAAGGCAAATATCTTGTAAAAACTTCATCAGTTCTGGAAAGTTCATCCTTAAAATACTCGTATAAAAATTTAAGATAAAGTTCATAAGGACTAATATTTTGATTAAGCCAGGTTCTTTCATTTATTGTCTGAATGTATTTTTCATTTAATTGAACAGCATCCTTCCACAATTCTTCAAATTTATTCTTTGCAAATTCATAATCAAAGGCATTTTTTAACTCAACATTAAATTCAAGATTGTCAGAAAGTCCAGATTTGGTAAAATTGCTCGAGCCTGTGATGACCCTTCCTACATCCCGATCACCTTCTCTAAAAGTCATAATATATAGTTTCGCATGAAGATTTTGAGATGGATAAGCCCTTATCTCCAGTTTCCCTTCTTTTATCCATTCAATAAACTTTTGCACTCCCTCTTCTATATTCTTTTTATCTTCTGAATCAGCCATTTCATTTTCTATTATGTTTTCAATCTTTTGTTTTGTCTCTGAATGAGAGAATTGAAATGAATTTTGGAGTTGATCTCCTGCACCTCTTATTAAATCGTAAGTTTCCTTGGTTGTTCCAATCCCAATAAGAATTCTTATTTTCTCAGTTCTTTGTAGTGGCTTATATATGGCATCAAACCCACTTACATAAAAATAAGCAACCAGACAATCAAAGAACTTACAATCTTTTATGAGCGTAGCAAATCTTTTTTTTAATGTTTGCCCTGGCTCATTGACAATAAATGTTAAATCCAGAGATTTTATTTGTTTTTCATTGTCTTTTTCTATTTTTGGCATAATTTATACTTTCTATTTTTTTTAAATACATTTTTTTCAGGATTTTTTGATGGGGAAGAGAAATGGCATCATAAATAATTTGAACCATATTTTGCAATATTATTTTACCATAAAATGCTGGATTTGTCTATGTTCTTTTATGGATTTTTTTATTTTTTAGCTAATTGTTAAAAAATTATTTTTTAAAATATGATAAAATTATAATATGGCAGTTTTAAAGCCCCCTCTTTTGCTTCTTCAAGCTCTTTTGAGATTCCCAAATGAATTTGTAAGTGAAAAGTATTTAGTTCAAGAGACAGGGCTACATTTGAGAATGGTTAGAAAAATATTAAATCGTTTAAATTTAAATTATCTCCTTGTAACAGAACATAGAGAAGGCGAAACTTATTATAGATTAAAATTAGAAGGTATCTCTCCTTCCTTGCTTAAACTTATAAGAGAGTTTATTTTAGAAGAAGAAATTATTATTCAAAATTATGAAAAAATTGAAATAAGACATAAAATATTAAAACAACAACTGGAGGAAAAAGAAAAGGAAGAGTTTAAGGCATCTGCAAGGACAGAAACTTTTGTAAATAGTTTGGTATTTCTTGAAGAAATTTCTTCTATAATTTTAAGAAGCCAGACATTCCCTCAAGTTTTTAAAGAAACTTTCAGGCGTCTTTTCTCAGCAGTAAACTATGACATTGGAATTACAGCAATTTTAGAAAATAAACTAAACATTTATATAATTCATAAAAGTTCTATCCCAAAAGAAACAATTGAAAAATCAATTATGCTTACAAAGGAAAAAATGGGTTTAACACTTTCCCTTCCTTATCTTTTGCAGGACTATAATATTATTGAAGAAATTGAAGAGATAGAAAGTGCTCCGCCTGGGAAAATCCAGCATTCCATTGGTACAACTTTTCAAAAAGATCCAATGACCCCTGGTTATATTTCTTTATTTAGAATAGAAGATGAACCCTTTTTAGCAGATGAAAAACAGGTCTTAGATGTCTTATCAACTCAAATGGCTCTTGCCTGTCAAAACATAACAGCTCTTCAAAAAATCCAGCAACTGGCAATAACAGATGATTTAACAGGAATTTACAATAAAAGATATTTTAAGCAGGCCTTTGCAAAAGAATTTGAAAGGGCTAAAAGATATAATGTTCCTTTAAGTTTAATGATGATGGATTTAGATTTTTTCAAAAGGATAAATGACAAATATGGGCATCAATTAGGTGATGTTGTCTTATCTGAATTTGCAGCACTTGTATTAGAGATGACAAGGTCAACAGATATATTTGCAAGATATGGGGGTGAAGAATTTTCTTTAATTCTCCCACATACACCCTTAAACTCATCAATTGAAATTGCAGAAAGGATTAGAAATAGAGTTGAGACATATGCTTTCCCTGGAGAGGAATTTACAATCCATTGCACCGTTTCAATTGGACTTGCTCAAAACAAAGAAGAATTTCAGTCCCCGGATGAATTGATTGCGACAGCTGATATGAACCTATATAAAGCAAAGACAAAGGGAAGGAATATGGTTATTTTTTCTTGAAATTTAAATGGCTTTTAAAAAATTAAGCATTTTAATTCCTGTCTATAATGAAAAACATACAATTGAAGCAATTATAGAAGAAGTTTTAAATTCAGAAATTAAAGAGGGCTTTGAAAAAGAAATAATAATTGTTGATGATGGTTCAAGGGATGGAACAAGGGAAATTTTAAAGAAAATAGAAGAAAAAAAGATACCTGAAATTAAAATTTTTTATAATGAAAAAAATATGGGCAAAGGAGCAACAATTTCAAGGGCTTTAAATTATTCCACTGGAGATATATGTTTAATTCAAGATGCAGATTTGGAATACAATCCAAAGGAGTACAAAAATTTAATTCAGCCAATAATTTCAGGTGATGCAGATGTTGTTTATGGTTCAAGGTTTCTGCCTTCCCATTATGCAAGGGTCTTATATTTCTGGCATCATTTAGGAAACAGGTTTTTAACCTTTCTTTCAAATTGTTTTACAAATTTAAATTTAACAGATATGGAGACCTGTTATAAGGTTGCAATTGGTCCTCTTTTTAGATCTATACCAATTAGGTCAAAAAGATTTGGGATTGAGCCAGAACTTACATCAAAATTTGCAAAGAGAAAATTTAGAATTTATGAAGTGCCAATTTCTTACAAAGGCAGGACATATCTTGAAGGCAAAAAAATAACTTGGTGGGATGGAATTAAAACCCTTTTTACGATAATTCTATATTGGTTTTTAAATGATAGTATAAAAAGAGGCTTTTTAAATTCAAAAAAAGATATATTAGAAGAGACACCTGCTTATCAGATATGGCTTTTGAAAAAAATATTTAAGTTTATTGGTGAAAAGGTTATTGAAATTGAACCAACTCTTGGAAATAGAATATTTTTTTTATTTCCAAGAGAAAAATATTTTGCTTTTACTTTTAATGAAAATTATTATCAATTTATAAATTTGAGGTTTGCAGAGAAAAAAGGTGTTGAAACTTTTTTAATAAAAAATATTGAAGAAATTAAAGAAAAAATAAAGGAAGATTTTGATACGATTCTTTGCTTGGAAGATGCAAATTTTAAATTTGAAGAGATTTCTCAAATTTTATTCAATAGTTTAAAAAAGGGTGGAAGATTTATTTTTAAAGGAAAAATAAATAGTTTAAAAAATTTATCAGAAATTGGGTTTGAAATTGAAAAAACAATAAATTTTAACCCTTTGGGCAATTTTCTAATTACTTTACATAATAAAATTTTAAAAGAAAAAGAACCCTGTTTATTTTTTAAAATGATTTATGAAAGGTTTTTATTTATTTTAAAAATTTTTCAATTTTTACCTTTTTTGCCATCAGAAAAGATTTATATATTGAAAAAAATTTATAAGGAGTAAAAACTATTGAGTGCTATAAGGATTTTAATTTATTTTGGCCTTGTTTCTTTATTTGCAGATGTAACTTATGAAGGGGCAAGGAGCATTACAGGTCCCTTTTTGAAAACCCTTGGTGCAAGTGCTTTTTTAGTTGGCTTTGTCTCTGGTTTTGGAGAATTTGTTGGATATGGTTTAAGGATTTTATCTGGTTATATTTCAGATAAAGCAAAAATCTGGTGGCAACTTACAATTATTGGCTATGGTTTAAATGTGGTTGCAATTCCCTTATTAGGGCTTACTAAATCCATTGAAATTGCAGTATTTTTAATACTCCTTGAAAGGTTTGGAAAAGCAGTAAGAACTCCTTCAAGGGATACAATCTTATCTTTTGTAACAAAAAAAATGGGGGAAGGTAAGGGTTTTGGGATTCATGAAGCAATGGATCAAATTGGGGCACTCTTAGGTCCCCTTATAGTTTCTTTTGTATTCTTTTTAAAGGGAAGCTACAAGGAAAGTTTTCTCTTTTTAGGTTTTCCTGCTATATTTTGTATGTTATTTTTATTTATTGCCAAAAAATCTACAAACCTTTATGATTTCATTCCCCAAGAAAAACCAAAGGAAGAAAATCTAAGTCCTTTATTTTGGTATTACCTTTTATTTATTTCTGCTTCTGTCTTTGGCTTTGCTCATTTTCAGATAATCTCTTACCATTTTGTAAAAATCAATTTATTTTCATTGAAATATATACCCCTACTTTTTGCTATTGCAATGGGTATAGATGCTATATCTGCACTTCTGGCGGGAATTTACTTTGATAAAAAAGGTATGTCTTCTCTTTTATTTGTTCCAATCCTTTCAATCCCTTCAATTCCTCTCCTTTTTTCATCAAATAAATCCTTTGCCATTATTGGGGTTATCCTTTGGGGATTTGTTTTGGGTATGCAAGAAAGCATTATGAGGGCAGGAATTGGCAAACTTGCACCTGTTAAAAAGAGAGGTTTTTCTTATGGGATTTTTAATTCTCTTTATGGCTTATCTTTCTTCTTAGGAAGTACAATTATGGGTTATCTTTATGATTTAAAAATAATTTATTTAATTTATTTTTCTATATTTTTTAATCTCTTATCTCTTTTTATATTTTTAAAAAAAATTCATAAGAATTTTTAGAATTTTTTTTGAGAAATAAAAAAGGAGCCAAATAAATCAAATTTTTTTTATAAGGTATTTACCAATCAAAGGCTAAGGGCGTTGAAAGTCCTAAGGCATTTACTGTGTCAAATCTCGTTCCTCTTTCATCCTCAGCGTATATTCAATACGCCTTAAGGTGTAGCCAACTCATTTTCCTTGTATCTGCCCCAATCCTTCAACGCTTTTAGGTTTCTTTCCTCCAAATTTTTTTAAGGTTTAAATGGCAAACACAGTACCCTATATGTCTTTCTGAAAAAAAATATTTAAAATTGTTACACAATAAATTGTATTATCTTTCCCAATTAAACCATTTATATTATTTATGGACACGGTTAATGCACTACTGTGCTGTTTCGGGTGGAGATAAGCCCCGCTCCTACAAGCTGCTCTGATTCCTCGCAGGCTAAAGAACCTGCGACTACATTAAGAATATTTGGTTTATGTAGCTGCAACCTTTATGGTTGCGCATAATAATATATACAAATAATATATTAGGCAGGCTAAAGCCTGCGGCTACATTTTTTTGATTATTATTTTACGGGTCGCACAAGTGCGACCCCTACCGCTGCTCTGCTGCTCTATTTTATCTCATTTTCAACTGCATTTTTTGGTCAAATAAATATGGCTTAAGGATATTTTAAAAATAGTTATATGGGAAGTTTTAATTTTGCAAATGGTAGCACTTATATTTTTTTTAAGATATTTTAAATTTTGAATTTTATACTAAAAATGAAAAAATAAAATTTTTAAAAGCTCTTTTTAATTTTTAAAATATGCAGATGATCATTATTTACAAGCTTACTAAAAATTGATTTATAACCCCTGGCTCATCATATAAAGGAAGTCCTTGTTTGTTTTTGTCTTTGAAAGCTTATCTATTAAAAGTTCCATTGCTTCAACGGAAGATAAGGGATTTAAAACTTTTCTTAAAACCCAAACTCTGTTTAATTCTTCTGGCTCCATTAAAAGTTCTTCTTTCCTTGTTCCAGATCTGTTTATATCAATTGCAGGAAAAACCCTTTTGTCAACTAATTTTCTGTCTAAGTGGAGTTCCATATTTCCAGTTCCTTTAAATTCTTCAAAGATAACATCATCCATCCTTGAGCCCGTATCAATCAAAGCAGTTCCCATAATTGTTAAAGAGCCACCTTCTTCTATATTTCTTGCTGCTCCAAAAAATCTTTTTGGTTTTTGTAAAGCATTTGAATCAATACCACCAGATAAGACCTTTCCAGAAGCAGGTACGACGGTGTTATATGCTCTTGCTAAACGAGTAATTGAATCAAGTAAAATTAAGACATCGTTTTTATATTCTACAAGGCGCTTTGCCTTCTCCATTACAATTTCAGC
Organism: Acidobacteriota bacterium; assembly: GCA_037441225.1. GTDB lineage: Bacteria > Acidobacteriota > Thermoanaerobaculia > UBA2201 > UBA2201 > JBBFMJ01. Next base: position 7,846 of record JBBISU010000022.1, read on the forward strand.
AACATTTACATGCCTTTGTGCCCCTTCATCAAAAGTTGATGCAATAACTTCACCTTTTACAGACCTTTGCATATCAGTAACTTCTTCTGGCCTTTCATCTATCAATAAAACAATTAAAATTATTTCAGGATGGTTCCTTGTAACTGAATGAGCAATTGATTGCAAAAGCATTGTTTTTCCAGTCCTTGGAGGAGCAACAATTAGTCCTCTTTGACCTTTTCCAATTGGAGTTATTAAATCCATAACCCTTGAAGACATATCTGCTGGGTTTTCTAAGACAATTCTTTCCATAGGATAAAGGGGTGTTAAATCATCAAAATTTTTTCTTGCTCTTGCAATTTCAACTGGCTCAAAATTTACTGCTTCAAGGCGAACAAGAGCAAAATACTTTTCTCCATTTCCAATTCTTGGTGTTCTTATTTGTCCAGATATTGTATCCCCTGTTTTTAAGTTAAACTTTCTAATTTGAGTTGGAGAAACATATACATCATCAGGACCAGGAAGGTATGAATGTTCAGGTGCCCTTAAAAATCCATAACCATCAGGCAGAACTTCCAGAACCCCTTCTGAAAATATTAAGCCATTCATTTCTGTTTTTTTCTTTAAGATTTCAAAGATCAATTCCTGCCTTCTCATTGATTGAATACCTTCAACCCCCATCTCCTGTGCAAGGGATTGAAGATCTCCCATAGAAAGATCCTTTAACTTTCTAATTGTAATATCTTCTTCTTTGTGCTCTGCCGTTTCTTCAACAGGCATTGGAATTGGCTCTTCTTCTTGAACCTTTTTCCTTCTTGTCTTTTGACTTTTGGAATTTTTTATTTTTTCCATCATAATTACTCCTTTTATTTTAATTTCTTAAGAATTAAAATCTAAACTCATAAAAATTTTTATATTTTGTGAAACTAATTAATGGTGCTATTTTAAATATTTTAATAAATTGCTTTAAAAATTATATCTCTGGAATAGTCACTTGCTTTTCTTCTACTTTTTTTATTCCCCTTGATTTTTCTTCCACTATCTCAGTTTCTTCTTCTTTCAGCAAAGCAATTTCAATTACTTCTTCCATATTTTCAACCAAAAAAACCTTTAATTTTTCAAAAACTTCCTTTGGAATTTCTTCTAAGTCCTTTTCATTTTCTTTTGGCAGTATTATATTTAATATTCCAGCTCTATGGGCACCAAGTACCTTTTCCTTTATACCACCTACGGGCAAAACTTTACCTATCAATGTGATTTCTCCTGTCATAGCAACATCCATCCTGACTGGTATCTCTCTTACCAGTGAAGCAAGAGAAACACCTATTGTAATTCCAGCAGAAGGACCATCCTTTGGAATGGCTCCTTCTGGTACATGGATGTGTATGTCATATTTTTGAAAAATTTCGGGATCCAAATCCCATTTTATACTCTTTGATCTAATCCAACTCAAAGCTGCCTTTGCAGATTCCTGCATAACTTCACCTAACTGTCCTGTTAAAATTAAGTTTCCTTTCCCTGGCATCTTTACTGTTTCTGTTGCAAGAAGTTCTCCCCCCACTTCAGTCCAGGCAAGCCCCAAAGCAACCCCAATTCTTGGTTTTTCCAATTTAGGATCCAACCTTCTAAATTTTGGCTTTCCTAAAAGCTCAAAAACCTCATCTTTTCCAATGATTTTATATTTTAATTTTTTATCTCTCACTAAAATCTTTGCAATTTTTCTACAAATTGAAGAAATTTCTCTTTCCAGGTTCCTTACACCTGCCTCTCTTGTAAAACTTTCAATAATAGCCATAATTCCTTCTTCTTTAAATTCAATCTTATATTTGGAAAGCCCATGTTTTTTTAATTGCTTCGGAATTAAATGTCTTTTTGCAATCTCTATTTTTTCAAAATCCGTATATCCTGCAAGTTGTAAAATTTCCATTCTATCCCTTAAGGCAGGTGGGATTGAATGGAGAACATTTGCAGTACAAATAAAGAAAACCTGTGAAAGATTATAATCTACATCAAGATAGTGATCATTAAAATTTTTATTTTGTTCTGGATCCAAGACCTCCATCAAGGCAGCAGAAGGATCACCCCTGAAATCCATTGACATTTTATCTATCTCATCTAAAAGCATAACAGGATTGATTGTTCCTGCTTTTTTCATCATTTGTATTATTTGGCCTGGAAGAGCTCCTATATAAGTCCTTCTATGTCCTCTTATTTCTGCTTCATCCCTCACTCCTCCCAAAGAAAGGCGAACAAATTTTCTGTTCATTGCCCTTGCAATTGATCTTCCAAGGGATGTCTTTCCAACGCCTGGGGGTCCAACAAAACAAAGTATTGAACCAGTTGGTTTTTTTATCAACTTCCTTACTGCTAAAAACTCAAGTATTCTTTCTTTTATTTTTTCCAAACCATAATGATCTTCTTCCAGTATCTTTTCTGCTCTTTTTAAATCCTTTATTTCTTTTGTTGCTTTTTTCCAAGGAACATTTATAAGCCAGTCAATATAAGTTCTTGAAACAGTTGCCTCAGCTGACATAAAAGCCATACCTTCAAGCCTTTTAAGTTCATACAATGCTTTTTCTTTTACCTCTTCAGGCATTCCAGATTCTTCAATTTTTTTCTTAAGCTCCTGCACTTCAAGGGTTCTGTCTTCTGCCTGTCCTAACTCATCATGAATTGCTTTTATTTTTTCTGTAAGATAATACTCTTTTTGAGCTTTCTCCATTTGCTTTCTAACCTTATTGTTTATCCTTTTATCAATATTAATTTTTTCTACTTCTATATCCAGAATATCATTCAATCTTTGAATCCTTACCATAGGATTTATTGTTTCTAAGAGTTCCTGTTTTTGCTGTGTCTCGATTCTCAATGCTGATGCTATTTTATCACAAAATAAAGAAAGGTCTTCAAAGGTTAAGTTATGTATAATTGCTTCAAGAACAGAATTTTGGGAGATTTTTGCAAATTTTCTTGCTGAATTTAAAACATAATCCATATACTTCTTTAATTCTTCATCAACTTTAACTTCATAAAATTGGGGTGAAACTTCCACCTGAAAATATGGTTCAAGTGAATAAAATCTTAAAATTTTTGCTCTTTGAAGCCCTTCAACTATAACTTTTAAATTGGAGGTTTCCGTATCAGCATATTGAACTATTTTTGCAATAACTCCCATACTATAAATATCATTTGGAGTAGGGGAATCAATTTTTGCATCTTTTTGTGCAGAAAGAAAGATCAATTTATCTTCTGTGTTTATTGCTTTTTTTACAGCAAGCACAGAAGAAGTCCTTCCCACATAAAAAGGTGCAAAAGTTTGAGGATAAATCACCATATCCCTCATTGGAACCAATGGTAAAATATAAGTTTTTTGTAATATCTTCATATCAGACAACTTTCCTTATTGATGATAAATGGATCTTTTTGTTTAATACATCCTTCTCAGTTACAATAATTTCTTTTACATCCTTTATGGACGGTACCTCATACATTATATCAAGCATAAGTTCTTCTAAGATAATTCTCAAACCTCTTGCTCCAACTTTCCTTTTAATTGCTTCCTTTGCAATTGCTTCAAGAGCTTCTTTTGTAAACTTTAAACTTATACCATCCAATTCTAACATCTTTTGATATTGTTTTACAAGAGCATTTTTTGGCTCTGTTAAAATCTTTATCATTGCTTCTAAGCTTAATTCATCAAGGGTTGCAACAACCGGCAATCTTCCAACAAATTCAGGTATGAGTCCAAATTTTATCAAATCCTCTGGATGAACTTGAGCAAGAATTTCTCCAATTCTTTCATCTTTTCTTGATCTAATTTTTGCCCCAAAGCCCATAAGCTTTTCAGAAACCCTTCTTGCAATAATTTCTTCCAAACCCACAAAGGCACCACCACAAATGAACAAAATATTTGTTGTATCTATCTGCAAAAACTCCTGTTGAGGATGCTTTCTTCCACCCTGAGGTGGAACATTACATATGGTTCCTTCTAATATTTTTAAAAGCGCTTGCTGTACTCCTTCCCCTGAAACATCCCTTGTAATAGATGGATTTTCTCCTTTTTTTGCAATCTTGTCAACTTCATCAATATAAACAATTCCCTTTTTTGTCTTTTCTTTATCCCCACCTGCTGCATTGTATAACTTTAAAATTATATTTTCTACATCTTCCCCCACATAACCTGCTTCAGTTAAAGTAGTTGCATCTGCAATAGCAAAAGGAACTTTCAGGAACTTTGCAAGGGTTTCAGCTAAAAGTGTTTTCCCTACGCCAGTTGGACCAACAAGCAAAATGTTGCTTTTTTGAAGCTCTACATCTGCTTTTGGATTTCTATCAAAAAAATAAATCCTCTTATAATGGTTATAAACTGCAACTGAAAGTTTCCTCTTTGCTTCTTCCTGTCCTATGACATATTGATCAAGAAAACTTTTTATCTCTTTTGGTGTTGGAAGTTCAACTTCTTCAAAAGAGATAGAAGCTCTTTCATCTTCCAAAATCTCCTGGCAGATATCCACACACTCATTACAGATAAAAACAGAAGGTCCTGCTATAAGCTTTTGAACCTCTTTTTGGCTTTTACCACAAAAAGAACATCTTAAATAATCACTTTCTTTCTTTACCATTATTTCTCCCTATATTAAACAAAAAATAACCAATATTATTCCTTCTTTGTTATTATAGCATCAATTATTCCATATTCCAATGCCTGTTTTGCATTCATAATATAGTCCCTATCAGTATCTTTTTTGATTTTTTCAACTGGTTGTCCTGTATGGAAAGCCAGAATCTCATTTAACCTATCTCTCATTTGAAGTAAATCCCTTGAATGAATATCTATATCAGATGCCTGTCCTTCCAAATGAGGCATTAAAGGTTGATGGATTATTATCCTTGAATTTGGAAGGGCAAATCTTTTTCCCTTTGTTCCACCAGCTAAAAGAATTGCACCCATAGAAGCAGATTGGCCAACACAAATTGTTGAGACATTTGGCTTTACATATTGCATAGTATCATAAATTGCAAGACCAGCTGGTATAGAACCACCTGGAGTATTGATGTAAAGACAAATATCCCTCTCAGGATTTTGGGCTTCCAAAAAAAGCATTTGTGCTATTACAAGATTTGCTACATCATCTGTTATGGGAGAACCTAAAAAAATTACATGGTCTTTCAAGAGCCTTGAATAAATATCGTAAGCTCTTTCACCCCTTGCATCTTGTTCAACTACAATTGGTATGTACATATTTAACCTCAAATATATTATACGCTACTTTAAGCATTTTGTAAATTTAATTTTTCAAGAATCTGATCTATTGCTTTATTTATCTTTAATTCCAATCTTATCTCTTCAAAGTTTCCCTTTTCTCTATTTTCTTTAACTATTTTTTCATAATCCAAATTATTTTCTTCACAAAACTTCCTTATATAATTTAAGACTTCTTCATCAGTGACTTCTATACCAAAATTTTGTGCAAAAGCATTCAAGAGAAGAGATTTTTGAAGCTTTTTTATTGCTTTTGGTTCATATTCTTTTGCTATCTTTTCCCAATCAATCTTTTGTAAATCATAATTTCTTGTATAAAGATTTTTTGCTACCTCATGGACATAATTTTTTATTTCATTGTCTAATAAAGGTTTAGGAATTTGAATATCTGTTTTTGCTAAAAGTTGATTTACCACTTCTTCCTTTATCTTTTCTTTTTCCTCATTCTTCTTTTCATTTAAAATTTTATCCTTCAAAAAATCTTTAAATTCTTCAATACTATTTAAATCAGGATAATCAGATTTTATTAATTCAACATTTAAATCAGGAAAACTTAAAACTTTTATTTCTTCAATCGTTCCTTTAAAATTTATTTTTTTACCCTTGTGGGGCGAAGGATCATCTGGAGGAAAATCTTTCGAGAAGACAATTTTGTCTCCAATATTTTTTCCAAGAAGTTCAGGAACAGGATCTTTACCGGTAGGGGATAAGTATTGATAACCGAAATCTATTTCCTTTTCTTCATTTTCATAACTCCCGGTTAATTTACAAATTGCTAAATAATCTTCTTTAATAGAACCTTCTGCATCAATTAATTTTGCCTTTGAATTTCTAAACCTTTCAATTTCTTTTTCAATTTCTTCATCTTTTACTGAAACTTCTTCCCTTTTTATTTCAATTCCTTCTAAGGAGGGTACATCTATTTGAGGTAAAATAGAAAATTCAATTTCCGTTTTAAAAAAATCATCTTCATAAATTTCTTCTAAAAATTCAATCTCTCCTACAATCTTCCAATCCTTTTCCTTTAAAAGTTCATCTAAACTTTTCTGGGAAAGGCTTTCAAGAACCTCTTGATCAATTTCTTTTTTAAATCTTGCCTTTATTATTTCAGGTGGAACTTTCCCAGGCCTGAAGCCAGGCAAATTTATATTTTTTTTATATTTCTTTATAATTTCATTTTTTTCTTTATCAATTTCTTCTTTTAAAAATTTGAAAGAAATTGATTTTTTTGTTGGATTTAAATCCTTAATTTCAAATTCCATTATATCTCCTTATATTTTGCGAAAGGGGGGAATCGAACCCCCATGGGTATAACCCACAAGATCCTAAGTCTTGCGCGTCTGCCAATTCCGCCACTTTCGCTTTAAATTTAGAGTTGAGCCGCCGGGGAGTCGAACCCCGAACCCGCGGATTAAGAGTCCGCTGCTCTGCCAGTTGAGCTAGCGACCCATCATATTATTTTAACACTATTTTAAGCAAATTAAAATTTAATCTTTATAGATTTATAAATATTAAAGCTTTTTCAATACCTACTATTTTTCAAATTTCCCAGAAGTTATATGGGTATCTTCTAAATCACCCATTTGGTTCATAATTCTTTCTTTAACTTCCAAGTCAATTGTTCCTGTCTTAATTTCATCACTGCCATAAAAAGAGGATGCCTCTGAAACAGGTTGAGCTTCTTCAAACATTGATTTTATCAATCTAAAACCATAAGGACCAATTATAAAAAAGTCCCCTTCTTTTAGATAAATTCTTTCAATCCTCTTTTCCTTGTAATAAGTCCCATTTGTGCTGTTTAAATCTTCAAGGACAACATAATCTCTTGCAGGGGAAAGAATAGCATGGTTTCTTGAAACTACTTCTGCAGGAAGATTTATATGATTTCCTTTTGCCCTTCCAATTTTTATTTCAGGAATATCAAGTTTATATTTTTTTGATAAGTTTCTTCCAATATAAATCTCTAATATCCAATCCATAAGCCCTCTTTTAATAATAATATATAAAAAAGCTTCATTTATTTAATATTAAACTAACGGGGACGACGGGGCTCGAACCCGCGACCTCCGACGTGACAGGCCGGCGTTCTAACCAAACTGAACTACGTCCCCTTAATTTTAATTATATCACAAAAAAAAATATTTTCAAATTATTTTATCTTATAATTTTCTTTAAAAGATTTTTTTATGATAAAATAACTCATTATGGAAAGTAAAATAATAAGAGAGATTTTTCTGAATTATTTTGAAAAAAAAGGTCATAAAATTGTTCTTTCTTCATCCCTTGTCCCAGCTCAAGATCCAACTCTTTTGTTTACTAATGCTGGTATGAATCAATTTAAAGATTTATTCTTAGGAATTGAAGAAAGAGAATATAAAAGAGCAACTTCCTGTCAAAAATGTTTAAGAGCAGGCGGAAAACATAACGATCTGGAGAATGTGGGCTTCACACCAAGGCACCATACCTTTTTTGAAATGCTTGGAAATTTTTCTTTTGGCGATTATTTTAAAAAAGAAGCAATTGAATTTGCCTGGGAACTTTCTGTTAAGTACTACAAAATTGATTCAGAAAAAATTTGGGTTTCCGTCTTTGAAAAAGATGATGAAGCATACAATATTTGGCATAAAATAATTGGAGTTGCTGAAAATAAAATTTTGAGGTTAGGTGAAAAGGATAATTTTTGGGCAATGGGGGATATAGGTCCTTGTGGTCCTTGTTCAGAACTTTTATATGATTTAGGCCCTTCTTCTGGTTGTGGAAAACCTGATTGCACACCAGAACATGATTGTGGAAGGTTTTTAGAGTTCTGGAACCTTGTTTTTATGGAGTTTTCAAGGGATGAAAGTGGAAAATTAGAAAAACTTCCAAAACCATCAATTGACACAGGGGCAGGGCTTGAAAGGGTTTCATCAATTTTACAAAAAGTAAATTCAAACTATGAAACTGATTTATTTATGCCAATAATTAAAATAATTGAAGAAATCTCAAGTTGTAAATATGGAAGTGATAAAGAAAAGGATATAGCAGTGAGGGTTTTGGCAGACCATTCAAGAGCTGTTTCTTTCTTGATCACTGATGGGGTGCTCCCTTCAAATGAAGGTAGGGGATATGTCTTAAGAAGAATTATAAGGAGAGCTTTAAGATTTTCAAAAAATTTAAAGATAAAACCACCAGTTATTGGAAAAATTTCTAAGGAAGTTATAAATATTTTTAAAGAGACCTATCCAGAGCTTAAAGATAGAGAAAAAGAAATAAAAGAAATTTCTTTTGCTGAAGAAGAAAGATTTGAAAAAACCTTAGAAGTGGGGCTTGAAAAAATTGAAGATTTATTAAAAAATTACAAAGAAAAAATAATTCCAGGTTATGAGGTCTTTGTTTTATACGACACTTTTGGGATTCCTTATGATTTTACAGAAGAAATTTTAAGGGAAAAGGGCTTTTTAATTGAAAAGGGAAGTTTTGAAAAAGAATTAGAAAACCAGAAAAGAAGGTCTAAAATATTTCAAAAATTTGTTGCTTCTCATAAAGAAATTTATGAAAGGATTTCAAGAGAAATGGATGTTGAATTCCTTGGCTATGAAAAATTAACTTGTAATGGAAAACTTAAAGCAATTATAAAAGACGGTAATTTAGTTGAAGGTTTGAAGGAAGGAGAAGAAGGAGAATTAGTATTTGATAAAACAACCTTTTATGGTGAAAGTGGAGGACAGGTAGGAGATAAAGGGAAAATAGAAAAGAATAGAATTTTATTTAAGGTCTTTGACACAAATAAAAACTTAAATTTAATATTGCATAAAGGAAAATTAATTAAAGGAAACTTAAAAGTTGGAGAGGAATGTAAACTTTCTGTAGATGAAAATATAAGAAAAGCAACAGAAAGAAATCATACTGCAACACATCTTTTACACTATGCTTTAAGAAAAATTTTAGGTGAAAAGGTAAGACAAATGGGTTCTTTAGTTGAACCAGAAAGATTAAGATTTGATTTTGCTTTTCAAAGACAATTAACAGATGAAGAAATTAAAAAAATTGAAGAAGAAATTTTAAAGGTTATTTTAATGGACAAAGAAGTAAAAAAAGAATACTTACCAATTGAAGAAGCAAAGAAAAGAGGTGCTCTTGCCTTCTTTGAAGAAAAATATGGGGACATTGTAAGGGTTGTATCAATTGAAGGAATAAGTTCTGAATTTTGTGGAGGGACACATTTAAATACAACAGGTGAGATTGGAATTTTAAAAATCATAAAAGAAAGTTCAATTTCTGCAGGTGTAAGAAGGATAGAAGCAATAACTGGTTTTTCTGCCTTAAAAGAATTCCAAAGGAAAATAGAAGAAATAAAAGAAATTAAGGAAGAACTGGAAGTAGAAGAAGAAAAAATAATTGAAAAGATTAAAAATTTAAAGGAAAAAAATAAAGAATTACAAAAAAAATTAAAAAAATTATATAAGGAAGGAGCAAAAGATTTTATTATAGAAAAAGTTGGAGATATAAATTTTATAAAACAAGAAGTTGAAGATATAACAGTTGAAGAGATTAGAAATTTGGTAGATGAATATAAAAATAAGATAAAAGAAGGTGTTGTTTTGGTTTATAAAAAGGAAGAAAAAAAAGGAATATTTATCATTGGTGTTACAAAAAATTTACAAAATAAGATAAAAGCTTTTGAGTTAGCAAAAGAATTTGGAAAAATTTTAGGTGGCTCTGGAGGTGGAAATCCTTCTATGGCACAAGCAGGTGGAAAAAACTTAGAAAAAATTGAAGAAGGAATAAATTTTATAAAAGAATTTATTAAAAAGGAGGGAAAATGAAAGAAAAACTTATAAAAATTTTGCCAGAATTTAATTTAGTTGAAGATAAGAATTTAAGAGAAAAAACAATTCAGGTCTTTGAAGAGGCAATTAAGATTGGTGGTTGGAATCTGGAAGATTTGGACAAGATTCCCTTTACCTTGCTCTACGAACCTTGCCCTGCTTCTTTTTTAGAACATACAAGGGCAAATGTTTTATGTTGTCTTTCGGTAATGAATTCACTAAAAGAAATTTATAAAGATAAAGTAAAGATTGATAAAGATATTTTAATTTCTGGTGCAATTTTGCACGATGTAGGGAAATTGCTTGAAATGGAAAAAAAAGATGGAAAAATTTTAAAAAGCCAGATGGGAAAAATTTTAAGGCACCCCGTATCAGGTGCTTGCCTTGCCTATAAATTTGGAATCCCTGAAAAAATCATCCATATAATTGCAAACCACTCAAAGGAAGGAGAAGGGATGAAAAGAACCATTGAAGGTGTGATCTTACACCATTGTGATTTTACAAATTTTGAAATCTTTTAAGATTTAAGAATTAATGCTATAATAGATTAGGGAGAAAGTATGGCAACAATTGAAGAAAGAGTTTTAAGCTTAGAAACAATCCTTGGTGAATTTATTGTCCATACAGAAGCAGGTTTTAGAAGATTAGAAAATGAAATGAAAGAATTTAAAAATGAAATGAAAGAGTTCAAGGACGAGATGCTTGCTTTCAAGGACGAGATGAGAAACTTTAAGGATGAAGTAGAAGAAGAAAATAAAAGGAAAAATAAGGAATGGAGCTATTTAGCAAAAAAAATGGGGACAATAGTTGAAGATTTAATTTATCCTGCCTTAAAAGTAGTCATAGAAAAATATTTTAAAGAAGAAGTTAAATTTTTGAGTAGAAATCTATTAAAAAGAAAAGATGGAGAAAGTTATGAAGTAGATGCCATTGCTTTATCAGAGAAAAGTTTATTTCTTGTAGAAGTTAAATCATCATCAAAAATCAATTATGTTGATGATATCTTAGAAAAATCAAAGGAATTTTTTAATTTTTTTCCAGAATATAAAGATAAAAAATTAGTTTTGATCTATGGCAGTATAACTTTTGATGAAAATGTTATAAAATATGCAACAAAAAAAGGGATTTATGTAATGGCATGGAGGGAGTGGGAGTATATGGATATTTTAAACTTTGAGGATATAAATTAACCCATAATCTATTTCCCAATAGAATTTTTAATTAAAATAAGTTAAAATATTAAAATGCTTGATAAAAGAAAGATGCCTTCTCACATTGCTATAATTATGGATGGCAATGGTAGATGGGCAAAGAAAAAAAATCTTCCAAGGATAGAAGGGCATAGAGCAGCAATTGAAGCTGTAAGGTCAACGGTTGAAGCATCGGCAAAACTTGAAATTAAATACTTATCCCTCTTTGCCTTCTCAACAGAAAACTGGAAAAGACCAAAAGATGAGGTCTCTGCTTTAATGGAACTATTAAAGATTTACTTAGATAAAGAACTTGAAACAATGATAAAAAATAAAATTTCCTTTAATTACATTGGAAGAATTGAAGAACTGGATAAGGAAGTTCAAAAAAAATTAAAATATACAAAAGAATTAACCAAAAAAAATGATGGTTTAAAATTATACCTTGCTTTAAACTATTCTGGAAGGGCAGAGATAACTGATGCTATAAAAAAATTATTGAAAAATCCTCCAAAAGATTTAAATGAAAAGATAATTTCAAATTATCTTTATGAACCCCAGCTACCAGAACCAGACCTTTTAATAAGAACGAGTGGTGAAATGAGGATTTCCAACTTTTTTTTGTGGCAAATTGCTTATACTGAAATTTATGTAACACCTGTTTTATGGCCCGACTTTAGAGAAAAAGACCTTTTGGAAGCAATTGAAGATTATCAAAGAAGGGAAAGGAGGTTTGGTGGCATCTTTTAAAAGAGAAGCAACAGCAATTTTTGGAATCCTTATAATTTCAATATTCCTTTTTTTTCTTCCACCAATTTACTTTCAAATTTTAACATTTCTTTTTATTTTTTTAACTTCCTTTGAGATTTGCCTCTTTCTTTGCAATGATTTTTTATTACTTAAAATTTTCGTTCCATTTTTTTCAATCTCCTGGGCATTTTATTACTTTTCCCAAGAATTTTTTTTAAAATACCTCCTACCTTTAAATTTAATCTTGCCTTTTTTCCTAATTCTTTTTAAAAAGCCAGAATCAAAAGAAAGAACTCTTCAGCTTTTTTCTGCCATTTCAATTCCAATTTTAATTGGCTACTTTGGTGGTGCTCTTGCTTATTTAAGAATTATGGAGAATAAAGAAATTGGTTTAAAAATTGTTGTTTATATATTAATCGTTGTATGGGTTTCTGATTCATTAGCTTATTATATTGGAAAAAAATTTGGAAAGAAAAAAATCTCTCCAATTATCAGTCCAAACAAAACAGTTGAAGGTACATTAGCACTTTTTTTTGGCTCAATAATTGTAACAATTATTTATTTTGGTTTTACCATTTCAAATTTGATAGTTGGCTTAGCTATGGGTTTTTCAAATTTTTTTGGGGATCTCTTTCAAAGTTATTGTAAAAGGACTTTAAATATTAAAGATTCAGGTAAAATATTCCCAGGGCATGGTGGTTTTTGGGATAGAACAGATAGTTTATTCTTTTCAAGTTATATTTTTTATTTTATTAAAAGCTTATGAAAAAGGTTTTAATTTTAGGTTCCACTGGCTCAATTGGCGAAAGTACCCTTGAAATTATTTCTTACTTTAAAGATAAATTTGAGATAGTTGGAGTTGTTGGAGGTAAAAATATTAAGAAACTTTCAGAACAAATTAAAAAATTTAAAATTAAAAATGCAGGTATTAAAAATAAAAAGGACTTAAAAATTTTAAAAAAGGAATTTCCAAAGGTTAAATTTTATGCAGGTGAAGAAGAAATTGTTGAAATGGCAAAAGATACGCCTTCTGATATTGTCATTTGTGCAATTGTTGGTTCTGCTGGACTTTATCCTTCCTATGCTGCTCTTGAAAGTGGAAAGACCCTTGCACTGGCAAACAAAGAATCCCTTGTTATGGCAGGTGATATTTTTTTAAAAAAAGCAAAGGAGTTAAAAAAAGAAATAATTCCAATTGATTCTGAACATTCTGCAATCCATCAAGCTTTAAGGGCTGGGAAAAAAATTGAAGTTAAAAGGTTGATTTTAACTTGTTCAGGTGGTCCCTTTTGGAAACTTGAAAAAAAAGATTTTGACAAAATAAAATTGGAAGATGCTTTAAAGCATCCAACCTGGAATATGGGTAAAAAAATAACAATTGATTCTGCAACTTTAGCAAATAAGGGACTTGAAGTAATTGAAGCCCATTATTTATTTGGTTTTGATGGAAGAAAAATATCTGTGGTAATCCATCCCCAATCAATAATCCATTCAATGGTTGAATATAGAGATGGTTTTATAATATCCCAGATGTGCCCAAATGATATGAAATTTCCAATCCAGTATGCCCTTACATTTCCAGAAAGATTCAAATCCCCTTTAAAGCCCTTAAATTTATCAAATTTAAATCTTTCTTTTTTTGATGTGGATAAAGAAAAGTTCAAAATGCTTGATTTAGCTTATAAATCATTAAAAGAAAAAAAAGGATTTCCAATGGTTTATTCCCTATCCAATGAATTATCTGTATATGCTTTCATTGAAGGAAAGATTTCTTTTATTGATATTCCAGAGATAGTTGAAAAATGCCTTGAAGATTTTGGTGGTTTTGAAGCAAATTCCTTAGAAGAAATAAAAGAAAAGGAAAAAGAATTAATACCAAAAATTAATGATATTATAAAAAAGAGGAGCAGATGATTACAATTACAAACATCTTAGGTTTTTTAATTTTAATTGGCATATTAGTTACTTTCCATGAAGGTGGTCATTTCCTTGGAGCAAAAATTTTTAAGTTTCCCGTTGAAATATTTTCAATTGGCTTTGGACCAAAATTGTTTTCCCTTAAAAGAAAAGAAACTGAATATAGAATATCTTTTATACCCTTTGGGGGTTATGTAAAGATTAAAGGGCTTGGAATTGATGAAAGCTTGCTCTTTTCAAAAGAAACCCCAGAAGACAGAGGGACAAAGTTTCAAAAATTTTTAATAATTTTTTCCGGTCCTTTCGTAAATATAATTCTCTGTATATTAATTTTAACAATTTCATTTATGATTGGGATTGAAATTCCTGCTTTCTTAAAAAATCCTGTAATTGTTGGCTATGTTGAAAAGGGAACCCCTGCTTATGAAATTGGAATTAAGAGTGGAGATAAAATTATTGAAATTGATGGAAAAAAAATAGAAAACTGGGAAGAATTTAAAACAGAAGAAGCATTATCAGGTGAAAAGAGGATTGAAATAAAATTTGAAAGGGATGGAAAAATTTTAAAAGAGGAAGTTCTTCTGGAAAAAAAAGGTAAGTACAGAATAGGTTCTTTGGGGATTTATCCAGACTTTAAGCCAGAAGTTATGAAAGTTGAAGAGGGGAGCCCTGCAAAAAAATCAGGGGTTTTGCCAAAAGATTTAATAGAAGAAATTGATGGAATTAAAATCCACCATGCTTATGAGTTGATAAATTATGTCTCTGAAAAAGGTGGAGTTGAAGTATCTTTAAAGATAAAAAGGGGAAAGGATTTAATTGAAATGAAAGCAGTTCCAAAGGTTGTGGATGGAAAAGGAAGGTTGGGGATTTATCTTAAAAGTATGCCCGATGAAACAATTTTAAAAAAGTATCCTTTATTTTCTGCTTTTAAAGAAAGCTTAAAAAATACAGTAGAAAACACAACCCTTGCCTTTAAAGTTTTAAAAAATTTTCTTTCAGGGAGGGGAGAGATTGCCCAAATTTCAGGTCCAATTGATATGGCAAAATTTTCTGGTGAAGCAATGAGATCTGGCTTATCTTATTTTTTAAATATAATGGGAATAATTTCTTTACAATTGGCAATCTTTAATCTCCTTCCAATTCCAGCCCTTGATGGTGGTCATTTATTTATACTACTTATTGAAATAATTATTAAAAGAAATATAAGTTTAAAGGTAAAGTATAGAATTTTACAATTTGGTTTTACCCTTCTTTTATCTTTAATGGTAATCGTATTGGTCTCTGATCTAATGAAAAATTTATGAGAAAGATTACAAGAAGAATATATATTGGAAAAGTTGCAATAGGTGGTGGAGCGCCAATCTCTGTTCAATCAATGACAAAGACAAAGACAGAAGATTTTAGAAGTACAATAAAACAAATAATTGATTTAAAAAAAGCTGGCTGTGACATTGTAAGGGTTGCAGTTCCTGATGAAAGGAGTGCTTTAGTATTAAAAGAGATTGTAAAAAAATCGCCAATACCAGTTGTTGCAGATATACATTTTAATCCAAAACTTGCCCTTTTATCCTTAGAGGCAGGGGTTGCTGCTTTAAGATTGAATCCAGGAAACATTGAAGACAAGAAAAAAATAATAGAAATTGTAAAAAAAGCAAAGCCACTTAAAGTTCCTATAAGGATTGGAGTAAACAGTGGATCTCTCCCAAAAGAAATATTAAAAAAATATGGAGGTCCTACGCCAGAAGCCCTTGTAGAATCTGCCTTAAACCATATTAAAATTTTAGAAGATTTAGATTTTTTTGATATTAAGGTTTCTTTAAAAGCAAGCGATATTAAAACAACTGTTGAAGCTTACAGAATTTTTTCAAACCAAAAAGATTACCCCCTCCATTTAGGAATTACAGAAGCTGGCTATTTCCTCTCTGGAACAGTTAAGTCCTCAATTGGAATTGGTATTTTGTTATATGAAGGGATTGGAGATACAATAAGGGTCTCCTTAACTGATTCACCAATAAAAGAAGTAAAAGTTGGAATTGAAATTTTAAAATCTTTGGGTTTAAAAGGCGGGGAACCAGATATAATTTCTTGTCCAACTTGTGGGAGGAATACTTCTGATTTGAAAAAAATAGTAAAAGAGGTAGAAAAATTTTTAAAGAAAAATAAGATTTCCTTGAAAGTTGCAATTATGGGTTGTGAAGTAAATGGACCAGGGGAGGCAAGGATTGCCGATATTGGAATTGCTTTTTCCAAAAAATTTGCAATAATCTTTGAAAAAGGCGAGGTTCTTTTAAAAGTAAAGAAAGAAAAGGGAGTTGAAATTTTTAAAAAGGAAATATTAAAATATTGGAAAGAAAAGAGTGCCTCCCTTTGAAGAGAGGCACTGAAAAATTTTTTAAGGTATAACCTGGAGTGGGATAAAACAGATGCTTTTAGCCAAGCCATCGCTCAATTCCACTTCCAGGTTTATTTTTTTATTTGTATCACTTACATCTGGGTCATAATAGACCTTTCCTTCTGTTGAAGATATCAAAACCATTCCCTTTGGAGGATTTAAAATCTTAAAATTAATGGGATCTCCCTCTGGATCCCTTGCTTTAATAGAAAAGACATAGTCAAAGGGGTACCCTTCATTAAAAGTTATAGTTTCATCCAATATATTGTCACCATCTTGATCTTTAAAATCCAATGTGCCATTTGATGCTGCATCAACTCCTTCAAGATAAGGGGGTTCATTTGATTTCAGATTTTGGGCAAGCTGAAAAGAGCCATCATTTGTTTTGTTATCTATTTGGGAACCATAAAGAACTATCTTACCTTCTTCCAAGATTGCTTTTATTATTTTCCCTTCTTGATCTGTTTGGAAAAAATCTTTGTAGCCCTGATTATATTGGATATGGTATAAGGGGCTATATGTTTTTTCAATTTCTTTTACAATATTTCCATTTTCATCAAGGAGTTGGAATTTAATTTTTGAGTTCTCTAAAGAAAGCAATCCAAAATTAAACCTTTCATCAACTTCATTTTCAGGAAGGATTAAGAAATATTCAATGGGTGCTTCAAGGATTCTGTTTTCTTGTAAAACAGAAACTGCTTGTCCATATCTTCCATTTTCTGTCAGGTTATAAACCTTAGCAAAAATTCCAAGATAAGAAGCAGAAAAATCAGGAGCTGAAATTAAAAGAGCTCCACTTCCTTGTGTGGAAAATTCAGATAAAATATCATCAAAATATAAATATTTCCCGCTTTCCAAAAAAATTTCTTTTTGATTTGAAACATTAGAAGCACCTGTTGGGATGAAGGAAAGATTTAAGGAAAAATCTTTATGCCCAGCATTATAAAGGGTCAAAGAGGTAAGCCATTGGCTACCATAACCACCCTCTGCCTTTGCTACAACTGGTACATACCAGTCAACTGAAAACAATACTGATGAAAAAAACATCATTAAAAATAGTTTATAAATCATAATAATTACCTCCTTATATTAATTTAAATAAATATCTTATTTCTTTAAATGGGTGGTGATCTCGTTTTCATCAAAACTCTTACGAAATCAAAATTAACATTGTTTATTTGTAAAATTTCAAAATGTAAAGAACATATAAGAGTTATTTTATTATGAATTTTATTTTAAAATTTTTGATATAATTTTAAAATGATAATTTTTTTAATTTTTTACTTTTTAGCTCTTTGCCTTTTTCAAATTTTTCTTTACTTAAAATTAAGTATTTTTATAACTTTTTCCAGTTATGGAAAAATTATTTATATTTTAATATCAATTCTTTTTATATTTCTTCCAATAATTTCAAGGTTTCTTGAAAAAAATAACTTCTCACTTTTGCCAAAAATATTTTTATGTTTTTTTTATTTCTACCTTGCTTATCTTTTCATTTTTTTCTTTTTTGGGCTTATAACAATTCCTTTAAACTTTTTTCAAAGTTTAGAAATTATATCAAATAGGATATTATTTTTTATACCCTTTTTTATTATTATCTTTGGTTTTTTTCAAGATAAATTTATTTTAGTAAAAAAATTTGAAATTAAAAGCAAAAAAATAAAAAAAACAATAAAAGTTGGCTTTATCTCTGATTTACATCTTGGTTTAACACAAGGAAAAAATAAACTAAAAAAAATAGTAAAAATATTAAAAAATGAAAATATTGATATTTTGCTTTCAGGTGGTGATTTTTTAGATTCTTCTTATCTTAATGATAACACTGATATTTTAAAGAACTTTAATCCACCCCTTGGTAAATATGCTGTTTTGGGAAATCATGAATGGTATGTTGGAGTTGAAAAAAGTACTAAAATACTTGAAAATTTTGGTTTTAAATTATTAAGGTTTGAGAGTTTTAAAATTGATGGAAATATTTTAGTTGCAGGTGCTGATGATGAAACGACAAAATATTTTAAAGAAAATTATAATGAAGAAGAATTTTTAAGAAACCTTAAAGAAGATAGTTTTATAATTTATTTAAGGCATAGACCACCAAAGGAGAAAATTGAAAAAGTAAACTTAATTTTATCAGGACATACACATAAAGGACAATTTTTTCCTTTTAGTTTAATTACATCTCTTTTCTTTAAATACCATTCTGGCTTCTATAAAATAAATGAAGATTCTTATATCTATGTTTCTTCTGGTGCTGGGAGCTGGGGTCCTCCAATTCGTTTTTTGACTTTAAGAGATTTAAGTATATTTGATTTAAAACCAGAATAGTTTTTTAATTCCTTAATTAATCAAAAAAATGCAATTGAAGGTCGCAGAGCATCTAATGTTTGAAATTTCGCTTATTTAAATCCTTGCGGAATATTCAAAGGAGAAGCAGTTTAGTCAACTCATTTTCTTTTTATCTACTCCAATCCTTCCAGGTTTTTATATTTTCATTCTCCAAATCTTTTAAAGATTTAAATGCTAAATGTGCCTTTCTGTAATTAAATCATTTAAAGCTTTTTCAGGCGGGGATAAACCCCGCCCCTACTTATGCCCATTATCCGCTTACTGTGTCCGTTGTCCGTTTTTGAAAAAAATAAGGGCAATTCGTGAATTGCCCTACTGAGGCTGGCTGGTAATTAAAATTTTTAAAATTATTGAACAATATATTGTATTATTTTGTCCAATTAAACTTTATATATTGTGTATAGCAAATTAAAATACCAGATTGTCGGACATCTTCTTTAAAGTTGCGTAAATTTTTTTATTCAAAATTTACGCGGGCTGAAGACCCGTGGCTACAATTTTTATAAATTATTTTTTTGTAGAGGCGACCCTTGTGATCGCCCGCATTATACAAATAATATAAGGAGTTGAGGAGCTGAGGAGTAAGGAGTTAAGGAGTTTCAATAATTGCTTTAATGGAGGAAATAATAAAAAAGAGTTTTTATGGGGTGGTTATGCTCGCCCCATAGTTTTTTAACTGATTATAATTTTAAGACGGAGAACGGAATACGGACACGGACAACGAACTAAGCCCTATTTTCTTTTATTTCAATCATAAATTATTTAATAAATTTTATTTTTGTCTTTTTAAATATTATCGCCAATAAAATTTCTTAAAAAATTTATATGTTCCTGTGAAGAATTTAGTCCTTCTATATAAATCAGGTCTTTGCCTGATAATTTTTTATAATAACTGCAAAAATTTATCTTTATATCATATAAAGTTTCAAGGCAATCAATGGGAAAAGAAGGGCTTAAAATTCCAACTTTTTCAAAATTTTTTCTTGAAAGGTCTTTTAAAACTTCTTTTGTTGATGGCTCAAGCCACTTTGAAAATCCAAACTTGCTTTGAAAAGAAGTTATTGCTCTTTCTTCTTCAAAATTTATTTCTTTTAGAATTAATTGGGTTGTTTTATAACAATTTTCTTTATATTTTAAAGAACCCTCCATTTTTACTGGCAAGCTATGGTATGAAAATATCAAAAAATCAAATTTTTCTTTTTTTTCATTTATTTTACTTGCCATTGCCTTTAAATATAAAGGATGGCTAAAATAAGCAGGAAATATCAAACCTTCAATTTCTTCGCCAATAAAATCTTTAAAGTAAAATTTTAAAATATCAGTTGTAGCTGGGCTTTCCTGTGGATACGAAGGGAAAAGGTAAATTTTTTTAAAATGTGATCTTTTGAGCTCATTGACTTTATCTTTTAAATATGGTTCTGAATATAAATTACCAATTTCAATCTTTATATCCAAATGCTTTTGTAATTTTTCTTTAATTTTTTCAGTAAAATAATTTAAAGGATTTTTTCCATTTATAAAAATTTTTTCATATTTTTTTTTGATAATATAAGGTCTAAAAATTAAAATAAAAAAGAGGATGGGTTTTGGAATCCTTATTAATTTTTTATCACCTAAAAAATTTTTTAAAAATTTTCTAATTTCTTTTTCTTCTGTTTTTTTTGGACTACCAGTACTTGACAAAATCAAAGCACTTTTCATATAACATTTTTTATTTTTTTTAAAATTTCCAAAAAAGAATTCTTTGCTTTATTTTCCTCACTTAAATAAAGGAGGGGTTTCCCTGAATCAGAAGAAGACATAAGTTCCAAATCAAAAGGGATTTCTCCAAGGTAAGGAATTTTTAAATCATTTGCACACTTCTCTCCTCCACCTTTCTTAAAGAAAGGAATTTCTTTTCCACAATGGGGACAGAAAAGGCCACTCATATTTTCTACAATCCCTAATATTTTCATATTTAATTTTTTTGCAAAATTTATGGATTTTCTAACAGAAGTCAAAGCAACTTCTTGGGGAGTTGTCAAAATTATGCAATAAACTGGCGGGGGTATTAGTTGGGCAATTGTTAATGGCTCATCACCTGTTCCAGGGGGAAGATCAAAGATTAAGAAATCTAAATTTCCCCACAAGGTCTCTTCTAAAAACTGTCTTATTGCTCCAATCTTTAAAGGTCCTCTCCATATAACAGCATCATCAGAACTTTGTAAAAAAAATGCAATTGATAAAACTTTAAAATACTCATCAAAAGCAATTGGAAGGATTTTGTTATCCAATGCTTCTGGTTTAAACTTTTCAATTCCTAAAAGTTTTGGGACAGTGGGACCATGGAAATCACAATCTAAAAGCCCAACTCTGTTTTTTTCTTTTGATAAAGATAAAGAAAGATAAGTTGAAAAAGTACTTTTCCCAACTCCTCCTTTTCCTGACATAACAACAATCTTGTTTTTTACATCCTTTAAATTTTCTGCAATTTTCTCTCTATTTAACATATTTTATCCTTTAAAAAATATTTATAAATATTATTTTCCCCTGAAATTTCAGGATGGAATGTCAAAGCAATTGCATTTTTATATTCAACTCCTACGGGCTCACTTTTCAGTTCTGCCAAAACTTTTACACCTTCTTTAAAACCTAATATTTTTGGCGCTCTTATAAAGACACCTTCAATTGGTTTTTCTCCAAAGCAGTGTTTTTCTATCTTAGCTATAAATGAATCAATCTGTCTTCCATAGCCATTCCTTAAAATCTTCATTGGTATAATTTTCAAGGAGTCCTGTTTTGGATTTTCCACTTCTTCTGCTAAAACAATTGCACCTGCACAGGTTCCTAAAATCTTTTTTTCCTTTGAAAATTCCATCAATGGTTTAAACCATCCCTCCCTTTCAAAAAATTTCAAAAGGGTTGTGGATTCTCCCCCTGGAATTATCAAATGGGTTAACTTTTCAAGTTCTTCAATTTTCCTCACTTCAACTGCTTCAACACCAATCCCTTCAACCATCCTCTTATGGAGGGAAAAATCACCTTGAATTGCTAAGATTCCTACTAATTTACCATCCACGGTTTGCAAGTTTTTCTTCCTCTGAAAGTTTTGCCACATCAATTCCAAACATTGCTTCACCTAAATCCTCTGAAATTTCTGCCAGTTTTTTTGGATCTTTGTAATGCGTAACTGCTTGAACTATTGCCTTTGCCCTTACCTCTGGGTCCTTTGATTTAAAGATTCCAGAGCCAACAAAGACAGCTTCTGCACCTAAAATCATACAAAGGGCAGCATCTGCAGGAGTTGATACCCCACCAGCTGCAAAATTTGGAACGGGAAGTTTCTCATTTTTGTGGACGTACCAGACCAGTTCAAAAGGTGCTCCAATTTCTTTTGCATAATGGATGAGTTCATCTTCCCTTAAAAGTGTAATTCTTCTTATTTCTCCATTTACAGCCCTCAAGTGTCTTACAGCTTCTACAATATTTCCCGAACCCGCCTCCCCTTTTGTCCTTATCATTGCAGCACCTTCCCCAATCCTTCTAAGTGCTTCACCTAAATTTCTACAGCCACAGACAAAGGGAACTTTGAAATCCCATTTAAAAATATGGTTTTCTTCATCTGCAGGTGTTAAGACCTCTGATTCATCAATAAAATCAACACCTAATGCCTCTAATATTTGTGCTTCTGCAATATGTCCAATCCTGCATTTTGCCATAACTGGAATTGAAACAGCTTCCATAATTTCTTTTATCTTTTTTATGGATGCCATCCTTGCTACACCACCTTCTTTCCTTATATCAGCAGGAACCCTCTCCAATGCCATAACAGCACAGGCACCTGCTTCTTCTGCTATCTTTGCTTGTTCAGCATTTGTTACATCCATAATTACACCACCTTTGAGCATCTCTGCAAGACCAACCTTTAACTTAAAACTTTCACTTTTTAAAAATTCCATATAAACCTCCTAAATTATTAATGTTATCTTATGCTCCTTCTTTTCTGGAGCTTTACCTAATACATTTTTAAGTTCCAAAAAGAGATTTTTTAATTCTTTTTCCGTTGAATTTAGATGAGCAATCCTTATATATTGTTTTGGATTTTTTTGGAAGGAAAATTTTTCACCATTTGCAACTTTTATACCTTTTTCTTCCAATTTTTTTTCTACATAATTTGAAGAAAATCCCTCTGGCAGTGGAAACCATATTCCCTGTGAGTTTTCCTGTATATTTATATTAATTTCAGGAAAAAATTCTTTAATTATTTCATTTATAAATTTGTTTTTTTTCTTTAATGAATTTTTCATATTTTTTAAATAAAATATAAATTCTTTTGAATTTATAAATTTAAAGATTAAAATTTGCAGAAGCAAGGGGGTTTGCAAATCCTGAAGTGCTTTTAAATAAATGGCTTTTTTTATCAATTCTTCTGGTCCACAAATCCAGCCAACTCTAAAGCCAGGGATAAATGCCTTTGAAAAACTTCCAATATTTATAACCCTCTTTAAAGGGTCCAGTTCATAAATAGTTTTACTTTCTCCAAAGATTTGCTCTGCTGAATCTTCAATTAAACAAATTTGATGCTTGGGTAAATTTTTTATAATTTCTAACCTTGTACTTTCTGACAAAGTAAGCCCCGTTGGATTTTGATTTGAGGGCTGTAAGTATAAAAACTTGAAAGGAGAAGAAAGGTAATGCTTTAATGTAGAGATACACAACCCATTTTGTTTTATTGGGATTGTTGATATATCAGCATTATATAATTTTAATAATGGAATAATTCCAGGATAAGTTGGTTCTTCAATTAATACCTTACTTTGATTTGATAAAAACAATTGGCATAGTATTGAAAGCCCTTGCTGGGCACCATTTACGATCATAACTTTTTCTGGATTTGTTTTTGACCTCTTTGAAATCCATTCACGCAAGGGAAGGTATCCCATAGGGTCCTTATATTCAAACAAATTTTCTTTTTCTTCTTCTATAATTTCTTCCAGCAAATTTTTTAAAATATCATAAGGAAATAAATTTTTTTCAGGCATCAAAAAATAAAATTTTAAATTTTCTTCCTTTGCAATCTCTTCTTTTTGGTCCGTCTTTTCAATTATATCAGCAGATGAAGAAAAAGGAAGGGTAGGGCTTATAGAACTTACGATAACACCTGAACCCATAATGGTTTCCACCAATCCAAAATTTTTCAAAAGTTTTATTGCCTCTAATATTGTTGATTTATCCACATTGTAATACTTTGCCATATACCTTGTAGAAGGAAACCTTTTTCCAATAGCCATTTTTCCAGAAAGGATTGATTCCTTTAAGGCATTAAAGATTGCTTCTGCTTTCTTTGTCTTTTTTAAATCCTTAACTGGTGGCAACCAATTCATAAAAATATTATAACATAAAAATTTAAAAAAATGAAATAATCACTTATGAAAATATGTTTATTACAAAGGAGGTTATATGAAACTATTTTTTTTATTATTTTTTCTTTTACCAGTTTTAATTCTTGGTCAATATAAAGTTGATCCAGCCCATACCTCTATTTCTTTTTCTATAAAGCATATGGTTATATCAACTGTAAGGGGTTCCTTCGAAAAGTTTGAAGGAGAGATAACTTATGATGAAAATGATTTATCCAAATGGTCAGTTAAAGGGAAAATTTTTGTAGATAGCATTAATACAAACAATTCGGACAGAGATAAACATTTAAAAAGTTCTGATTTTTTTGATGTAAAAAAGTATCCTTATATTACATTTGAATCAAAGAAATTTTCAAAAAGTGGAGATGGATTTATCTGTACAGGGATTTTGACAATGCATGGAATCTATAAAGAAATTGAAATTCCTTTTAAAATTTTAGGAAAAATAAAAGATCCCTGGGGCAAGGAAAGGATTGGAGTTGAAGCATCTTTAAAATTAAATAGACAGGACTTTGGTATTTCCTGGAGCAAAACCTTAGACAATGGTGGTCTTGTAGTTGGAAATGAAGTTCAAATTGATTTATCAGCTGAATTTGTAAAATAGAAATTTTTTATACTTTTTCAATTTTTTTCCAAATAAATTTTATTTTTTAATTCAAACTTTATCAACCCAAGCTCGGCTCCAACACAAGCTGCTCTGCTTCCTTGCAGGCTAAAGAGGCTTCGACTTCTTTTCTATTTTATATACCCTAAATTATTCTGATAGTTCAGGAAAAAAGGTTATAACAGCTGATTATGTAATTGAGGGAACTTCAACTTGTAATTATCTGACTGGAACAATGAATGTTACTATGAAAGCCCTTGATCCAAAATATAAAGATTATAAAGGAAAATTTTATTTGAATTTTGAAGGGAGACTTCAATAATCTGACTTTTGATTTATCATAAAGCCCATATTTTGGGGGCTTTTTTTTGATGAAAAATCTAATTTTCTTTTTTAAATAATGTACATAAAATAATCATTGAACTCCGCCTTTTACAAATCCCATCCTCTCCAAAAAGAATATGTGATATATGAAAGAAGGCAACATTGTGTATGTATCTTTCCAAAAATGCCCAACCATATCTCTCACACTTTCTGCTGGATCTTTAACTTGAATCCTCATATCTCTATCCAATAAATCATCCTTTAATTTTACAAATTCACCATTTCCTAAATAAAGATATAAATACCCTATTTTGAAGGTAAATAGATAAACACCTGTTTTTCTTGTGTTAATAAATACTATATCCCCTTCTTTCAATTCATCCAATTTATGTTTAATATAAATTTCCCATTTCTCCATATTTTTTTCAATTAATTTATAACAACCATTAATATATTTTGGAATTTCCAAGTTTAAATATCTTGCACCACAAAAGTACTCAAAACAGCAATCAAAGAAATATGGGTTTATGGGATACATTTTCTTTAATTCTTTGTCTGAAACTGTTTCATAAAGTGCCCAATTTTTATTTTCACCTGAAAGATACCTTTCTTGCTCATATTTTATAGCCAGTTCTTTAATCTTTTCTCTTGATATTCCCACAACAAAGATAGAATGTTTTGGCAACCTATCCCACCTTGCAATTATTGGAATATGCCCATAACCTAATTTTTTTATTTCCATAAATAGTTGGTACTGCCTTTCAATATTTTCTTTACTCTTTAAACCTTTCTTATAAGATGAAATAACTCCAAATCTTCCCTCCTGAAAAAAATTTATTGTATTTATCATTAATTTTTGATCCATTATTGACAATTTTATATTAATCATTTCTTCTTCTTTTGGAAGCATATTATGTATCTTGGTAATCCATGGACTTGAAGGATCCATCTTATATGCTTCTGATAAAAAATACTTTAGTTCATCTAATAAAGCAATTGTTTTATTTATACCCATATTTTTCCTCCAAACAAGTTATTCCTAAATCATATTATATTATATCATAAATATTGAATTTTGTAAAGATGCATCAGAATTATCATAAAAAACTGGACTTGTATTTTTAAGTAGATAAAAAAAGAAATTTGGAAAGGTTAGAAAAAGAAGGATGGTTATTTAAAAAAAGTCTTGTTTTTCATCTTATTTAATTTTAAAAATTAAGATTTGACACTTAAGCCATCTTAAAATTTTGTCCTTTAAAATTTTATAATGATAAAATCTCCACTATAAAACTTCTCTTTATAAAGTAAATCAATTTCTCTTAAATAAATCTTTTACAAAATAAAAACTTCTTTAACCTTCTAATTAAAATAAGAATATAAAAAACTCCTCTTTTTTCATAAAATTCCTTAAATTTTAAAAATTAAAGCTTGTTCTTCATCTATATAGTTGAATTGCTTTGATATGTTCTTTTAAATTTTCAGAAAAATAATGGCTTCCATCTCCTTTTGCAACAAAATAATAAAAATTATGTTTTTCTGGATACAAAACAGCTTTTAGGGAGGAAAAAGAAGGGTTGCAAATAGGTCCTGGGGGAAGACCAAAGTTTAAGTAAGTGTTATATTCTGATTGAAAACCTAAATCTTTTTTTAACAATATTTTATTTTCAATCCCTGTCAATTTCATAGCATAAAGAATTGTTGGATCTGCTTCAAGTTTCATATTTATTTTTAATCTATTTAAATATACACCTGCTATTTTTGGCTTTTCTTCTTCAAATTTTGCTTCCTTTTCAACTATTGATCCAAGGGTAACCCATTCTAAGGGGTTTAAATTTGAATTCTTAAGTTCTAATCTTAAATTTTTTGTTTTTTCCAAAAAATTCTTATAAAGTCTTAAAACAACTTCTTTTGCTCCTGTATTTTTTTTAAAAAAATATGTATCTGGATATAAAAAGCCCTCCATATTCCTTGCCCCAATCCATCTTGGAACATTTTTTACTTCAAGCAAAAAATCCCCATAAGAACAAATTCCTTTTTCAGAAAGTTCTTTCCCATAGTCAAAGATAGTCCAGCCTTCTTTTAAAGTAATCTTAATTTCCTTCGTCTTTCCTCTTATAAATTTATCAATTAAATCAATTGCTTTTTCCTTTGGCTGAATCAAATACTCCCCTGCTTTAATATTTCTATCTTCTTTTTTTAACTTCAAATAAACATATAAGCTCTGCCAGTTTGGTATTGCTTTTTTTTCTTTTAAATTTTTTAAAACAATTTTTGCATACTCTCCTTTTTTTATTTCAAATTCAATTGGCTTTTCAAATTTATTTTGATAATAAAGAGAAAAATAAAAATAAAATAAAATAAAAAAAATAATTAAAAATAATATGCCAAAAATTTTCCTTACCATTTTAATTTAAAAAAATTTTCCAGTAAAATTTTTGAAGAAAATGAATGGACTGACAAATATTTTTTTTTGAAATTTTCCTTTGCTTCTCTTGTTGTATTTTCTTCATTAAATAAAATTATGGCAATTTCTAATTCTTTTCTCAAAAGCAGACCAAATTTAAAAATTTTTTTGTAAATCCAGGATTTTGAAGGATTTTGAACAGGTGGAATTCCTAATAAAATAATTTCAATATCTTCATTTTTTATTATATTTTTTAATTTTTCAAGGAGTTTTTCCTTTGGCTTTGAATTTATATCGGATAAAATTTTTACATTTTTTAAAGAAAAATTTCCAACAGATAATCCAATTTTTTCAGTCCCAAAATCAATTGATAAAATATTCATTTTTATTTTGAAATTTTGACTTTAATTTTTCAAAAATTCCAAAAACTCCTCTACTAATAAATTTAATCTTAATCAATTTAAAAAAACTTTCCATTAAAAAAATTATATCATAAATTTAAAAGCTTAAATCAAAGGAAAAGGTTATCTTTCTTTTCATTGCAGGGAAATAAGGTATATTTATATAAAGTGCAGTGGGTTCATAAAATTTATTGTTAAAAAAGAATATCCTCCATATAAAAGGGCTAAGGATCCATAAATAATTTCAATTCAAATAATTTTCATTGGAAATTTCAACAATCTTTCCCCTAAATCTTTTATAAACTTTAAAAAATGAAAATTCTTTATAAAAAAATGCTATAATAGAAAGAAAATAAAAAGGAGGCATTATGAAAGATGTTTTTATTTTATCTGCAAAAAGGACACCAATTGGATCCTTTCAAGGTGTTTTCAAAGATATTTCAGCACCAAAATTGGGGGCAGAAGTTGTAAAAGCATTATTTCAAAACTTTGAAGTTCCAAAGGAAGAAGTAGAACAAATTTATATGGGTTGTGTCCTTCAAGCAGGGCAAGGACAGGCACCAGCAAGACAGGTTGGAATATTTGCAGGGCTTCCTTTAAGTTGTGGTGCAGTTACAGTTCACAAAGTTTGTGGTTCTGGTTTGAAAAGTGTTATGCTTGGTGCAAATGATATAAAAGTTTCAGAGTTTTCCTGTGTTGTTGCAGGTGGAATGGAAAGTATGAGCCAGGCACCTTATGCTCTCCTTAAAGCAAGGGATGGATATAGGATGGGAAATGGTGAACTTGTGGATTTGATGATTTATGATGGTTTATGGGACCCTTATGGGCAAAAACATATGGGGAATTGTGGTGAACTTTGTGCAAAGGAATTAAATATTTCAAGGGAAGAACAAGACAGATTTTCAATTCAAAGTTATAAAAGAGCACAAGAGGCATATGAAAAAGGTTATTTTAAAGAAGAAATTGTCCCAATTAAAGTCCCTTCAAAAGGAGAACCAACTATAATTGAAAAAGATGAAGAACCTTATAGAATTCCAATTGATAAAATACAAAAGATGCGTCCTGCCTTTCAAGAAGGAGGAACAATTACAGCAGGAAATGCCTCAAAGATAAATGATGGCGCTTCTGCTTTAATTTTAGGCAATGAAGATATTGTAAAAAGATATAACTTAAAGCCAATGGCAAAGATTTTAGGTCAAGCAACCCATTCACAAGAGCCAGAATGGTTTACAACAGCACCTGCAAAGGCAGTTAAAAAACTTTTACAAAAAACAAATTTTACACTTGATAAAATTGATCTACTGGAAGTAAATGAGGCTTTTGCAGTAGTAGCTCTTGCAACACTAAAAGAATTAGACTACCCTGAAGAAAAAACAAATATACACGGAGGCGCTGTTGCATTAGGACATCCAATAGGTGCCTCAGGTGCAAGGATCTTGACAACCCTTCTTTATGCCTTAAAAAAAGAAAAGAAAAAATATGGAATTGCATCAATTTGTATTGGTGGCGGGGAAGCCTGCGCAATGCTTGTTGAAAATTTAATTTTGTGATTTATTTTTAATATGCTTTACTATAGGTTTTTTTTTGCTTTTTTTTAGTAATTTCTAATATATTTTTTTCTAAAGAAGTAATTTTAAAGGCAAAAAGTCAAAATTATATAAAGGATTTATTCTGGATTGGAGAAGGTGAAGTTGAACTTTTATATGAAGATATAAAAATTAATGCAGATAAAATAACTTATGATTTTATAAATAATCAAGTGGAAGCAGAAGGGAATATAATTTTTAAAACAAAGGATTCAGAGATAAGAACTCTCCATTTATTTTACAACTTAAAAGAAAAAAAAGGTTATTTTGAAGTTGTAGATGCTTCTTTTGAAGGAAGTTATTATTTTAAAGGTGATAAGTTAGAAAAAATAGGTGAAAATTCTTATAAAATTTATAAAGGAGAATTTACATCTTGCAACCCAGAGAACCCTTCCTGGTCCTTTAAGGTAAGGAAAAGTAAATTTAATGTGGAGGACTACGCATACCTTTATGGAACTTCCTTTGCAATAAGAAAAAAATCTGTTTTTTATATCCCCTATCTCATCTGGCCTACAAAAAAGGAAAGAAGTGCTGGTCTTTTAATTCCAAAATTTGGTCATTCCTTTCAAAGGGGTGCTTACCTTGGCTTATCTTATTTTTTACCTTTAGGGGAACCTTATGATTTAACCCTTGGATTGGATTTATTTTCAAAGGGATATATGGGTAGGAATTTTAGGTTTAGATATGCTCCAATAGAAAATTTTGAAGGGAAACTTTCTGGTTATTATATAAAAGATGAAAATGAAAAAAATAGGTGGAGGATTCTTTTTGATCACAAACAAAAAACCTTTTCAAATTTTAAACTTGAATCACATATTGAGGCATTATCGGATATTGATTTTTTAAAAGAATTTGAACAAATCTTTGACAGAAATACAAACAGGCAAATTTATTCCCATATCTCCCTTTCTGGCAATTATAAAAACCATAGCATTTTAATCAAAACAGATAGAAAAGAGACATATATTACTTCAAAAGATAAATATTTATTTGAGCAATATCCAAAAATAGAAGTTCGTCTAAGGCCCTTTTCAATACTTGCACCAAATTTAAACTTTTCATATCAACTTCGATTAAACTATTTTAATGTTGATAAGGGCTTAAATTATAAAGGTCAATATGGCAGGGGTGATTTTTTCCCAAACATATCTTATAGTTTTTCAAAGTTTCCTTTTTTAAGTTTCTCTCCTTCAATTGGCTATAGATATACTTATTATTCAAAAAGTTTAAATGAGAATGGAGAATTAAAAGGGAAAGAATTTTGGAGAGAATATTTATATATAGGTGGAAAATCAGTTGGTCCTTCATTTTCAAAGATCTTTAATACAAAAAACAATTTTTATAAACACAGGATTGAGCCAATTATTGAATACACAGAACTTTCCCATTTAAAGACAGAAAAAACGCCTTTGTTTGATGAAAATGATTCAATAATTACCCAAAAGCAATTAAAATTTACCCTTGCAAATAGATTCTTAAAAAAAACAAAAAGTGGGAGTTCTGAGGTATTTTATTTTGAAATTTCCCAGAGATTGAGTTTGCAAAAAGATTCTCCTTTAACTCAAATAAATGAAGAAGGGATCTTAAAAAAATCACAAAAAGGAACCCTTGATTTCAATATTAGAGCAAATATTGGTCAGAGTTCTTCTTTTACACAGCAGCTTTCCATAAATCCAATAAATCACAAATGGCAAAACTACAATTTTTCAATAAATTTATTTTTTAAAAGCCAAACTTTATCTTTTTCTTATAATACAACAAATTCTTTTATTGAAAATGTAAAAGATTCTAAATTTTTAAGGTTGAGGACAAACCTTCTGCCTTTAAAATTTTTAAATTTGTCAGCAGGACTTACTTATGATATTACAAATAAGTTTGCCTCCCAACAAGAATATGGAATTGGATTCCTGGGTTCCTGTTATAGCATAAATTTAGAATATAAAGATTTTCGTTCTCTTTATAAAAGCAATAGAGAATGGAGGATAATTATAAATTTAAAAAATGTTGGTTCTTTTTTAGAATTTAAAGGAGAAATTGCCCCCTCTGGTTTTTAAAATTGTAACCACATAACATAAATTCCACTTGACAACCGTTTTTTTTTGTAAAATGGAATGAAAATTAATTTTAGGGGGTCGTATGAAGATTCTAATTTTAATTTTATCAATTCCTACCTTTATGTTTTCTATATCTCCAACCCTTGTCTCCTATGATTCATCTCATATTGTTTTGTCTTTTCCTTGTATTCAAAATTCAACTTCTTATAATATTTACCGCCTTCCATTTATTTCAAAGAGGAGGGATGCAAAGCCACGCCTTTATGACAAATTATTTTTAACAGAACCACAAGAGATGTGCATTTATGAGGATTGGTATCCCTTTAATTTAACAGAAAGAATAGAAGAATACTTAGAATACATAATAACTCCAGTAGGTCCTGATGGCTTTTCAGAAGGGTCTTTTTTAGAAGGTTACAACAATCGTTTAAGATTGCAAAAGGCAAAAGCAGATTTTTCAATTGCTTCTGAAAACTTTTGTCCTGAAACTTCAATAAACTTTATAAATTCATCCACAGGGCTTGTCTCAGAAATAATGTGGTATTTAGGAAATGAAATAATAGGAGACAGTGAAGAGATTTCATATAGTTTTTCAGAGCCAGGAAATTATGAAATAAAATTAGAAGCAATAGGACCAATTGGAATAAGTTCTATAACAAAAGAAGTTGAAATTCACACCCCACCAGAGCCAAAAATTGAAGGAGAACACTATGCTTGCCAAAGCACAATAATTTATACAGATGAAGGTATGACTGATTATAAATGGTATTATGAGGGACAAGAAATTGAAGGGGCAAATTCAAATAGTTTAAATATAACAAATGAAGGGATTTATAATGTTTCTTATAGAGATCAAAATGGATGCTTTGGAATTTCAGAGGAATTTGAATTTTTGCATTTTAAAGAACCAGAGGCAATTTTTGAAGTTTCTGCAATAGAGGTTCCAGCAGGTGAGTTTTTGTATTTTACAAATTCAAGTAGAGGAGAAAACTTAGAATATTTTTGGGAATTTGGCGATGGTGAAGTATCAATTGAAGAAAATCCTGTATATGTTTACAGAAAAACAGGAAATTATAATGTAAGACTGACAATAAAAGATATATGTGGAAGAACTGATATTTATCAAAAAGAAATAAATGTTTTACCAGGGCAGTTTGATATATCAAAAGACAGTGGAACAATTGCAGGTGGAACACCAGTTATAATTACAGGGCAAAACTTTCCACAAAATCCAAAGGTATATATAGACAATAAAATTTGTCAAATAATTTCCTCAAGTCAAAATCAAATTGAGGTTTTAACACCTTCACATTCAGGTGGTTTTGAATACTATGACATTGAAATAAAAGATGAAAACAACAATTTACTTTACAAAATGAATAAAATGTTTAGATTTATAAACTTTGGTTTTATAGGATTTGAGGCATCAAATAAGGTTTCTTTAATTGATATGGACAAGAAGGTATTTTATGGATGGGACATAGAAATTCAAAATCCAAAAGCATTATATCTGGAAGGAAAATATGCATACATAGGGGGGAAGGGAGTTCTTTTAAAATTTAATTCAGGGACAGGAGAGGTAGAAAAATCATTAAACTTAGATTTAGAAGATTATGTTTTTTCAATTACAGAAGAAGAAGGGCTTTATGGAAAGTATATCTTTGCATCAGTTTACAACCCAGAAAAAAATCCAAAGGGAAAGATAATTATATTAAATGAGGATTTAAATATAATTGCCTACTCTGACTTTAAAGGATCCATAGATGGAGCTGGTTTGGAATTTGAAAAGGCAAAAGGGAAGGTTTATCTTTTAGCAAATGGACCAATAAGTGATTCAGAAAATCAAGAACACAAAAAGAAAATGATAATAAACATTTACAATCCAATGTCAGAATTTGAAGAAGAAGATGGAATTTTTTATCTACCAATTATGAAAATATTAAGCAAAGATAAAGATAGCCAAGTTTCTTATTTTAATGGTTCAATTGCAAAGACAGAAGATGGGAATAGAATATTTTATGGAGATCCAATAAGTCAAAATATAATAGAGATAAATACAGATACAGATTCATTTAAAGGACCAGATATTGAAACAACAAATAATCCAATTTCAATGATTTCAGTAAATGAAGGAGGGCAAAATATTCTTTTAAGTATTTCATATGAAAACTCAATCCTTGAGGTTTACAATTTACCAGAAAATGGGAAGAAAAATTTACAAAGCTCAATTTCACTTTTAGATTACGGATGCCCACAGCCAAAATATATAACAAGATATCAAGATAAACTTATAATCTCTTGCTCAAACAATAAAATAATATTTTTAAATCAAAGCAATTTTAACTTAGAAGAAGAATTTACAATAGAAAGCAGTCAAATTCCAAGCAAAATAAAAATTCAAAAAATAGAGGAGGTAGGAAAATGAAAAAGATTTTATTTTTAATAATAAT
>JBBISU010000023.1:0-24311 GCA_037441225.1 Acidobacteriota bacterium
CCAACTTGCCAACATATTGACTTTTATAATATCATCTCCTTTGGAATTCTTAATTATAGCATAAAAAGGAATTATCCCTTAAATGCCATCCTTTTACCTTTTTTATTAAAAATCCTGAACAATTGCAGATATGAAAGAGAAAGGGTTTGATTTAAAGGTATATTTAATTTATTTAAAAATTCCAAAATTTTCTCATAACTTCCCTCCAATTCAACATAATTACCAACAGGAGTTCTATCAAGAGAAATATTTAAACCATTATAATCATAATCTTCTCTAAATTTTTCATAATAAAACACTTCAAAAAAACCCATTTTTTTTAAAAATTTTTCCATTTTTTCAAAATCATCTAAATTTATATTTATCTCTTCCCTTACTTTAAATCCTTTTTTCCCTTTTGCTGAGGTTTTTAAGGTTAGGATAGTTTTTGTGCCATATTTTCTCAACCTAAAGACCCATCCTTTTTCAATTATTTTTAATTCCTTATTATCAAATAAAATATTTTTTTCAAAGGTCTCTTTGCATTTTTGCTTTGCATTAATATTTTTTAAAATTTTTTTTATTTCTTTAAAGTCCTTAACAGGTACTTTTGCTTCAATTTCTTTAAATGCTTTCATGTCAAAAGAACCTTTAATCAATTTGGCTTTTCAAAGATTTCAGGTGAAAGACACTTCTTCTTTCCTAAAATACCAATGCATTCTTTAAATTTAAACTTAGGTTAACCATTTTCTATTCCTTTTTACAATATTTGGGCAAGTTGAGTATAAAATTTCCATTGGTTTTGAGCTTCTTTTCTTGCTTCTTCCAAGAGTGCTTGTGCTCTTTCAGGATTACTCTTTTTAAGCATTGAAAACCTTGTTTCACTATAGTAATAATCTTCCAAAGGAATTGATGGCTCTTTTGAATCAATTATCAAAGGTTTTTCACCTTTTTCTTTAAGTAGAGGATTATATCTATAAAGGATCCAGCTTCCTGAATCCACTGCTTTTTTCTGTTGATCTAAACCTTTTAGCATATTAATTCCATGAGCAATACAATGGCAATAAGCAATAATTATTGAAGGTCCCTGATAACTTTCTGCTTCTAAAAATGCCTTTAATGTTTGCAAATCATTTGCACCAAAGGCAACTTTTGCAACATAGGCATTTCCATAAGCAATTGCCATAAGACCTAAATCCTTCCTTGGAGCTGGCTTTCCCCCAAAGGCAAATTTTGCAACAGCACCCTTTGGCGTTGCCTTAGACATTTGCCCACCTGTATTTGAATAAACACCCGTATCTAAGACAAGCATATTTACATCTGCTCCTGATGCCAAAACATGGTCTAAACCGCCATAGCCAATATCATAAGCCCAGCCATCACCACCTAAAATCCAAACTGATCTCTTAATTAAAGAATCAGAAATTGAAAGAAGGGCTTTTGCTCTTATATCATTTAAACTATTTAAAACTTTTTTAAGTTCTTCTACTCTTTGCCTTTGCTCTTCAATTTCTGCTTCTGTGGTTTGCTTTGCTTCAATTAAACCTTTAACTAAATTTTCAGGTATATTATCCTTTAATTTCATTAAAAGTTCAATTGCATATTCCTTATGTTTGTCCAGTGTTAATCTAAAGCCATAGCCAAATTCAGCTGCATCTTCAAAAAGAGAATTATTCCAGGCAGGACCCCTGCCTTTTTCATCCTTACAATAAGGAATAGTTGGAAGATTTCCACCATAAATAGAAGAGCAACCAGTAGCATTTGCAATTATTGCCCTGTCCCCAAAGAGTTGAGTTAAAAGTTTTACATAAGGCGTTTCTCCACAGCCCGCACAGGCACCTGAAAACTCAAAAAGAGGTCTTAAAAATTGTGAACCTTTAATAGTATTAATTTTAACTGATTTCCTATCCACATCTGGAATTGATAAAAAGAAATCCCAGTTTTCTCTTTCCTGTTCCCTTAAAGGAATTTGCGGTTCCATCCTCAATGCCTTTTTGGAAGGATCCTTTTTATCTTTTGCAGGGCATACTTCAACACACAATCCACAACCAGTGCAGTCCTCAGGTGCTACTTGAATAGTATATTTTTTGCCCTTGTATTCAGGCGCAATATAATCCATTGATTTAAATGTTCTTGGTGCTTTTTCAAGATAAGATGGATCATAAACTTTTATTCTGATAGTGGCATGTGGACATACAAAAGAGCATTTACCACATTGAATACAAATTGATGGCTCCCATACAGGAATTTCAAGGGCAATATTCCTTTTTTCATATTGAGTTGTTCCCGTATCAAATGTCCCATCTGCTGGCATCTGGGAAACCTTCACTTCATCTCCCCTGCCTTCAATTATCTTTGCAACTACTTCCTTTACAAATGCAGGAGCCCAGTCAGGAACTGGCTTTTGCATTTCAATATTTGATGTTATCTTTTTTGGATATTCCAACTTATGAAGATTTGCGAGTGTATGGTCAACTGCTTCAAAGTTCATTTTGACAATTCTTTCACCTTTCTTTCCATATGTCTTTTCTATTGCTCCTTTTATCTTTCCAATTGCCTCATCCTTTGGAATTATATTTGAAATTGCAAAAAAACAGGTTTGCATAATTGTATTTATCATCCTCCCCATCTCTGTCTTTTTTGCGACTTCATAAGCATCTATTATATAGACATTCAAATCTTTTTCAATTATTTGTTCTTGAACTTTTCTTGGAATTTTATCCCAGAACTCTTCTACACTATAAGGAGAATTGACTAAAAATGTTGCACCTTTTTCAGCATACTTTAACATATCATATTTTTCTAAAAAGACAAACTGATGGCAGGCAATAAAATTTGCTTTTTGGATTAAATATGTTGACTTTATTGGTTTTTTACCAAATCGCAAATGGGAAGTTGTGAGGGTTCCTGCTTTCCTTGAATCATAAACAAAATACCCTTGAGCCCAATTTTCTGTTTCTTCACCAATTATTTTAATACTATTTTTATTTGCAGAAACAGTACCATCGGCACCAAGTCCAAAAAATAAGCCTCTGAAATCAGAATAATCAATTGAAAAATTCTTATCATAAGGAATGCTTGTGTTTGTCACATCATCTTCAATACCCACTGTAAAAGAATGTTTTAATCTATTCTCTTCCATTGCATCAAAGACACCTTTTACCATAGCAGGTGTAAATTCTTTTGAAGATAAGCCATATCTTCCACCATAAACTTCAGGGATTTCTTTAAATTTTATTAAATTATTTTTAATTCCATAATAAATTGTAGAAGAAACATCCAAAAATAATGGCTCTCCTTCTGTACCTGGTTCCTTTGTTCTGTCTAAAACAGCAATTTTCTTTGTTGATTTTGGAAGAACTTTTAAGAAATGTTCAATTGAAAAGGGTCTGTATAATCTTACCTTTATAAGCCCCACTTTTTCACCTTTACTCATTAAATACTCAACAGTTTCTTCTGCTGTCTCAGCCCCAGAACCCATTAAAACAATTATATATTCTGCATCATCTGACCCAAAATAATCAAATAAATTATATCTTCTCCCTTCAATCTCATAAAATTCATCCATAACCTTTTGCACTATTGCAGGACAATTATTATAATAAGGATTTATCCTTTCCCTTGCTTGGAAGAAATGATCTGGATTTTGTGCAGTTCCTCTTATAACTGGATTTTCGGGGTTCAATGCCCTTTTTCTATGCTCTATAATAGCGTCCATATCCATCATTTTTAATATTGTTTCATCTGAAATCTTTTTAATCTTTTGAACTTCATGGGATGTTCTAAAACCATCAAAAAAATGCAAAAAAGGTACCCTTGCCTTAATTGTTGAAGCATGGGCAATTAAAGCCATATCTTGGGCTTCCTGGACAGAATTTGATGAAAGCAAGGCAAAACCCGTTGCCCTGCAATCCATAACATCAGAATGGTCACCAAAAATTGATAAAGCATGGGTTGCAACAGTTCTTGCAGAAACATGAAAAACAGTGGGGGTAAGCTCCCCTGCTATTTTATGCATATTTGGAATCATTAAAAGAAGCCCTTGAGCTGCTGTAAAAGTTGTAGTCAATGCGCCAGTTTGTATTGCTCCATGGACTGCTGCTGATGCACCTGCTTCGCTTTGTAATTCCACAACCTTTGGAATAGTACCCCAAACATTAGGTATCCCCTTTGCAGACCACTCGTCTGCATTTTCCCCCATTGGGGATGAAGGAGTTATTGGGTAAATTGCAATTACCTCTGATACTTTATGGGCAATTGATGAAGCAGCTTCATTTCCGTCTATCGTCACATAAACCTTAGACATAAAAAAACCTCCTGTAAATAAATTTTTATATTATACCACAAAAATAACTTTGAGAAAAATTTCACAAATTAAAAATCTCTTGAGCAAATGGTTTTGGGTGGTGGATTTTTGGAAAAAATTTTTTTATAAAAACAAAATGGCATATCTTTATCTCTGCAATTTAAATATTTTTATCAAATAAAAAATATAGTTTTATTAAAAGAGGATTATAAACAAGCATTCCTTTTTCTGTTAAATATATTTTACCTCCTTTTTCTCTTAAAAAGCCATATTTTATAAACTCCTCTAATTTTTCTTTTCTTAAATTTTCAATAGGATAACCTATATTTGTTCTCAAAATTAAAATAAATTCTTCCCATTTTATCTTATCTTTACTTAATATTTCAAAGTTTGAAAGCAGTAATTTCCCTTTTTTTAAATAACTTATATATTTTTTAACACTCTTAGTATTCTTAAACCTTCTTTTTTCCAAAAGATTATGGGCAGAGGGTCCAAAACCATAATAATCATTTCTTGTCCAATAACCCAAATTATGTTTGCATATAAAACCTTTTTTTGCAAAGTTTGAAATTTCATAATGTATATATCCCTTTTCTCTCAAATAATTCCAGGAAAATTCTAATAGCTCTGCTTTTCTATCTTCATCTTCAGATAAATATTTATGTTCTTTTAATTCAAGGGGATAAACTGAAATATGAGGTGGGGAAAAGGATAGAAGTTCTTTTAAATTATCTTCTATTGTGCTTTTTAGCTGACCCTTAATTCCTACAATAAGATCACAACTAAAATTTTCTACCCTTTCTTTTAAAATTTTTATTGCTTCAATTGCTTTTTCCCTGTTATGCCTTCTTCCCAACATTTTTAATTCAAAACTATTCAAACTCTGAACACCTAAGGAAAATCTATTTATCCCTTCCCTCAAATATCCATTTATTTTTTTTAAACTTACATCTTCTGGATTCAATTCAATTGTAATTTCACAATTCTTTTTTTTATTAAATTTATCAATTATTTTTCCAATTTCTTCTGGTTCAAAAAGAGAGGGAGTCCCTCCACCAAAATAAATAGAGGATATTTTTTCACCTTTATATCTTAAATCAATTTCTTTTTTTAAATATTTTAAATACTCTTTTTTTAAACTTAAATCTGTTTCAGAATAAAAATCACAGTATATACATTTTGAAAAACAAAAAGGCATATGTATATAAGCCATTTTTAAAGCCATATTTCTTCATCTGGATAAATATATGGATCACCTTTTAAATAATCTTCTACTAAATTTAATTCAAACAAATTAAGGTTTCCTTCTTTGAAGATTTGATTTAAAGGAAACTGAAGACGCCAGAGTTTAAAGCCCAAACGATGGAACTGCCATGCTTCTATATCCCTTTCCATTGTAATTAACCAATGCCATAAAAAAAATGCTCTTTGAGCAAGTAATTTATTTTCATAAAGTTCACCTGCCTGTTTTGGTATGGGCGGAAGAATTTTAAAACCTTCTTTCCTTGCTTGAGGCAAAAATTTTTGCCATAAATATTTTATATATTCCTTCCTGCTTTTTAAATGAAATACTTCTTCTACCCTCTTTTGAACTTTGGGATTTTCCTTTGCTATTTCAAAAAAATATTTAATTGTATTTGAATCGAAATATATTGTTAAAGGAAAAACATAAGAAATGTTAAAATTCTTAAGATATGAAAGATGTTCTTCCCATATTTCAGGAATGTCTGAAATACCTGGAAAAAAGGGGTAAAGAAATGCCTTTATATTATTTAAATTCTCTTTTAAATTTTTTCCAAACAAGACAAAATTATGTAAAGAAAAGAGGTTTAAAGTATTTTCATAGTTTAATTTATCATTGGCATCTTGTAAAATTAATGTAACCCCACATTGAAGAGATAAAAGATAAGGTAAGGACTTTCTTATATATTGAAAAATCTCTTCTTCTTCTGGAACATCATAAATTAAAATACTTTCCCTTGGATGCTTGAAATTGCTTAACTCTTTTATAAAATTTTCATTTACAAACCATACATCATTTTCTTTTATAGGAAAAACCTGCCTTTTTTCAAAATTAATATAAAAATTGCTGGATTCCTTTTTTTGGTATGGATAAAAAACGACTGTATGGAAAAAATATGGAATTTGTATAGAAGAAAACCTTTTAATAGCAGGAATAAAACACTTATTGAATATTTTCATCTGTAAACTTCCTTTGATGAGATTAACTTTTCAACAATCTTTGAAAGTATATCAAATTCAAGGTGCACTTTGTCCCCTTTTTTTAAAAATAAAATATTTGTATTCTTCAGTGTATATGGGATTATACTAACTTCAAATTCATAATTTTTTAAGTTTGAAATTGTCAGCGATACACCATTTATTGCAATTGAGCCCTTTAGTACCAGATATTTTGAAAATTCTTTTGGATATTCAATTTTTAATATTTCTTTTCTTTTAAAATCTTTAACCTTTCCTATACAATCAATATGCCCTGTAACAATATGCCCACCCATAAGTGTTGAAGGGGTACAAGCCTTTTCAATGTTTACAATATTTCCTTCTTTCCACAAACTTAAATCTGATTTTTTTAAGGATTCCTTTGAAAGATGAAAAACCAATTTTCCATCTTTCAAATCTTCTATTGTAAGGCACATCCCATTTACAGAAATGGATTCACCTATCTTTAAATTTGTTAGATTAAGAGATGAAATTAAAACCTTATCCCTTTTAAAGCTAACTATCTTAGCTGTGTTTTCAACAATTCCAGTGAACATATAAGCCCTCTTAAATAAAAATCTTCCCCAATCTTTTTTAATTTAACATTTTGAACTCTTATTGCTTCCTTTAAACTTAAATTTAAATTACAAATGTTTTTGATCCCCCCTCCTAATAATTTTGGGCTATAAAAAAAAGCAATTTCTTGGACTAAATTTTCTTTTAAAAAAAAACTGCTTGTTTTACTCCCACCTTCAATTAATATTGAATTTATGCCAATTTGCTTTAACTTTTTCAATAAATTTTTCAAAGGGAAAGTGCCATCAACCAAAGGATAATTTAAAGCTATTGTATTTTCAGTAGTTCCTTTTTTAATTCCTTCCTTTAAAACCCAAATTACTTTTCCTTTTTTAAATAAATTAAAATCTTTTGAAATTTTTCCTTCAGGGTCCAAAACAATTTTAAAAATTTCACCCCTTGGTGGATTTTCTTTTATTCTGTCTAATCTTGGATTGTCTCTTAAAACAGTATTTGCCCCAACCAAAATTGCATCTACTTCTTCCCTCAATTTTTTTCCAATATCTCTTGTTTCTTTTGAAGTTATCCATTTACTTTTATAATTTTCATCAGCAATGTATCCATCAAGGGTTGAAGCACTTTTTAAAATTATATAAGGTAAATTATATATTTGATTGTAATAAAATATTCTATTTAAAAAAATGGCTTCCTCTTCCATTAGCCCTAAAAAAACATTTATACCTGAATTTCTCAACTTTTCAATGCCTTTTCCATTCACTAAAGGATTTGGATCTTTTGTTGAAATAAAGACATTTTTGATTTTGCTTTTTATTATTTCATCTACACAAGGTCCTGTTTTTCCATAATGGACACAGGGTTCTAAATTTACATATAAATTTAATTCTTTTTTTGTCTTTGGCAACTTTCTTAATGCAACAATTTCTGCATGGGAACCCCCAAAATACTTATGATAACCCTTAGAAAGAATTTTCTTTCCATCAGTTATAACTGCTCCAACCATTGGATTTGGAGGAGTTTTATAGCAACCCTTTTTTGCAATTTTTATTGCTACCTCCATAAATTTTAAATCTTCTTTAGAAACTTCCATTTATACTTCAAATTTTATTCTGTATCTACAAAACTTTCCACTCTTTGCCTTACATTCTTCTTCAACTATTTTTACAACTTTGGCACCACACATTTTTAAAGCTTCTCTGTACCAACCTATAACCGTTAAACAATCAGCCAAAGAGTAAGCTTCAGAATCATAAGTAGTCAAAATTGCTTCATTTTCACTAACCTTTTCATAGGTTCTATAACCAGTATCATAATAAAACTTATAAATAATTGGAGCTTTTTCAAGAAATTTCATTGGATCTCCTATTTCTAAGAAATGCTTATGTGCCTTTGATAAATTCTCTCTTGCAGATTGAGCACCTAATTCTTCAAATACTTTAGGATTTGAGCCTCCCAATACTTTAAATATTGTTTCATCCAATCTTAAAGCAAAATCAAAGGGAAACCAGCTCATAGAAGATATAAGACCTGACAGGATTTCTCTATCTTCCTTACTTAAAGCTTCTAAAACCATTTTAAATCCTTCTTCACCAAAATTTTTCTTAATAAAAGCAATCCTTGAATTTATAACAGCACCTTTAACCTTCATCAGCCAATCTCCTTTGGATAAAATAAGAAAAATAAAATTAAAATAAAAATACCTAATGGGCAGATTAAAGAAATGAAAATTTTAAAAAGTTTCTCAAAAGGAAACTTTTGCGGCTGGTTCAAGTTTTCAAGGACAGGCAAGAACTTCAATTTATATGCAACAAAAAGGCATAAAAGAAGAGAACCAATACTTAAAGAAAAATGGCCAAAAAATATGTCAAGAACCTCTAAGAATCCCTTTTCTCCTCCAAAGATATTCAAAAAAGATGTAAAAGCTTTTGAAATTCCCAAAGAAAGGGCAGAAGGTATTCCCAGAAAAAATGTTAAAAGAGAAGTAAAAAAAACTGCTTTTTTTCTGCTAAAATTTTTTTCATCTATAAGATAGGTCACAGGAATCTCCAAAAGGGATATTGTGCTTGTAATTGCTGCAATTATTATTAAAAGGAAAAATAATATTTCAAAAAAAAACCCTAAGGGAAGGTGATAAAAAACAATTGGAAGAGTAACAAAAATCAGAGAAGGACCTGCTTTGATATTTAAACCTTCTACTGAGAAAAGAGAAGGAAATATTATAAGTCCTGCAAGAAATGCAACAAGAGTATCTGCAATTACAATCCATAAAGAAGCTTTAAAAATATTTTCATCCCTTGATAAATAACTACCATAAGTAAGCATTGCACCAACACCTAAACTTAATGAAAAAAATGCTTGTCCCATTCCAGAAATTAAGACCTTTGGATTTATCTTTGAAATATCAGGTAAAAGATAAAATTTTAAACCCCTTAAAGCTCCTTCAAGGGTTATTGCTCTCAAAACAAGTATTAAGAGCAATATAAACAAAACAGGCATCAGGATTTTGCATACTTTCTCTATTCCTCCCTTTATTCCCCCAAGAACAGTTAAGGCAGTTAAAAAAATTATTAAAAATAAACCAAATATTTGAGAGAAAGGAGATAAAGACATATTTTGAAAGACCTCAGCTGCCTTTTCAATACTTGATAAATTTTTTAAATTACCAGAAATTCCATATAAAAAATAATTAAATATCCAGCCCGCTACGACAGAATAATAGGATAATATAAAAATGGAAGTAATTATATATAAAAATCCAAGATATTTCCAAAAGCTCTTTGGAGCAAATTTTTTAAAAATCCCAACAACACTAATCTGCCCTGCTCTTCCCAAGGAAATTTCTGCATTTAAGATTGGAAGAGCAAAAAAAAATACAAAAATTAAATAAAATAAAACAAAGATAGCACCACCATTTTGGCCTACCATTATGGGAAATCTCCAAATATTTCCAAGCCCAATTGCAGAGCCAGCAGCAACCAAAATAAAGGAAAATTTTGAAGACCAGGACTCCCTCATAAAATTTCTTCAATTAATCCAAATGCTCTTTTTAACTCCTCTGATGGCTCTTTTATTTGCTTTGAAAATATTTCAAAAACATTTTTTAATTTATTTTTATCCTTTTGTTTTAAACAATTTATTATTTCTTTTATTGCTTGCAAACTATCTGGATCATAAATTCCAAGCCCAAATTCCCTTTCTAATATAATTAAACTTAAAGAAATATTTTCATTTTCCTTTGAAGTAGGCAATATTTTTACTTTTTCTTCTTCCCCAAGATTTATAGAAGAAGGCAATGCCTTAAGTTCAGAAGAAAACTTTGCTATCAATATATATATTTCTTTTTCAGA
Organism: Acidobacteriota bacterium; assembly: GCA_037441225.1. Lineage (GTDB taxonomy): Bacteria > Acidobacteriota > Thermoanaerobaculia > UBA2201 > UBA2201 > JBBFMJ01. The sequence continues at coordinate 10,387 of JBBISU010000023.1, forward strand.
AGAGAAATTTCCCACCAGCCGGGAGGTCTTTGCCAACTCTAAATCTTGAGATTCTTGTATCATAATAAATGCCTGGGCTCTTTCATCTAAGCATAATTTTTTTGCTTTTACCTTCCAGGCTGTTAAATTTCCTTGTATTAGGCAAGTATCTGCTGCCTCTACCTCAATTGCTTCAACATTTACAGAGGGTTCTACTTTAATAGATCCTCTTTCTGACTTTATCAAGGAATAATTCCCAGAGTTTTGTATTACAAGATTTCCAGGGGTTTTTATTGAAAGCTGCCCTTTTTCGTTAACCTTTATTTCAGTTCCCTTAGGTATAATCATTGTGGGAAACTCTTCTTTTTGGCTCATAATTTACCTCCTAATATATATTAGCATAATTTTATTTTAAAAAACTTCTTTTTGCCAACTCTTAATGTAAATTCTTTAAGTTTTAACTCCTTCATCTTTATTTCTGGATTTGTGATCTTTTCTCCTTCTATTTCTATTCCTCCCTGACTTATAACCCTCCTTGCCTCAGAGACAGAAGACAAAGCATTTATATCTTTTAAAAACTTGCAAAACAAATTTTCTGGTTCAAACTTATATTCCAATGTGGGAATATCTTCTGGCTTTTCCTTCTTTGAAAATAGTTTTTCAAACCTTATCTTTGCCTTTTCAGCTTCCTCCTTTGAATAAAAATCAGAAACAATCTTTAAAGCAAGAAAAATTTTTGCTTCCTTTGGATGCAAAAAGCCCTTTTCTACTTTGTTTTTCATCTCTTGAATATCTTTTTTGGATAAATCAGTTAAAAGCAGATAATATTTCCACATCAAATCATCAGAAATTGAAAGGATCTTTCCAAACATCTCATCTGGGGGGTCTTCCACTCCAATGTAATTCCCTAAGGACTTGCTCATTTTTTCTTTTCCATCAAGCCCTTCAAGGAGAGGCAGAGTCATTACAACTTGTGGTTCTAAATCATATTCTTTCATCAAATTTCTTCCAATAAGTAAATTAAACAACTGGTCTCTTCCACCCAATTCCACATCTGCCTTCAAAAATACAGAATCATAGCCCTGTGCTAAGGGATATAAAAGTTCATGCAAACCTATTGGTTCCTTTGCATTCCATCTTTTTGTAAAGTCATCCCTTTCAAGGACTCTTGCAAGTGTTATCTTTGAAGCAAGCTTTATAAAACCCTCTGCTCCCAATTGTGAAAGCCACCTACTATTAAAATCAATAATTGTTTTTTCAGGATGAAGAATCTTGAAAGCTTGTTTTTTATAGGTTTCAGCATTTTTTAAAACTTCTTCCTTTGTAAGTTGTGGTCTTGTTGTCTTTTTCCCAGAAGGATCCCCTATCATACCTGTAAAATCACCAATCAAAAATATAACTTTATGACCTAAATCTTGAAAATGCTTCATTTTTCTCATAACAACAGTATGCCCTAAATGTATATCTGGTGCTGAAGGGTCAAAGCCAACTTTTACGGTCATCGGCTTTTTCTTTTGAATTTTTTTTAATAGTTCTTCTTCCTCAATCAGGTTTTCAACCCCTTTTTTTAGATAATTTAGCTGTTCTTCTATACTCATATTATCAATCATAAATTATATTTTAACATTATTAATCATATTTTGGAAATAAAGTCCTTAAATAATTTATAAATTCAGTGTAATTTTCGTTATTTCCAAACTTTTCTTCTATCATTTTGGTAATAATCTGCCACTGGCGATGGAAAATTATTGTAATCCTTTTTTCTACAATAAACTTTAATTCTTTTGCCATTTCTTGAAAATTTCCTAAAAAAGCTAAGGAAACAGCTCTTATCTCATGGGCATATAAAATTTCTGGTGCAATCTCTATAACTTTTTCTGAATACTTTAAAGAATTAACATAATCATTTAAAAATAGAGATGTCTCTGCTAATTTAAAATTTACATATAAAATATCATAATATTTTGTCAATTCAATTTTTCCATTAATTAAATAATCAAGAGATAATATGGAAATATAGACAGGATATTTTTCCTTTGCAATTTTTAAATAATTTTTTGCTTCTTCAATTTTATTTTCTCTTATGAGACAAATTATATAATAATAAATTGGTAAATCCTGGTTATAATAATGTCTTTGGATTTTCTTAAATTTTAACTTTTCAAAATATTTTATTGCTTCTTTTATATTTCCATCATAAAAATATAATAACCCTTTATTAAAATCACTATTTTCTTCTTTTGCCTTTAATGCACTTGCATAAACTGTCCCTTTATAAAAAGGAACAAGGCCAATTGCATGGCTGTAGGAGAGATAAGGCGCTTCTGCAATACACAAAGATGAAGTATAAGAGGCTTCAGAAAATTTTTTTTCCTTAAAAAGATTAAAAGTTGTCTCTTGGAGTCCTCCTGCTTTTTGTATCTCCTGGAAGGTTTCTGTAAAACTTTTTACCTCCCCCAAATTTATTGAAAATAAGAAATAAAATAAAAGGAAAAAAATAATTTTTATTTTATTCTTAATCAATACTTCTAACCCATAAGGAATAAGGAAGAGAATAAAAGAAAATAAGGTAATCCTTTGCCTTGAAGAAAAATAAAAAAGTGAAAGGATTAAAAGATTAAAAAAAAATGAAAAAAGAATAATTTTTTCTATTTTCCTTGAATTAAAAATAAGTGAAATAACCAAAAGGGAAGAAAAAATGGCAAAAGAAAAAAATTTAAGGATTCCTAACTTATTATTAATCATAATAAGTGAAAAAATATCATGGGCTTCGCCTGAAAAAAGATAAAAGCAGATTTTTTTTAGATACTGAAAAAGCCAGAGGAAAGGATAATCCATAATATAATTAAATGTTTTTTTAAACCAAAAAAACTGTTTTTCTGACAAGTTTTTTGATTTTCCATCTTCAATTTCTGCTACTTTTTTATACAATTTATGAGCAAAATCAGATTCTTTTCCAGAAAACTCTTGTTCCCATAATTTAATTGTTTTTGGATAAAGAGCAGCTACACCAGTTGCTTCTGGGTTATTTCCTTCATAAAAAACAGTACCAGGGCTCATAAAGGTTAAAGTAAAATATCCTGTTGCCCAGTAAGAAAAAAACAAAAGCAAAAGAATAGAAAATATTATTGGTAATAAATATAAAAACCTTTTACCTTTTATAAAGAAAAAGACAAGAATTGCAATTGGGAAAAAAGAAGGCCTTAAAAGGACAGATAAAGCAAAAAAGATCCCAATTAAAAGTGATGATTTTTCAAGGAGCAAAAAAGAAAGACCTGATACTGTTGTAAACACGAGGAGTGCTTCTGGTTCAAGGCAATTCAAATATAAAAGATAAGAAGGGTAAACTGAAGCAATAGTTATAACTAAATAAGCAATAAAAGGTGAAAATCTTTTCTTTAGCCATTGAAAGAAAAAAATAAATCCTAAAAGACAAAGTCCTAATTGAAGATAAGGAATTATCTTAAATGCTTCTTTACTAAAAAATGAAAGAAAACCATTTAAAAAAAGATAAAAAGGGGAAAAATCCAAAAATCTTTCTGAAGGTTCTAATTTTGAAAAAAATTTTAAGGCATTTAATGGATACTTTAAAAAAGGTCTTTGTGGAAAAATTACAAAATTAAATAATATTTGCCATAGCAAAATACATAAAAAGAAAAGAATTTGTATTTTTTTTTCTCTTTCTCTATTCAATATTACATTTGAACTGTTGGAGGTGGTGGCTCATCCTTTGAACCTGCTTTTCTTAAAGGCACAAAAATCAGATAAAAGGCAATAGCAAGAGCAAATAACACTGCCAAAAAGCCAGGAGCTTTCCAATTTGGAATAAAATCATTCATTGAGAAAAACCCCTTTTCCCTGAAAAAAACAACTGCTGCAACTATTAAACCCATAAGTGCCTCGCCTGCAATCAAGCCAGAAGCAGATAAAACGCCTGCATTTTCAATCCTTATCTTTTGTGCATCGTTATAGTCCCTCTTTTTTGCAATTGTATCCACTATCCATCTAATCATACCACCAACAAAAATTGCAAAAGTTGTCTCTAAGGGTAAATACATTCCTACAGCAAAAAGCATAGGACTTTTAACCTTAACTAAAATCAGGGATATTCCCATTAAAATTCCCACTACAACAAGGGGCCAAGCCATCTCACCACCGACTATCCCTTGAGAAAGAGTAGCCATAAGCCCTGCCTGTGGGGCAGATAAAGCTCTATCTCCAAAGCCAACGCCCCCTTGCTTTATATTTGAAAAATGCAAAACATATAAGGGGAAAAACATAAGAAAGCCAGCAACAACTACACCAATTATATCCCCGACCTGCATTTTCCAAGGAGTACCTCCAAGGATATGCCCAACTTTTAAATCCTGCAACATTTCACCAGCAACAGCAGAAGAAACACAGACAACACTTGCAACCCCTAAAACAGCTGCAACCCCTTGGTTACCAGAAACACCAATAATTACCATTACAAGGGCTGCAACAATCAATGTTGCAAGGGTTAATCCAGAAATAGGATTATTTGAAGAACCAATCATCCCAACTAAATTTCCGGAAACAGCTGCAAAGAAAAATCCAGTTATAAGCATTACAAGGGCAGCCATTATTGCACCAGAGATTTTTCCAGAAAAGTAAAAATACAAAAGACACATTAAAACAAATACAACAATTATGCCAAAAAGGACGATCTTAAAATTTAAATCCTTATCAGTTCTAAGTGTTGCACTATGGGCTTCTGCGGATTTTTTTAAATCAGAAATAGATCTTTTAAGCCCTGCTTTTAAATTTTTCCTCATCCTGTACAAAGTATAAGCAGCACCAACAAGCATTCCTCCCACTGCAATTGGCCTTACAATAAATTTCCATAAATTTTCTGTAAGTTTAATCCAGGCAACTTCAGAATTTGGATCCAGCCCTTGATTTGCGGCAAAATCCCCTACCATAGCAGGACCTAAAAAGAATATAAGTAAGGGAACAAAAAGCCCCCATGCCAAAAGCCCACCAGCAAAGTTTAAAGAGGCAAGTTCAGGTCCAATAATATAGCCAACTCCCATATAAGCTGGACTTACTGCTGGGGCAGAAATTGTAGAAGTTCCTCCAACATTTTTTATGGCATAAGAATCACTCCTGAAACCCAAGCGGATAATACTTTTTCCAATTTCACCTACTTTTATAATAAAGTCATTTGATGCTTTAAATAGTCCAAAATCACCCAAAAATTTAATCAAAGCACCAACACCCATTGCTTTAAAAAGTTGCATAGCTGCCTCTGAACCCCTCTGCCCTGCTTTATGGATTTCTCCTGCTGCAACTGATTCAGGATAAGGTAAATCCTTATCTTCAACCATAACCCTTCTAAGCATTGTTACAAACAAAATTCCTAAAATTCCACCAACAACCATCAAAGCACTGGCAGTTATATAATCCTTAAATGTATTAAATTGCCACAAGCCCAAAATTACAAAAGCAGGGATTGTAAAGATTGCACCAGCTGCAACAGATTCACCAATTGAACCAACAGTCCTTGCAAAATTTTCTTCCAGTATGTTTCCTCTAAAAATCCTCAAAACCGCCATACCAATTACAGCAGCAGGGTAAGTGGCAGCAATTGTCATTCCTGCTTTAAGCCCAAGATAAGCATTTGCTGCACCTAAAATTACATTCATTATAAGCCCTAAAACCAAAGCTTTTATTGTGAACTCTGCCATTGAAGATTCTGCTTTTACAAATGGTTCATACTTTAAAGCCATATCTACCCCCTAATTAAAAATCACATAATTTTAACAAAAAAAACAAATAAAGGTCAAATTATTCTTTTAAATTTTTTAAGGTTCAATGAGGAGTTATTAAATTTTCCTTTTTCGCTTATTTATTATAAATTGAATTTCCAGTAAAATTATTTTTTTAAAAATATTAAAAAAATTATTTTTTTCTGCAATGCTTTTTCACAGGATTATAGTTCCGGAACTGCAATCTTTATTCAGATTATTTTATCTCTTTCATAATTTAAAAAGTTTTGAAAACTGAAGCTTTAATTTCAAAAAAACAGGTGAAAAGGAATAGAATGTTGAACCCCTTTAGAAATTGCCTTTGAATTTTTTATATTTAAAACTTGAACTGGAACATTTGAATCTATATTTTTTCCATTTGCTATCTGATCATTTTCACCTTTCCACTAGGCAAGGATTAAATAGAGATAAAAAATTGATAAATTTTATAATTTTTTTTAGCGTTGGCGATTGTCGTGTAGGGAAAATACAATCAAATTTATTTTTTTGGTAGGGGTTCAAACTTGCTCAGCCCGTAATTAAAAATTATAAAGGAATTTTGATTTTTTTTACGGGTCGTACAAGCACTATGCCTACACTGCTGCACTACTGCTCTTTTTTAATTACCACAACATTTTATGCAAAACACAGACACGGAAGACGGACACGGACCACGGATTTTAAAAAACGGACACTGTCAATGGACAGGATGTATGTTTCAATCCTTTTACTTTCTATTTGACAAAATAGTTTATTTAAGGCATAATATTATTGATGGTATTAGAAGATAAGGTTTTGGAATTTAGCAAAATTATACCTACTTTGGGTGAGGTATTTAGGTCAAGGTTTACAGGCGCGGTAAGGCTTGATTCAGAGATAGGAACAAGGGTTTTTTATTTAAGGGACGGAAATTTAATCAGTATTGGCACAACAATTGATAAAGAGAAGATTGATGAAATTTTAATAAGAGATGGAAAACTTACAAAAGAACATATAAAAGAAGCCCTTGAAAAAAGTAATTCCTTTGCCCAAATTGGGAAACAGCTAATTGCCTTTGGATTTATAAAAAAGGAAGAATTGGAAGAAGAACTAAAAAAACAAGCAAATTTTATTTTGTACAATGTTGTAAAGGAAAGCAATGGGAAAATTTCCTTTATAGAAGGCCATGAACCAACAAGAACAGATATATTTTATTATCCTACTCACTTATGGATCTTGGATTTTATTATGGGACTTGAAGAAAGAGAATTAATTTTTCAACTCCTTCCACCTTTAAACCATCTCATTGGGAAAGAACCAGAATTAGAAGAATTCTTAAGCTTACTTGAATGGGACGAAGAAGATAAACAACTTGCAATGAAATTAAATGGAACCTTTACAATTGCAGAAAGCACTTCTTATTCTCAAAAAAAAGAAATGGAAATTTATAAAAAATTAGCTTTCCTTAACTGTTTTGGAGTAATCAAAGATATGGGAGAAACACAAAAAAAGCTAACTCAAGAAGCTCTTTTTAGCCCTCTTGAGGTGCAAAAGGAAGTTTTGCCTTTATCTCCTCCAAACATAGAATTTCCTCTAAAACAAAAATATAAAGATAAAAAGAAAAAAATATTTTATGTCTATCCTTTAGTTGGAAGTGGTATTGTTATACTGTTTTTTGCCATTATTTTTATTTATTATGGTTGGTTTTCAAAACCAAAAAATGTTGTAGCAACAAAGCCAATATTTGTTGAAGAAAAAAAAGCAGAAGAAACTGATTTAATGATTCTAACTCCTCAAAAAGAAAATCCCCCTCAACCAGTTGAACCTGAAAAAAAAGAAGTTCCAAATCAGGAATTAAAAAAAGAAAGTGAAATTGAATCAAAAAAAGTTGAACCAGAGGCAAAAGAAAAGTTAAAAGAAGAAACAAAAAAAGAAGAATTAATTCCTCCAAAAAAGATTGAACCTGCAAAGGAAAAAGAAAAAGCCCCTATAAAAGAAAAAGAATCAGAAAAAAAGGAAGTTTCCAAATCCCCTTTGGAAAATGAGGCATATAATTTCTTACAGGAAGCCAAATCAGTTCCTAATAATTATTATACAATTCAAATTTTAATTGCTTGTCAGGAGGAGACAATTGTTAAAATAAAAAAAGAATATCCTGATTTAAATTTTTGGTACATTCCAATTAACTTTAAAGGGAAAAATTGTTATAAACTTTTTTATGATAAGTTTAGCAATAAAGAAGAAGCAATAAATAAAAAGAGTGCACTTCCAGAAAGTTTGCTTAAAACAAATCCTCAAATTGTTTCTTTACCTCAGGCATTAAAAGATTCAAAATAAAATGAATTGTCAGTGGTGCAGTGCTCCTCTTGAAAAAGAAGATATAAGACAAAAAAATTGTTCAAAATGTAAAGCAAATATTTTTATAATTGAAAAAAAAGATTTAGATTTAATTGGTGAAGCAATAAAAGAAGCAGAATCAAAAATCTTTAATTTTTCCTTAAAACCCTTAGAAACACAATTAGACAAGTCAATTGAAGCAGAAGATTTCTTGGGTTTTAAGATTAACATTTGCCCTTTTTGTTCCTCACCTTTATTTTTAAAAAATCTATGTGATGTTTCTAATGATGAAAAAGGAATTACTTTAAAATTTCCTCAAAAAGAAAAAAAACAAATAAAATGCCAATGGTGTGGAAAAACAAATACTCAGATAGAAGGCGGGTCAAATACATTAAATATATTCTTACCTTTTAAAATTAAAAGTGAATTTGAAAAAAACCTTGAAAAATTTATAAACCAACCCCCAATAACAACTGTACAAGAAAAAAAGGGTTGCCTTTCAATTATTTTACTCTTCCCTTTTTTTAAGTGAAAGTTGAATTTGACAAAGATCTTATTTCCCCTTTTGCATTATTCATAATAAAAAAATTAAAAAAGAAAGGACACAATGCTTTTCTCGTAGGAGGTTCTGTTAGAGATTTACTTTTAAAGATTGTGCCAAGGGATTGGGACATTGCAACTGATGCAAATCCTTATAAAATAAAATCAATTTTTAAAAATGCCTATATTATAGGGAAAAGATATAAACTGGTTCATATTTATTTTGGAAAAAATAAAATTGAAGTTTCAACCTTTAGAAGAGACCCTGGTCCTTTGCCTGAAAATTTAAGCCCAACAGAAAAACTAATCTTATCAAATAAAAAATATGGAACTCAAGAGGAAGATTCAAGGAGAAGGGATTTTACAATAAATTCCCTTTATTATGATCCTTTAAATTTTGATTTAATTGATTATAATGGAGGACTTGAAGATATTAAAAACAGGATAATAAGAACAATTGGAGACCCTTTTGAAAGATTTAAAGAAGATCCCGTAAGGATTATCAGAGCTTGTGCCCTTTCCTGTAGATTAAACTTTAAAATTGAAGAAGAGACAGGGAAAGCAATTAATTTATTAAAAAATGAACTAATTTTAATTCCAGAAGCTCGGATAAAAGAAGAGATTTTGAGAATCTTAAAAAGCGGTTCATCCTTTAAAACATTAAAATTATTGGAAGACAAAAAAATACTGAAAATAATTTTTCCTTTTCCTTATAATTTCAATAAAAATTTTGAAAAGGCATTAAAAATCTTTGATGGGGATTTTAAAAATTTTTTGGATGAAGAATATTTTATTTTCTTATTCTTTGCTTCTAATTTAAATTTGAAATTTGAAAAATATTTTGGAAAAAACTTAATATTTTATAAAAATTTACTTGAAAAAATCCTTTTTTCAAAAAAGATGGACAAAAAAACAATTAAATATAAAAACTTTTACAATGTCTTGAGAATTGGAATTAAATTAGTTAAAATTTTTCCAAATTGTAAAAAAAATATATTAAATTGGAAAACTTTTTATTTTTCAAATCGTAAAAAGTTTTAAGGAGGGAAAAATGAAAACATTAAGATGGATTCTTTTAATTGTTTTTTTGCTATTCATTGTTTTTTCTTTAATAGTTTATTTTGCTTTTAAAGAAGAAGGTCTTAAAAAAAATACAATTTTAAAAATTTCAATCTCTGGTGAAGTTGAAGAATGGTATCCAAAGGTATCCCTTCCAATCTTTTTTGAAAAGAAAAAATTATCCCTTTATGATTATATAAACATCATAAGAGATGCAGAAAAAAATCCTAAAATTTTAGGTCTTTATTTAAGATTAAAACAATTTGCAATGGGTCCTGGTAAAATTGAGGAACTGGCAAAAGCAATTGAAGAATTTAGTAAGGTTAAACCAAGTTTTGTTTATTCTGAAACTTTTGGTGAATTTGGTCCTGCAAATGGAAGTGTCTGGCTTGCATCTTCTGCAAATAAAATTTATATAAATCCTGATGGCTATGTAAACTTAATTGGAATAAATGCAGAAGTTCCTTTTTTAAGAGGCACACTTGATAAATTACATATTTACCCAGATTTTGACCACATTGCAGAATATAAAACAGCAATGAATTTATTTACTGAAAAGAAGTTTACAGAAGCCCATAAAGAAATGGAAGAATCCCTTGTAAACTCCATTTTTAATAATATGGTTGAGTATATTTCAAAGAAAAGAAAAATTAATAAAGAAGAACTGATAAATGCCATAGAAAAAGGACCTCTCTCAGCAAAAGAAGCATTAAATTTAAAATTAGTGGATGGGCTTTTATATGAAGATGAAATAGAAGAAAAATTAAAGGAAATTGGAGGAAAGGATTATCATTTAATATCTGAATTAAAGTATAGAATTGAAAAGCACAACTTTGGTGAAAAAATTGCCTTAATATTTGGTATGGGTGGGATTTATATTGGTTCATCAGAAGTATCTCCTTTTGGTGGGGGTGGAGGTATGGGTTCTGAAACAATCTCAAAATATTTTAGGGAAGCAAGAAAAGATAAGAGCATAAAAGCAGTTATTTTTAGAGTTGATTCACCTGGTGGTTCTGCTATTGCCTCAGAGATTATAAGAAGAGAATTAATCCTTACAAAAAAAGAAAAACCTGTTGTTGTCTCAATGAGTGATGTAGCTGGCTCTGGTGGATACTGGGTATCAATGTCTGCTGATAAAATTATCTCTCAACCATCAACTTTAACTGGCTCAATTGGAGTTGTTGTTGGGAAATTTAATACAAAGGGCTTTTGGGAGGACTTGCTTGGAATTACTTTTGATTCTGTAAAAATAGGTGCTCAAGCTGACTTTTATAGCTCGCTCAAGAACTTTACTCCAGAGCAAAGGGAGATACTGAAAAAACAAATGAATGAAATTTATGACGAATTTGTCTTAAATGTTTCAAAAAGCAGAAATATCAAAGAAGAAAAGGTTAGAGAAATTGCAAAAGGGAGGGTCTGGACTGGTTCACAAGCCCTTGATTTAAAATTAGTAGATAAAATTGGCGGGTACAAAGAAGCAATTGAAGAAGCAAAAAAATTGGCTAAAATTCCTGAAAAAGAAGAAGTAAAACTGGTGATTTTTCCAAAGGAAAAGACCTTTTTTGAGATCTTAATGCAAGAAGATGATGGTGAATTAAAAGCGCTCCTTAAAAATTACTTAATTAAAAATTTGCCTTTTGGTCCCCTTTGGTGCCCATATAGAATAGTTTTAAATTAAATATTTTTGGCTTCAATTTTTTTTACATCCTTTTTCTTTTTTTGGAAGTAAATAATAACAATTAGTAAAAGGGTAAAAAATATTAAAATAATTCCAAAAATTATGAAATTTGAAGAGAAAAATCTCACCAAAAAGGAAAAAAATTTAAATATATTTGAAATTATTGGGCTTGATTCTTTAATCAAATTTGATAAATGAGAAAAAAATTTTCCTGCTTTAAAAAAATCTCCTTCTGGGTCGCCTAAATTAAAAAAATTGCAAAACATATTTTAAAATAGTATAACATAACAAAAGGTTGATTTTAATTTTTAACTATGTAAAAATATTCTTATGGAATTGGAAGAAGAAAATAAAAGGATTAAAATAATGAGAATAGTTGTAGATTTAAATTTACAAACAATTGCAACTGATCCAGATTTGACCCTCGAGGAGGCATTATGCCAAGTGGAGATAGTAAAAAAATTTGTTCTTAATTTATTTCCAGAAAAAGAAAGTGCTTTTGAATTGATTTTAAGACCAAGATTTATGAGGATTATAAAGGAAAGATACTTACAAAATCAATTAAAGGAGTTTGAAAATGAATTTTAAGGACTTTACAACTGTTTCTTTTTTTGAGGTACCACAAATTTTAGAACCAGATGATATAAAGAATTTTTCTTTTGAAAAGGACCTTGGAAAGCCAGGAAAATTTCCTTTTACAAGAGGACCTTATGACACAATGTATAGGGGAAAACTTTGGACAATGAGGCAGTTTTCTGGCTTTGGAACTCCAAGGGATTCAAATTTAAGATATAAATATTTATTGTCTCATGGGCAGACGGGCTTATCAGTTGCCTTTGATTTACCTACCCTTTATGGCTATGATTCTGATGATGATTTTTCAAAAGGAGAAGTTGGAAAATGTGGCGTGGCAATAGATACCCTTGCAGATATGGAAATTTTATTTGATGGAATTAACTTGGAAGAAATCACAACTTCTATGACAATAAATTGCACATCCCCTATAATCTTTGCTATGTATTTAGCAGTAGCAGAAAAAAAAGGACATAACTTAAAAAAAATATCAGGTACAATCCAAAATGATATTTTAAAGGAATATATAGCACAAAAAGAATTCATTTTTCCACCAAAACCATCTATGCGACTTATAATTGATGAAATTGAATTTTGCACAAAATATGTTCCAAGATGGAATACAATTTCAATTTCTGGGTATCATATAAGAGAAGCAGGTTCCACAGCAATTCAGGAATTGGCTTTTACATTAAGGGATGGGATTGAATATGTGGAATGGGGAATAAAAAGGGGTCTTGATGTGGATTCTTTTGCACCCCGTCTATCTTTTTTCTTTAATGCCCACAATGACTTTTTTGAAGAAATTGCAAAATATAGGGCAGCAAGGCGTCTCTGGGCAAAGGAGATGAAAGAAAGATTTTCACCAAAAAAGGAAGAATCAATGAGATTAAGGTTTCATACACAGACAGCAGGTTGCACTTTAACTGCTCAACAACCTTATAATAATATTATAAGAGTTGCAATCCAGGCACTTGCTGCTGTTTTAGGAGGAACCCAATCGCTTCATACAAATTCCTTAGATGAAACTTATGCATTACCAACAGAAGAGGCAGTAAAAATTGCTTTAAGAACCCAACAAATTATTGCTTTTGAATCAGGTGTTCCAAATGTAATAGATCCCCTTGGCGGAAGCTACTATATAGAATGGTTAACAAATAAAATGGAAGAAGGGGCAAAAGAATATTTCAAGAAAATTGATGAGATGGGTGGAATGGTTTCTGCAATTGAAAAGGGTTTTCCCCAAAAAGAGATAATGGATTCAGCATACAGATATCAAAAGGCATTAGATGAAAAAAGAAAATTCATAGTTGGAGTGAATATCTTTGAAGAAGAAGAAAAAGAAAAAATACCTATACTTGTAATAGATAAAAGAGTTGAAAGGGAGCAAGTTAGATTTTTAAGAAAAATCAAAAAAGAAAGAAATAATAGAGAAGTCAAAAAAAATATTGAGAGATTAAAAAAAGCAGCAGAAAAAGAAGAAAATACAATGGTTTTACTAATGGATTGTGTTAAAGCTTATGCAACTTTGGGTGAAATTACAAATGGTCTAAAAGAGGTCTTTGGAACTTATCAAGAGACACCTTATTTTTAGTTATGCTATAATTAAAATATGGAAAAGATTGAGGATATATTAAAAGACCTACCAGAAGATTTAAGAATTCCTTTTTATAAAGCTTTTAATGTTATAAAAGAAGAAAGTAAAGAATTAATTGCAAGAGAAGAGATTTCAAAAAGATTGGTAGCAATAAAGGATATAACAGAAGCGCAAAAAATTACAGAAAGAACATTAGAAGATTTAATAATTGGTTTTAGTGATTTGAAAAAACAGGTAGGAGGAATAACAAATACAATTGGCTACACCCTTGAAAATGAAACAATAAAGAAGATGCCAAATTAAAAAAGAAATCCATATTTTTTATTCCTTTGAATTATAGGCGCCCATAACTCAACTGGATAGAGTGCCTGACTTCGGATCAGGATGCTGGGGGTTCAATTCCCTCTGGGCGCAA
>JBBISU010000023.1:24411-39957 GCA_037441225.1 Acidobacteriota bacterium
TAGAGTGCCTGACTTCGGATCAGGATGCTGGGGGTTCAATTCCCTCTGGGCGCAACTATGATATAATAAAAAAGGCGCCCATAGCTCAATTGGATAGAGCATCTGACTACGGATCAGAAGGCTGGGGGTTCAATTCCCTCTGGGCGCAATTCAAATTTTATTATAAACCATTACAAAAGGAATAGGGAATTTTTTGCTTTTTTAAAAAATATTGAATTGACTAAAACTATTTTTAATGATAATATTTTATTGTGAAAAAATATTTAGTTTTTTTCTTTATATTTTTTTTATTTTGTTCAAAGAATGTTTTGGAAAAAAAATATGATCTGCTTCGAAAATCCCTTGAAAACTCAAAAGAATCTGAAGAAAAGGCAAAACTTATAAAAGATTTCTTAAAAAAGCATCCAGAAAGTTCTTACACTTATGATTTAATTTTTGAGCTTATGGATTATGAAGAAACAAAAGAGTACGAATCTTTTGTTAAAGATCTAATGAATAAAATGAAAAAAGAAGACATAAAAGAGGATTTAAAGTTTTGCCTAATTGAATTTTATAAAAGAAATAAAGATAAAAACAATATATTAAAAGTTTTTAATTCTTTTAACAAACCTTTAAAGTATGATAATTTTTCAGAAACAATAAAAGCATTGATTGAAATTGAGGACTTTGAAAATTCATTAAAATTATTGGATGAAGCAAAAAAATTTTGTGAAAAGGAATATATTAATAAAGAATATGAAAAATTATCGGAAGAAAAAAGAAATAGATATTTTAAGCGAAGAAATTTTGAAACTGAACTTTTTAAAGGTAGAATATATTTTGGTTTGAAGGAATATGAAAAATCATTGAGTTCTTTTGAGAAAGCAAAAGAATTTTTAAAGCCTTCTTTTCCTGGGATATACTTATATGACTTTAATTTTTATTATGCTCTTCTTTTAAAAGAGATAAGTAAAAAAGAAGAGGCAATTTCTGCAATATTGCCAGATGTTCTTTTTGAAAAAAATGAAAAAAATTACGAACTCTTTGAAAAGATTTATATTGATATTTATGGTTCAAAGGATGGAATTGAAGATTTTTTAAAAGCAAAAAAAAAAGAAATTTCTCCTTCAAAAATTGATTTTACTTTAAAAGATTATGATAGAAAAGAGTATAATTTTTTTGATTTATCAAAAGAAAAAGTTACATTGCTTGCATTCTGGTTTCCCACCTGAGGAGCTTGCATTGCGGAGTTGCCGCAAATTGAAAAAATCTGGAAAGAATTAAAGGAAAAGGAAGTTGTTTTTGTGGCTGTTGAAGCATATCAAGACACAGAAAGAGCAAAAAAACTTATAAAAGATAAAAAATTAAGTTTTATTTTTTTGGAAGATGAATTGGTAGGAGATGAAAAGGTTTACCAAAAATATGGCGTTTCAGCTTTTCCAACAAATTTTATATTTGGAAAAAATGGGAAACTAATCTCTTATCATTTGGGTTATGGGGATGGTATGGAAAATAAAATAAAAGAAGAAATATTTAAGGAATTGGATGAACAAAAATAAACTATTAAAAATCTTGGATAATTTTAAAGATAAAAAAATACTTATAATTGCTGATTTAATACTTGATTGCTACATTTGGGGAACACCAAAGAGGATATCGAGGGAAGCGCCAGTTTTGATTTTAAAAAAGAGGGAAGAATGGGTAGTTCCAGGAGGTGGTGCAAATGTAGTTATGAATATAAAGGCACAAAAAGGAGAACCAATTCCTTTTGGTTTCATTGGGGGTGACATTGAAGGGGAGATTTTGCTAAATTTTTTTAAAAAGAATAAAATTAATACTGATTATATAAAGGTCTTAAAAAATTTTAAAACAATAAAAAAAGTTAGGATTTTGGCTGGTTTTGAAAGCACTTCAAAACAACAAATTGTAAGATATGATGAAGAAATATATTATCCAAAAATAAAAAGAGATAACCTTCCATTGGATAGTGTTGATGGGTTAGTTGTATCTGACTATGGCTATAACTCCTTTGATTTTTCTTTTTTAAAAAATATTAAAATTAAATTTCCAATTATAGTTGATTCAAGGTATAGGTTAAATAAATTTAAAGAAGTTACAACCCTTACACCAAATATAGAAGAAGCAGAATTCTTAACTGGATTAAAAATTTCTAATGAGATTGATGCAGTCAAAGCTTCCTTTGAAATTTTAAAAAAATTAAATCCAAAAGCAGTTTTGATGACAATGGGTTCAAAAGGAATATTAATCCATCCAAGAGAAAAAAAACCAAAAATAATCCCACCTTATGGAAGTGGTCAAGTGGCAGATACAACTGGTGCAGGAGATTCAGTTCTTTCAACATACACATTGTCTTTATGTTCTGGTGGAAGTTTTGAAGAGTCAGCCTTTCTTGCAAATATTTCTGGTGGAATTAAGGTAAAAAAAATGGGAACAGCTACTGTATCTTTTGAAGAAATAAAAAATGAAGTTGAAAAATTATCCTAAGATTATTAATTTAAAACAATTGAAAGAAATAAGTAAAATTGCAAAAAAAGAAAACTTAAAAATATCTTTTGCCAATGGCTGTTTTGATATAATCCATCCTGGGCATATCAGATATTTAAAAGGAGCAAAAAAAGCAGCAGATATTCTCGTTTTAGGTGTGAATAATGATAAATCAGTAAGAAAACTAAAAGGGAAAGGTAGGCCTTATTTCAAATTAAAAGATCGCTTGGAGGTTTTATCTTCAATAATTTACATTGATTTTATAATACCCTTTTCAGAAGAGAAACCATTAAAGATTATAAAAATATTAAAACCTGACTTTCAATGTAAAGGTGGCGATTACAAAAAAGAAGATGTTCCAGAAAGGGAATTGGTTGAAAAATTAGGTGGGAAAGTCCTGATTGTTGGGGGCAAAAAGGTTTGCTCTTCCACTAAATTAATTAAAATCTTAAAAAAATGAAAATTGGAATATTAAAACTTTCCCATCTTGGAGATATAATCCATACTCTTCCTCTGGCTTATGTAATTAAAAATTTTAGCAGATTTTTTGAAACTTATTGGATAATTGATGAGCGTTATTTAAAAAACTTTGAAAATTTAAAATTTATTGATAAATTTATTCCATTTTCTTTTAAGAGGAAAGCGTTTTTAAAATCATTAAAATCTTTAAGAGCTCTAAATCTTGATTTAATTTTGGATTTGCAAGGGCTTTATAAAACAGCTATTTTATCTTTTTTTTCCAATAGCTGCAAAAGAGTTGGTTTTGAACTTAAAGATTTAAAAGAAAAATATTTATTTTTTTTATACCACAAAAGATTGAAAGCAAAAGGTGTTCATATTATAGAAAAGAATTTAAGTTTTGCATCTTACTTGGGTATAAATCAATTTGACCTAAAAGATTATACCTTAAAAGATCTGGCTTTTGACTCAAATAATTTGGTTCGTAATCTATTAAAAAATTTAAATTTTGAAAAATATGGTATCTTCCACCCCTTTTCAAGTTCGGAAGATAAAAATTTCCCAATTGAGCCAGTTAAAAATGTTTTTAAGGTTTTAAAAGAAAGAAAAATATCTCCAATATTAACATATGGTCCTGGTGAAGAAAAAAAAGCAAAAAATTTGGCAAACTACTTAAAAATAGAATTAGCTCCTTTGCTTTCAATAAATGAAATGGCTTATCTTATTGAAAAAAGCTTGTTTTTTATAAGCCCAGACACTGGTTTTTATCATCTTTCTGATGCTTTTAGAATTCCAACTATTGGTTATTTTAAGTGGCATCCCCCAGAAAGAAATGGAAATTTCTTTTCAAAGGGCTTAAATTTTTACAAAAGTGAAGTAAAGGAAAAAGAAATTTTGAGATTTTTGGAGGAAAATTGCTTTTCCTCTTAATTTTGAGCATTTTCCCTCAAGTTGAGATCCTTGAATATAAACTTTACTGGGCAGGAATTGAGGCAGGGTTTTTAACACTTAAATACGAAGAATTTGAAGAAACAATAGAAATAAATATGAAAAGTTATACTACTGGAATTGTAAGAAAATTTTACTATATGGAAGATGAAGCAAAATCAATTGTAAGAAAGAAAGATTTTCAAACTCTTTTTTATTATAAAAAAATAAAAGAAAAAAAGAAAGAAAAAGAAGAAACTTCAATTTTTCTTCCCGAAGAAAATACTTACTTTTTCAATTATTTTAGGTACTATAATTTTTTTTCAACTGATGCGTTGAGTATTTTTTACCTTTTAAGATCAGAAAAAAAAATAGAGTCCCCTCTAAAAGTTTATGAAAATGGAAAATTTTATGAGATTTTTATAGTGGAAGAAAACAATCAAATTTTTAGTTATAAAGGGAAAAATTTTGAAACAAGAAAAATAACATTATTAAGAAAAGACAAAAAAAACGCAAACATTGTTATTTATTTAATAGAGAAAGAAAATAATTATCCAATTTCCATAGAGTTTTCAATCCCCATTGGAAAACTTAAAGCAATTTTACAATGTTATTGACAAAAGTTTAAAAAAGTTATACAATATTAATGTATGCCAGTAAAGATTGGAGATCTTTTGATTAAAGCTAAGCTTATTACAAATGCCCAATTAGAGGAGGCATTAAAAAAGCAGAAAGAGCTTGGTGGTAAAGTTGGAGAACACCTTGTAAAATTGGGTTATGTTACTGAACAAGATATAACAGAAGTTTTAAGCCAGCAATTTAGTGTTCCAGCTGTTGATTTAGACCATATGGAAATAGATGAAAATATAATAAAAATTATATCAGCTGAGGTTGCAAGAAAATATCAAATAGTTCCAGTTTCAAAGTTTGGTGCTACCTTAACTGTGGCAATTTCAGACCCAACAAATGTCTTTGCCTTAGATGACTTGAAGTTTTTAACTGGCTATAATATAGAACCAGTTGTTGCTTCTGATATGGCAATTTATAGAGCAATTGAAAAATATTATGGAACAGACCATCAAGTTGAATTAAAAAAAGTAATGGATGACCTTGCTTCTGTTGAAGAAGCAGCAGTTGAAGTTCTAGAAGAACAAGAAGAAGGAATAGATATGGCTTCTTTGGAAGCAGAATCAGAAGAAGCGCCTGTTGTAAGATTGGTAAATTTAATTTTGACAGACGCAATAAAAAGGAAAGCATCAGATATTCATATAGAGCCCTATGAAAAGGAATTCAGAGTAAGGTTCAGGATGGATGGGGTTTTATATGAAATGATGAATCCACCACTAAAACTTAGAGATGCAATTACTTCTCGTATTAAAATCCTTTCAAAATTAGATATTGCAGAAAAGCGACTTCCACAGGATGGAAGAATCAAATTAAAAATGAAACTTCAAGACAGAACAAAAGAATTGGACTTCAGGGTTTCTGTTTTACCAACCCTTTTTGGTGAAAAAATAGTTCTTCGGTTGCTTGATAAAGATAATTTAATGTTGGATATGACAAAATTGGGCTTTGAAAAAGAATCTCTAAAAAAATTTGAAGATGCTATTTTTAAACCCTGGGGAATGGTACTCGTCACAGGTCCAACTGGCTCTGGCAAAACTAACACATTATATAGTGCTTTGCAAAGGATAAATACACCTGAGGTAAACATTATGACTGCAGAAGATCCAGTTGAATTCAATATACCAGGAATAAATCAAGTTCAAATGCATGATGCAATTGGATTAAATTTTGCAGCAGCTTTGCGTTCTTTTTTAAGACAAGACCCAAATATTATTCTGGTTGGAGAGATAAGGGACTTTGAAACAGCAGAGATTGCAGTAAAAGCAGCTTTGACAGGGCACTTGGTTTTGTCTACTCTTCACACAAATGATGCTCCTTCCTCTGTAACAAGATTGATAAATATGGGTATTGAACCATTTTTGGTAGCCACTTCTGTTAATTTAATTGCAGCCCAAAGATTGGTAAGAAGAATATGTCAAAATTGCAAAGAAGAAGTCGATGTTCCTCAACAGGTTCTAATAAATATTGGTTTTACACCAGAAGAAGCAAAGCAAGTAAAAATTTATAAGGGAAAGGGTTGTGAAATTTGTAATAAAACAGGATATAAAGGAAGAATTGCTCTTTTTGAAGTTATGGAAATAACAGATGAGATAAGAGAAATGATTTTATCTGGTGCTTCTGCCTTAGAACTAAAAGCAAAGGCAATTGAAGATGGTATGTTAACTTTAAGGAGAAGTGGTTTGATAAAAATTATGAATGGCATAACAACAATGGAAGAAGTTATTAGAGAAACAGTAGTTTAAAGGAGGGGATATGGCTTTAAGCATTCAAAATTTACTTCAAGAAATGGTTCAAAAAGGAGGCACTGACTTACATATAACTACCCAAGCTGCCCCTACAATAAGAGTTCATGGCAAATTACAACCTTTATCCTATCCTCCTCTTACTCCAGCAGATACAAAACAAATAATTTATGCAATTTTAACAGATGCTCAAAAACACAGATTTGAAGAAGATTTAGAATTAGATTTTTCTTTTGGAATAAAAGGGATTGCTCGTTTTAGGGCTAATGTTTTTATGCAAAGAGGTGCTGTGGCTGGTGCTTTTAGATTAATTCCTTATGAAATAAGGGGATTTAAAGAATTAGGATTGCCACCTCAAGTTGAAAAACTCTGTGATAAACCAAGAGGGCTTATTTTGGTTACAGGTCCCACTGGTTCTGGAAAATCTACAACTCTTGCAGCTATGATTGACAAAGTAAACAAAGAAAGACAAGAGCATATTGTAACAATAGAAGATCCAGTTGAATACCTCCATAAACATCAAAAATGTATTGTAAATCAAAGGGAACTCCATTCAGATACTCATTCCTTTCATAATGCTTTAAGATCCGTTTTAAGAGAAGATCCAGATGTAGTGTTGATTGGTGAGATGAGAGATCTTGAAACAATAGAATCTGCTTTAAAGATTGCAGAAACAGGTCATTTGACCTTTGCAACGCTTCACACAAATTCTTGTGTTGAAACAATAAATAGAATCATAGATGTATTTCCTCAAAACCAACAATCACAAGTGAGGACCCAACTTTCCTTTGTCTTAGAAGGTATTTTGTGCCAATCTCTTCTTCCAAGAAAGGATGGAAGGGGAAGGGTTTTAGCAGTTGAAATACTTGTACCAAATGCAGGTATCAGAAATCTTATAAGAGAAGATAAAATACACCAAATTTATTCTATGATGCAAACAGCACAATTAACAACAGGGATGCAAACTTACAACCAATCCCTTGCAAGTTTGGTACAGAGAGGATTGATAACAAAAGAAGTGGCAATTTCAAGGTCATCAAATCCAGAAGAACTTATGGATTTATTAAGCAGAGGTGTTGGAACTGTAATACCACAAGCACCAACAAGGCCACCTTCAATGCCACAAAAACCGCAAAGTAAATAAGGAGGTTTCTATGCCAACATATATATGGAAAGGAACAGGTCCCGACAGGGCAAGCCTTGAAGGGACTATGGTTGCGGAAAGCAAAGAAGCAGTTGTTGCAAATTTAAAAAAGCAAAGAATAATTGTAACAGCTGTCAAAGAAAAAGGAAAAGAAATTGCAATCAAAAAAATTGGTGGTTCCGTTCCAGCAAAATCACTTTCTATTTTCACAAGGCAATTTTCTGTTATGATTGATGCAGGACTTCCCCTTGTTCAATGCCTTGAAATCTTAGGAACCCAAGAACCAAATAAGACCTTTGCTAAAATTATAATGCAAGTAAGACAAGATGTTGAAAGTGGCTCTTCCCTTGCAGATGCAATGAGAAAACATCCAAAAGCTTTTGATAATTTATATACAAATATGATTGCAGCAGGAGAAGCAGGTGGTATCTTAGATGTTATCTTGCAACGTCTTGCAACTTATATTGAAAAAGCAGTAAAATTAAAGTCCCAAGTCAAGTCAGCAATGATTTATCCTATTGCTGTTATAAGTGTAGCTATCCTTGCTGTAGCAGTTATTTTATGGAAAGTTATCCCAACTTTTGCCTCACTATTTTTATCCTTAGGAGCACAACTGCCTCTCCCCACAAGGATTGTTATTGCTTTAAGTAATTTTCTTGCTGATTATTTTATTATAATCGTAGCTGCCATAGGCGTTGTAATTTTTGCTTTAAGGCAGTATTATAAAACATATAGAGGAAGAAGAGTTATAGATAGTATTATGTTAAAACTTCCTGTTTTGGGAATGCTTCTCCGTAAGATTGCCGTTGCAAGGTTTTGCAGAACACTGGCAACCCTGACTTCCTCAGGTGTTGCAATTATGGAAGGGCTTGATATTACAGCAAGAACCGCAGGAAATTCAATAATTGAAGATGCAGTTTTATATGTAAGAAAGCAAGTGGAAACAGGGAAAACCTTATCTGAACCATTAAAAGAAACCGGTGTTTTCCCACCAATGGTTTGTCAAATGATAAATGTTGGTGAAGGAACTGGAGCTCTTGATACAATGCTTTCAAAGATTGCTGATTTTTATGAAGAAGAAGTTGATACTGCTGTGGCAGGTCTTATGAAATTATTAGAGCCAGTTATAATTGTTATATTAGGAACTGTTATTGGTTTTATAGTCGTTGCAATGTATATGCCAATGTTTTCACTTATATCAAAAATACAATAAAAAGAGGTGAATGAAAAATTAATAATTAATTTTGTAATATATAGGAGCATTGTTGCAACATCCTTATTTCTTTCTGCTCTTATAATCCAGTTTATAAATTTTTTTGTTCTACCTATAGATTTTTTATTTTATCTAACTGCTTTTATTTATTTATTAAATTTAATATATTTAATTTTAAAAAAATTTATTTCTGTAAAAGCTAACCTTTACATCCAATTATGTGGAGATATTTTATTAGAGTCAACTATAGTTTATTTGACTGGCTCTTTGACAGGTTCCTTTTCTTTTCTTTATTTAATCACAGTCCTCATTGCATCTTTTTATTTATATAGAAAAGGTGCTTTGCTTTTTGCATCCCTTTCTGCTATTTTGTATGGGCTTCTTGTAGATCTTCAATATTATCAAATTATTCCTTCCTTTTATTACCAGCCTTTTTTGCCTATCGGAAGGGTTTATTATAATTTAATTACAAATTTTTTGGGCTTTTTTATAGTTGCTTTTCTTGGCAGTTTCATATCTGAACGACTTAGAAAGACCCATGAAGTTCTTTCAACTACAGAAGAGCAATACAGAGACCTTGTTTCATTAAATGAAGCAATTGTCTCTTCTGTCACAAGCAGCATATTTGCCCTTGATAAATTTGGAAATATTATTTTTCAAAACAATGCTTCTTTAAAAAAATTTGGAGACCTTAAGAGTTATAAAAATATTAACTTTTTAGATTTGGACTTTGACTATCTTTTAAAGGAACTTCAATATGAAAATAAGGTCATTGAAAAAGAAATTAAATATCGCAAAAATTACATTGATATAAGAATTTCAGGACTATATAGCATAGAAAATAATATGGAGGGTATTTTAATTGTCGTTGATGACATTACTTCAAAGGTAAAATTGGAGGAAGAACTTAAAAGGAAAGATAAAATGGCAACAATTGGTTCACTTTCACAAATAATTGCCCATGAAATAAGGAATCCTTTAGCTTCCATAAGCGGTTCAGTTCAGATGCTACTTGAAAGTATAAAAAAAGATAAAGAAAGTAAACTTGTAAATATAATTGCTCAAGAAACTTTTAGATTAAACAGGATAATTGAAAATTTCTTGCTTTTTGCAAAGCCAAAGCCAATTGTAAAATTTAAATATTCTTTAACACAGCAGCTTAAGGACTTTTTTGAACTTTTAAAAAATTCTCCAGAAAGGGAGCCACATGATGTTTTCTTAGAAATTCCCCCAGAAGAAGTTTTGGTAAATGCTGATAGGGATATGTTACAGCAAGTCCTGTGGAATCTGGTAAGAAATGGATTTAAGGCAATGGGTTCAAAAAAAGGGAAACTCACAATTAGATTAAAGAAAAATGAAAAAATAAAAATAGAGATAGAAGACACAGGACCTGGAATACCAGAAGATAAGATAAAGTATATATTTGAGCCTTTCTCTTCAAATTTTCAAGATGGCTTAGGCATAGGGCTTGCTCTTTGCAAGAGAATAATTTTAGAGCATAATGGAGATATTTTAGCCAAATCAATTGAAGGAGAAAAAACAACTTTCGAGGTAATCTTGCCAAATGAATAATATACTCATTGTTGATGATGAACCAAATTTAAGACAACTTTTGAAGCTTTATTTTGAACAAAAGGGATGGGATGTTCAACTTGCTTCCTCAGGAAATGAGGCATTAAAAATTTTTGATGATGGCTCTTCTTTTCAACTTGTAATCTTAGATATAAAAATGCCTGATCTAAGTGGACTTGAAGTTTTAATAGAAATGAAGAAAAAAACGCCAAAGATTCCAATAATTATGATAACTGCTTTTGGTTCTCATACAGGTGCTTTGGAAGCTTTAAGGCAGGGTGCTTATGATTACATTACAAAACCTTTTGAATTAGAAGAATTATATTTTAGGGCTCAAAAAGCATTAGAAAAAGTTGCCTTAGAAAAAGAAATTTATGAGCTTCGGGAAGAAGCAGAAGAAAAGTCAAAATTTGGTTTTATAATCGGAAAAAGCTATTATATGCAAAAAATTGCCTCAATAATTGAAAAGGTTTCAAAGGTTCCAACTACAGTTTTGATAACAGGGGAAAGCGGCACAGGAAAAGAACTTGTTGCAAAAGCAATTCACAATTTAGGACCAAGAAAAAATTATAGATTTGTTTCTATAAATTGTGGAGCAATACCTGAGACACTTTTGGAAAGTGAATTGTTTGGTTATGAAAAGGGCGCTTTTACAGGTGCTACAAAAACAACATTAGGGCTTTTTCAAGTGGCTGACAAAGGCACAATTTTTCTTGACGAAATTGGAGAAATGTCTTTACCAATGCAAGTAAAATTATTAAGAGTTCTTCAAGATAGATTGATAAGGGCTGTGGGTTCAACAAAAGATATTGAAGTAGATGTAAGAGTAATAGCTGCAACAAACCAAAACTTAGAACAATTAGTTCAAGAAAAAAAATTTAGAGAAGATTTATATTATAGAATAAATGTAATCCATATAGATATTCCGCCCTTAAGGCAGAGAAAAGAAGATATACCTGTTCTTGTTCAAGCTTTTATAAAAAAATATTGTGAAAAAATGGGGATCCTTGAGAAAAAAATTTCCCTTGATTCAATGAGGGTATTGGAAAATTATCCCTGGCCCGGAAACATAAGGGAATTAGAAAATGTAATTGAAAGAGCCACTGCCTTAGAACCAAGCAATGTAATCCGCCTTTCCAGTTTGCCTGAACATATAGCTACAACACCTATTAAAGAGCCATTAATCCTTGATTTGCCAGAGGAAGGAATTGATTTTCAAAGACATATTGATGAAGTTTCAAAAAGATTAATTTTGCAAGCACTTGAAAGAACAAACTGGAATCAAACAAAGGCAGCAAAACTATTAAAAATGAGTTTTAGATCAATGAGGTACTATGTTAAAAAATTTAATCTTAAATCTCTTTATAATGTTGATGATTAGCTGTGAAAAAAGCGAAGATGAACAAAAATATAACTGGCAAAAAATCCAACTTCCAGATGGAAAATTTATAAAAATTGAAATTGCAAGAACAGAAGAAGAAAGGGCTTTAGGGCTTATGTTCAGACATTCACTTCCAGAGGATAGGGGTATGCTCTTTATCTTTGAAGAAGAGGACTTCCAAAGTTTTTGGATGAAAAATTGCTTCTTTCCTCTTGATTTGATATTTATGGATAAAAATGGGAAAATTGTAGATACAAAAGAAAATTTTGAGCCCTGCAAAGAAGATCCTTGTCCTTCTTATAAATCAAAGGAAAAGGCAAAATATGTCTTGGAAGTAAATTCTAATTTTTGCAAGAAAAACAACATAAAAATTGGGGATTCTTTAAAATTGCCTGCTATTGTGTATTGATTGCTTTTATTAAATTTTACTAACAAGCAGTTACAGCAACATTGGAATTTATTATTTCTAAATAAATGAAATTAAAAAACAATAAAATTATGCTTTAAATTCTAATAAATAAAAATTTAATTGTTTGATTTATTTTTTTCACAATATTCTCTTCCCTTTTGTGTTATTTCCCATAACCCCTTTGGCGTTTTTGAAGAAAGGAAACCCTTTTTAACCATACTATTCCTTGCCCATTGAGCTGCATTTTTCCACCTCACCTGTTTTGGATCCGAAGGAAGGGATTCCAAATCATAATTATTTAATTTATTTTTCATCTTCTCATAAACTTTTTCCAAAACATTTGCCATCTTTGCACTTCCGCCCAACTCAATCAATGATTCCAAAATTGGCAGATAATATTCCTCTTCCTTTGTCCTTAAGCCCTTTTTTAATTTTGTCCTTTTCTCAATTAACTTTAAATTTAAACTTTCAGAAAAAATATTCTGCCACTCCCCTTTTAATTCTTTTATTTTTTTGTAAAATTTATCAACTTTTTCACCCATTTCAGAGATAACTTTTGACTTTTTAAAATCACCCAATTCCATTGCTTCTTTTCCTTCCTTTGATAAATTGTTTTTTTCATTATTTAATGTTCCCAGCAAATCATCAAATGCTTTGTTTACATCATCTTTACTCATAACCCCTCCTTTTAATACCTTTATTTGAAAATTATATAATTTTTCAATTATTTTTTCAAATTATTTTACAACCCATTTATTTAATTAAATTTATGTATAATAATAATGTGAAGATTACTTTAATAAAAAAATTTTTTATTATATTAAATAATTTAATACCGTTGATTGGAACCATCTTTTTTAAATGGAAAATATCTTCTTTGCTTTTCTTTTACTGGTTTGATTCATTGCTTTCTATTCTGGAACTTATAGGATTGATAATGTCAGAAATGGCAAAAGAGAAAGGAGGGCTTTTTCCAAAAGAAATAATGGGTTTTAAAAAAATTTTATACACTGCAATTGCATATTTAATTGTATCTATAATTGCATCAATCCCAGCATTTTTTGCAGGTATAGTGTTATATTTCCTCCTTGAAGAACACATATCAAATCCTATAAAAGAAATATTTTCACAAACAGAAGTCTGGATTGGAATAGGTTTAAATATAATAATTAGAGGATATAATATTATAAAAAATATAAAAAAACCAATCCAGAATGTTATAAAGCAAAGTGCAGAGGAAAAATATACTTTATTGGTTTATAGATTTATTGCAATATATTTTCTTGGAAGTTTCTTTCCACAATTATCAAAATTTTTATCTCTTTATATTTATATCGCACTTCTCACATTTCTTTTTTCAATATCTGAAATAAAACCAGAATATTTCTTAAGAGTTGGAAGCAGATCTTCAAAAATTTTAAAGAAAAAATAATTCTATTTATAATTTATTTTTTAAAATCTTTAACCAGTTTCTCACTCCATCTATAGATATTATTAGCACAAGAATAAGCACTATTAGAGTAAGTATTAAATTAATTCTTGCATTTACAGTATTAGAAGGAAGATATATTTTAAAAATGTTCAAAATTCCTGCTGTAAAGGTAACTGAAAACATAAAAACAAAGGGAATAAAAGTAATTAAAGTATAAATCTTTTTTGAAGAAGTTTTTAATATAAAAGTTGTGCCTATGCATAAGGCAATCACTGCCAGAAGCTGATTAGATACACCAAACATAGGCCAGATAGTTGAAACAGTTCCAAAGTATAAAAGGTATCCCCAAGCAAAGGTTATCAAAGTTGAAGTAATTAAAACACCTGGTATCCAGTTAAACCTTTTGAAGGGCTTATAAATTGTGCCAAGAGATTCTTGTAGAATATACCTTCCAACCCTTGTCCCTGCATCAATTGTTGTTAAAATAAATAATGCTTCAAACATTATTGCAAAATGATACCAATAGGACATCAAACTTTTAAGTCCAGGGATTGATGAAAAAATATAAGCCATACCAACTGCTAAAGAGACAGCCCCACCAGTCCTCCCCATAACATCTTCACCTACCATCTGGGAAAGAGATTGAATGTTTTCTGGGACAAAACCTAAATTTTGAAAAATTTCCTTTGGTACATTTATTGCAAAATAATCAGCTGGCTTTAAAACAGTTGCAGCAATAAGTGCCATTAAAGCAACAAAGCCTTCCATAATCATTGCACCATATCCAATAAACCTTATGTCCTTTTCATTTTTAACCATCTTTGGGGTTGTTCCAGAAGAAATCAATGAATGAAAACCAGAAATTGCACCACAAGCAATTGTTATACATACATAGGGCCAAAGGGTTCCGGGAATTACTGGACCTCCACCTGATACATATTTTGTCAAAGCAGGCATATGAATATTAGGACTTGTAATAAAAATTCCCAAGGCAAGCAAAAAAATAGTTCCTATTTTCATATAAGAAGATAAATAATCCCTTGGAGCAAGTAAAAGCCAAACGGGCAAAACGGAAGCAAAAAATCCATAAATAGCCAGAAGGAGAGAGATTTGATGTTTTGAAAATAAAAACCAGTTTGCAATGGATGAGTGGGCAACCCAGTTTCCTGCAATAACACCAAATAAAACAAGGGTAACGCCAATGAAAGAACCTTCACCTATTTTTTCAGGCCTTAAAACTCTCATATACCATCCAACCAATAAGGCAACAGGAATTGTGAAGGCAATTGTGAAAGTTCCCCAAGCACTTTCACTCATTGAATTTACAACAGCTATTCCAAGCCCTGAGAGAGCAGTTATCATAATAAATAATGTGGCAAGAGCAGTTGTGATACTGGAAACCCTTCCCATATATCTAAAAGCAAGGGAATGGAGTGCTTCACCATTGTGTCTTACGGAAGCAAAGAGGATGACTACATCATGAACAGCTCCAGCCAATACAGAGCCAAAAACTATCCAGATCGCACCCGGAAGAAAGCCGAACTGAGCTGCCAGAACCGGACCTATCAAAGGACCAGCACCTGCAATTGCAGCAAAATGGTGACCAAATAATACATATTTATTTGTTGGGACAAAATCATGTCCATTGTAAAGTTCATAAGATGGGGTTTTTCTTGTCTCATCCAAAACCAAAATCTTTGCTGCAACGAAAGCAGAATAGAATCTATAGCCCAAAACAAAAATGCCTAAACCAGCAAGCAGCAAAATTAAAGCATTCATAAATTTATTATAACATTTTTTAAATTTAAAAATAATATGATATAGATTCAACGATGAAGAGTCAAATTGTAAATTCAATTTTTTAAATTTTTAATTCAGTTATAAATGAAAAGATCTTTTAAAAAATTTGAAATTTTAATTTAAAATCTTGTAAAGAGGATATGCCTGAAAACATAAGCCTAAAATAATTTTTTAGGAATCTTTATTTTTTCATTACCTCAAGGTAGGGTTTCAAATAAAATATTTAATGAAAATTTAAAATCAATTCAATTATTGAAAAAATAGCAAATAATAAAGAGCTAAAACATTTTTGATATTTAAATTAAGGAAAAATATTTTGAAATGTTCCATCGCCTGTTTGGTTATCAACTTTTGAG
>JBBISU010000024.1:0-39914 GCA_037441225.1 Acidobacteriota bacterium
CTGAAATCTTCAAATTTGCCTTTTTCTTTTTGAAGTAAGACAAAAATTCTTCCACTGTGACAAGCAAGGGCAATGTCTGGCAAGCCATTTTTATCTAAATCTGCTACATCAACCCCACCATAAGAATATGAAAGATTTGGAAATTCAACTTCAGTCCACTCCCTCCAATTTCCTTGTCCATCACCTAAAAATATGACTGGCAATCCTTCTCCCCTTGGTGGAGGTGCAATTATATCCAAATTTCCATCCATATCAATATCTGCAATGCACAAATTTTGTCTCCAAAGTGCTTCTCTTTCAAGCCCCTTTGTTGAAAGTTTTAATTTTATGAGAGGAAATTTTTGTGAAATTTCTTCCACTTTTTTCCTTGTTTCACAAGATAAAATTAAAAGCAAAAATAAAAAAATTGAAAATCTTTTCATATAAACTCCTTTTTTTTGATCAAATATTATACCACATCAGAAAAGTTTTTCTTTTCTTTTAGAAAAAATAAATAACCCAAAAACAAAATAAAAAATCCAAGGAGGGGAACAATAAAATAAAAAGTCAGAGATGGGAAAGTGCCTCTTAGTAAAACATCTCTATATGCTTCGACAAGATAAGATAATGGATTGAGCAATAATACTTTTTTAAATTTTTCTGGAACAAGGGATAAGGGATAAACAATTGGAGTTGAATAAAAACATATTTGAAGAAGATAAGAAACTGCTTGGTAAGTATCTTTAAAAAAAGGATTTAGTGCAGAAAAAAAGAAACAAAAACCAGAAATAAATATAAGTTCAAAGAACATTAAAAGTGGAAGAAAAAGTATGGAAAGATATATCTTTCCAAAAATTATTAAAACTAAAACAAATATTAAAGAAGCAATAAATTGGTGAAGAAGTGCAGAACCAAAGATACTAATTATTAATATTTCAGGTGGAAAAGAAAGTTTTTTTATCAATGCTGATTGTTCATTTATTACTGTTGTTGATCTTATTAGCATTTCTTGGATACCCATCCAAGGAAGAAGCCCTGCAAATAAGAAAAATGAGAAATTTTCAACCCCTCTTTCGCCTAAAAGTGAAATTTTTAAAATGTATGAGAAAACAAAAGTAAAGAGAATTAGTTGAAGGAGTGGCTGTAAAAAGGACCAAAAAATACCCAAAGAACTTCCTACATACCTCCCCTTCACATCTCTTTTTATAAGTTCAAAAGTTAAAAATAAAAAATTCTTAAAAGGACTTGACATTTCTATTTAAATATTATAAAATAATTTTGGAAAAAATATGGCTATTATACCGCAAGCCAGATATGTTGGCTTAAAGATAAGGCAGCTTCGGAAGAAGCGGAATTTGACTCAAACTGAATTGTCTGCTAAAATAGGAGTGCAACAGTCAGATCTCTCTCGTATGGAGAAGGGAGAATATAGAATTAGTTTGGATACTTTATTTAAGATATTACAGGTTTTTGAAATGAACATACAGGAATTTTTTGAAGAAGTAGTGCCAAAGGAAACAACAAATTCTCAAAAAGAATTTTTAGAAGAATTTTCCTCTCTTTCAAAGGAAGAACAGGAAGAAATTCTGGAATTTATTAGATTTAAAAAATTAAGGGGAAGGGAGACAGATAAAAATGAACCTTAAAAAGGAATATAATTTTATTAAAGAAAAGGGAAAAGAAGCTATAGAACTTGGGAATTTCCAAGAGGCAGAAAATTATTTTAGACAATGTCTTGAAGTTGCAAAAAAAATAGGTTCTAATGAGTTAAGGGATTTAAGCATTTGTAACCTTTGTGCTTCTTTGATTGAACAAAACAGATGGATGGAACCAGAAATCTCTGAACTTAGATTTATTTATATGAGGACAAGAGATAAGAAAACATCCCGTCTTGCTTCTTACCATCTGGCTCGTGCAAAGGAATTGGAAGGGGATTTTCAAAAGGCATTGTTTTATGCAAATATAGCTTTAAATTTGAGTATTGAATTAAAAAATAATGAATATATATCCTCTTCTTATAATCAAGTTGGAAATATTTTGACCTGTCAAAGTTATTTTAGTCAGGCAAAAGAAAATTATAAGAAGGCATTACAGTTTTGTGAAAAAGACCTCCTTAAAGCTTTAATACTTGATAATTTAGGATATGTCTTGATTGTGCAAGGAATAATAAAAGAAGGAATAATTCTTTGTGAAGAAGCTTTAAAAATTCTTGAAAATTTAAAAGTAGAAAATGGTTTTCTTATTTATCCATATATGGACCTTTGCCTTGGATATCTGGAAGACAAAAAGCCAGAAATTGCAATGGAGTATGGAAAAATAGCATTAGAAATTGCAGAAAATCTTGGCTTTAAAAAAAGAGTTAAAAATATTCTCCTTCTCTTAGGAGAAGCCTCTGCTTTAACAGGGGATATAAATTTGGCTCAAAGCTACTACGGTGAACTGGCAACATATTATCCTTCAATAAAGCTTGCCAGTGATTTCTTAATGGCTTTTGAGCTTAGAAAGGTGGTGAATTTTCGTCTATGAAAAAGATAATTACTTTTATGTTAATCTTTTCTGGTTTTTATTTATATTCCTTTGAAAAAGTAATAGATTCATCAGGTAATTTATATCAAATATGCCAAAACAGTAAAGAGAATATAAATAAATTACAAATTTATATTTACCATTCAAATGGAAATAAGACACTTTTGGATGTTCCTACCACAGAAGATAGTGTGATTGAAAATTATCCCAATATTATTTACTTGGAAAGCTCAAAAATGCTCATAATTCTTTATTCAAAAGAAAGGGAAGAT
This sequence comes from Acidobacteriota bacterium, assembly GCA_037441225.1. Lineage (GTDB taxonomy): Bacteria > Acidobacteriota > Thermoanaerobaculia > UBA2201 > UBA2201 > JBBFMJ01. Next base: position 2,778 of record JBBISU010000024.1, read on the forward strand.
GGTTCAGATTTAATCATTCAAACAATGGACGATAAATTTAATTTTTCTCCTCCTTATAAGATTTCTGAGGGAACCCCTTTATCTTATTGTATTAATCCAAAAATTTACAGAACATATAATATTAGAATTTCAGATAATTTTATGGAAATCACTCAATTTTTGCATTTGATATGGTGGCAAAGGGGATCATTGGAAGGCGCTGTCTATGCAAATATTCCATTGATTTTTAACAATTTAGATATAGAGTCAAAGACATTAATTTATTTAAATGATTATATTTCTTTGAATGACAAAAATTATGATAGTTCAATATCCAATTATCTTTATGAAAGCCCTGAAATATTTATACCTAAAGCAAATGAAAACAAATTATCTGTGCTTTTTGCTGATTTAGATTCCCTTTCTTATGTTATCTTAGATCTAAATTATGATGATGGAGATACATTAAGAGACAGAGCTCACTTTCCCGATATAGGTGTAAAAACAATGTTAGATATGCCAATAAGCTTATCTCCTTCTTCAAATGTAGATTTCATTTTAAGTGAAAACGAAAATATTGCCCTTATGTATAAAAACGCAGAAGGAAATTATGAGTTTTCTTATTATTGCTCAGGTTGGAGCCAAGTAGCTCAAATACCTTTGATAAATAATTATTATGAAGCAAGGGAATTTGTAAAAAGAATTATTGAAGAACCAAAATATTAAATTTTTCTTCCTATTTTTGATATTCTTGTTTCAATTTGTCTTAATGCAGAAGTCAAGCGCATTATCTTCCTTTGATGTTTTTGAATCTCCTGTTGATCTTCTTGGGGTATATTTGACCTCAAATCCCTTAATTGTTTGTTTGCTTCATTTTTTAATTCTGTCAATTCTTGTATGCTGTATTTCTTTAAGATGACTTCTGAGATGGTAAAATATCCTTCTGAGATTTCTTTTATCATAGAAAAAGAAGAACCACCTAAAAAATTTGCCATAATAGTATAATATCATAATAGTAAAAACTTATAAAGGAGGTAAAAAATGGAATTTAATCTTGGTTTTCAATTCTTGGAAGTAACAGAAAAGGCAGCAATTGCTTGTGCAAGGACAATGGGACAAGGAGATAGAAAGTACTCAGATAAAGTTGCTGTTGAAGCAATGAGAAAGGAGATGGATAAATTACAAATCAATGGAACCATTGTAATTGGAGAAGGAGAAAGGGATAAAGCACCAATGCTTTATGTTGGAGAAAAAGTTGGTGCTTTGAAAGAAAAAGAAGAGGCACTAAAAATTTCAATAGCAGTTGATCCTTTGGAAGGAACAAATCTTTGTGCAACTGGTGCTCCAAATGCCATAACTGTTTTGGCTGCTTCAGAAGAAGGTGGATTATTATATGCTCCTGACATTTATATGGAAAAAATTGTTGTGGGTCCCACTGCAAGGGGCAAAATTGACATTGAAGCACCAGTGGAAGAAAATTTAAAAAGAATTGCAAGAGCTTTTGATAGGGACATTGATGATATAACAGTTGTTATTCTTGATAGAGAAAGGCATAAAGAATTGATTTCAAGGATAAGAAAAGTTGGTTCAAGGATAAAACTCATCTCAGACGGTGATTTATCAGCTGGGATTGCTGCTGCCATTCGTGGAACTGGAATCCATGCAGCAATTGGAATAGGTGGTTCACCTGAAGGTGTTTTGACTGCTGCTGCTATAAGATGTTTAGGAGGTGATATGCAAGCAAGGTTTGCACCAATGGAAAAGTGGCAGGAAGAAAGATTGGTAGAATGTGGTTTTAAGGACTTTAAAAGAGTTTATACTTGCGAAGATTTGGCCCCTGGTAAAGACATTTTCTTCTGTGCCACTGGAGTTACCTCTGGTGACTTGCTTGAAGGTGTAAGATTTTTTGGAGGTGGTGTTAGAACTTCTTCCATTTTTATGTCTTATAGGCAAAAAATTATACAATTTATAGATACAGTTTATCAAGAAGAAAGGGTTCCAATAACCTTGCACTAAAATGACAAAAGGGAATTTATTTGTTTTATCTGCACCATCTGGGACAGGAAAAACTACGATTATAAGGGAACTTTTAAAAAAATCGGACAAAATATATTTCTCAATTTCACATACTACAAGGGTGATGAGGAAAGGAGAAGTAGAAGGAAGGGATTATTATTTTGTTAATGAAAAGGAATTTAAAGAGATGATAGAAAAAGGAGAATTTGTTGAATGGGCAAAGGTTCACAATTATTTTTATGGAACTTCAAAAAAGGAAATTTTAAGTAAAATAAATAAAGGAATTGATGTTCTGCTTGATATTGATACTCAAGGTTCAATTAAAATAAAAAAAACTTTCCCAAATAGTATTCATATATTCCTAATTCCGCCTTCCTATAAAGAATTAGAAAGGAGATTAAGGGTAAGGGGTGATTTAAAAGAAAAAGATATTTTAATTAGATTAAAAAATGCAAAAAAAGAAATTTTAAAATGGAAGAATTATGATTATATTATTATAAATGAAGAAATAAAAAATTCATTGAATTTGTTAATATCAATAATAAACTCAGTAAAGCAAAAAACTAAAAACCAAAAAGAAAAAATAAAGAGTATAATATTATCTTTTAAAAAGGAGAGCAAATGACAGTTATAGATTCCAAATTTAGATTGGTCTTGCTTGCAGCAAAGAGAGCAGAACAAATAATCCAGGGTTCTCATCCTAAGTTAAAGACAACACATTCAAAAGCCACTTATATTGCCTTAGAAGAAATCCAAAAAAAAGCAATTGAATATTCTTATAAAACAATTACAGGAGATGAGGTTAAGGTAAAATTCAAAAGAGAAAAAGAATGAACATAATCCTTGGAATTTCTTCATCAATTGCAATTTTTAAGTCCTGTGAAATTGTGAGAAAATTTATAAAAGAAGGGCATAGTGTTCAAGTAATAATGACAAAAAATGCTACAAAGCTTATATCTGCAAAAACCTTTTCTGCTCTTTCTCAAAAAGATGTTTTTACTGATCTTTTTTCAAAAAATAATGAAAGAATTGACCACATTTTTCTTTCCAAATGGTCTGATTGCCTATTGGTTGCACCTGCCACTGCAAATATTATTGGAAAATTTGCTTCTGGAATTGCAGATGATTTCCTTTCAACTTACTACCTTGCTCATAATAAGAAAATTTTTATTGCCCCTGCTATGAATACTAATATGTGGGAAAACCCTGTTTTAAAGGAAAATATTGAAAAATTAAAAAGAAGAGGAAACATAATAATTGAACCTGAAATAGGTCTTTTGGCTTGTGGGGATGAGGGAATTGGAAAGATGGCTGAAGTTGATGATATTTATGAGGCAATCTTGACGGAATTGTATCAGCCAAAGTTATTTCTTGGAAAAAAAGTAGTTGTAACGGCAGGTCCCACAAGGGAATTCCTTGATCCTGTAAGATTTATATCAAATCCTTCTTCTGGGAAGATGGGATATTCAATTGCAAGGTTAGCAAAAATGATGGGGGCAGAAACCCTTCTTCTTTCAGGTAAGGTTTTCATAAAACCCCCCTATGGAATAAAAACAAAATACTTTGACACTTCTGAAGAGCTTTTAAAATTATTAAAAGAAAAAATAAATAATATTGATTTCCTCATAATGACAGCAGCAGTTGGGGATTTTAAACCCCCTTATCAAAATAAAAAGATAAAAAGAAAAGATAAATTGATTTTGAATTTGATTCCAACACTGGATATTATAAAAGAAATAAGAAAAGATTTCAAAGGTTTCATTTTGGGCTTTGCAGCTGAGGAAGAAAGTTTGGAAGAAAAAGCAATGGAAAAACTAATATCTAAAGATATTGATGCAATATTTGTAAATGATATCTCAAATAAAGATATTGCTTTTGGAAGTGATGAGAATGAAGGCATTTTTATAACAAAAAATTATTCTAAAAAAATAAAAAAAGATAAGAAAGAAAAAATAGCAAAAGAAATTTTATTAGAGGTTGCAAAAATTGCAAAACTGGCTTGAATATTTCAAAATACTTGGTTATGAATATATTTATTATAAGGAAAAAAAAGAAAAAAATCAAATTTTTGAAAAATTAATTTTGCTTGAAAAAATTGTAAAAAGTTGCACCCTTTGCCCTTTACATTTAGGAAGAAAACAAGCTGTATTCTCTGATGGAAACCCTTTATCCCCTTTAATGTTTATAGGTGAAGCACCAGGGGAAGAAGAAGATAATCAAGGGCTCCCCTTTGTTGGTAAGGCAGGACAGCTTTTAACAAAAATGATTGCTAAAATGGGCTTAAAAAGGGAAGAAGTATATATTACAAATATTGTCAAATGCAGGCCTCCAAACAACAGAGACCCTCTTCCAGAAGAAATTGTAAAGTGTTCACCCTATCTTTTAGAACAAATTGAAATAATAAAACCAAAGGTTATAGTTACCTTAGGGAGGCATTCTTCTGGCTTTTTCACTGAAATGGAAATTGGGATTACAAAATATAGAGGAAAATGGTTTTCCTATAAAGGAATACCTTTAATGCCTACTTTTCATCCTTCTTACCTTTTAAGAAATCCAAAAGATAGATGGCTTGTTTGGGAAGATATGAAAGAAGTATTAAAAAAACTTAATCTTAAAGTCCCAGAATAATGTTTCATTATGTAAATGTTTTTCCTTTTCTTCCAATTTATAAATCCTTAACTTATAAAGTTCCAGATTATCTAAAAGAAACTGCAAAAGAAGGCGTAAGGGTGGTTATACCTTTTAAAAATAAAAAACAGTTAGGAATTATCTTTGGACAAGCAGAAGAAAATTTGCCAGAAGAAAAGATAAAAGAAATAGAATGTATCTTAGAAGAAGAACCTTTATTAAATCAAAATTTATTAAAACTATGTTATGAAATCTCTAATTACTATTTTTCTCCCTTTGGTGAAACTATTAAATTATTTTTTTCGCCAAAGCAATTAAATATAAAAGAACCAATTGTTACAATGAGTATAAAGGGAAGCATTGAAGGGGATGAAGATTTTTTGAATATATTTCAAAAACCAAAGCCCTTATCTTTTTTTCAAAAAACAAAAGAGAACTATGGCCTTTATTTAAAATATAAAGAAAAGGGCTGGATTGAATTTAAAGAAGAAAGAAAAGATAAAAAGTATTATATTACTTTATATTCTTTGCCATCAATACCCTATGATATATTGATTAAAAAAGCAGGAAAGTCAAAGAAAAAAATTGAAATCCTTGAAATATTAAAGGAGAAGAAAAAAGCAGTATCTTTTGGCGAATTAAATAAAATTATTCTTGTAGAAGAAGATTTTTTGAATAAAATGGCAAGAGAAAGATTAATTTTAAAGTCCTTCAAAGAAAAATATTTTTTCCCAATAAAACACTGGATTGAAGAAAAAAAGGAAGAACCCCTTTTTGATTTAACAGAAAAACAAAAGCAGATATATGAAACGATAAAAAAAACACTGCTTGAAAATAAATTCAAAACCTTTTTGCTTTATGGAGTAACTGCTTCTGGGAAGAGTGAAATTTATCTGCACCTCTCTGACTATGTAATTAACAATGGTGGAAAAGTTTTAATCCTTGTGCCAGAAATTTCTTTAACTCCTTTTCTTGCAACAAGGGCAATAAATCTATGGAAAGGAAGGGTTGCAATTTATCATTCAAACTTGAGTGAAAATGAGAGAAATGAAGTTTTTTTTAAAGCAAAAAATGGAGAGATGGATTTGGTGGTTGGAACAAGGTCAGCTCTTTTTCTTCCCCTTGAAAAACTAAAATTAATCATTGTAGATGAAGAACAAGATACTTCATACAAACAAGAAGATATGCCAAGATATAATGGAAGAGACATTGCTATATTGAGGGGCTCAATTGAAAATTCAGTTGTACTTTTAGCTTCTGCAACTCCATCAATTGAATCAATGGCAAATTGTGAAAAAGGAAAATATACATTGCTTCTTTTAAAAGAAAGGGTAAAAGAAAAGCCACTTCCTATAATAAATATAATAAATACAAAAGAAGCAGAAATTTTGCACCATGAACATGGATGGATTTTATTTACCAAACCTTTAATAGAAAACTTGAAAAAAAATATAGAAAAAGGTAATCAGGCAATTCTTTTGATACCAAGAAGGGGCTATGCTCCAATAATGCTCTGCAGGGTTTGTGGTTATTATTTCTTTTGTCCAAACTGTAGTTTAAGCTTTACTGTTCATAGGAGGAAAAATAAATTAATCTGCCATTGGTGCAATGTTGAAAAAGAGATTCCAGATACCTGTCCAAATTGTTCAGGAAAAATTTTGGAATCAATTGGTATTGCTACTGAAAAAGTTGCAGAAGTTTTAAAGAACTATTTGCCAGATATAGAGATTGGGATATTGGACAGAGATACATTATCCAAAAGAGAAGAGTTAAAAAGTTTATTATTTAACTTTGAATTGGGAAAAACTAAAGTTTTAGTTGGAACACAATTAGTTGCCAAAGGTCATCATTTTCCCAATGTTACTTTTATTGGGATTTTAAATGCTGATTTCCTTTTAAAATTTCCAGATTTCAGGGGACCAGAAAAATTGTTTAGTTTAATTGTACAGGTAGCAGGAAGAGCAGGCAGGGGAGAAGAAAAAGGAGAGGTCTTTATACAAACAGAAAACCCAAACCACTATGCAATTAAATTATCCTTAAATCAAGATTTTGAAGAATTCTATAAAAAAGAAATCCATTACAGAAAAATTTTTAACTATCCACCTTTTTCCTCAATGGCACTCCTTACTATACATAGCAAGAATTTTTCAAAGGCAATAAATCTTTCAAAAGAGTTAAGAGATTTTATTAAAAATTTAAATAAATATGAAGTAAACATAAAGGGACCATACCCAGCACCACATAAAAAATTAAAGAATGAATATAGATTCCAATTTCTTTTTCGTTCAAATAGCAGAAAAAAACTTCATAATTTTTTAAATAATTTAAAACCTTTTTTGATTAAAAAAAATATTTACCTTGATTTAGATCCTATAAATTTTTTATAAAAAAAACCGCTCCTTAAAAAAGAGCGGTCTCAAAAAGCAAAAATAGGTTTTTGAACTACTTTGCCACTCTTGATTTCAATGTTTTTCCAGCTTTGAAAACAGGATACTTCTTAGCAGGAATTTGAATTGGCTTGCCGGTCTGAGGATTTCTTCCTTTTCTGGCTTTTCTGTGTCTTGACATAAAGGTTCCAAATCCAGGGATTGAAACCTTTTTTCCTTTGTCCAATTCAGTTGCAATAATTCCCTTTCCAGGCCTGCAATCAAATAAAGCATCTACTACTTCTAATGCTTTAACTTGGCTTAAGCCGGTTGTCTTTGAAAGTTTTTGTACTAATTCGGTTTTGTTCATATAACCTCCTTAAAATTTAGTATTTCATTGTATAGTATAAGACATTTCCCCCCCTTTGTCAAGTGATATTTAACTTTTCAAAGGGTACCTCCTTTAAAAACATTTTAAAATAAGGAAAATAAGAAGATTATATTTATTTTTATCAATTTCTTAAATAATAATCTTTGGTATTTTAAAAATAAAAATTATTATGTTATAATATTTCTTTATATTTTTAGGAGGTTTTAAATGAAGAGATATGTGCCTGAGAAATTGCGAAATATTTGTTTCGCAGGACATAATGATACTGGTAAAACAACGCTGCTTTCTGCATTACTTTATCTGTCAGGAGCTGTGAACCGCTTTCTTAGAGTTGAAGATGGTAATACTATAACTGACTTTGATGAAGAAGAGCAAGCAAGAAAGATATCCATATATCTTTCCCTTGCTTGGATTGATTATAAAGATACAAAGATTAACTTTTTTGATACTCCAGGTTTTGGAATGTTTATTTCAGAAACTATGCCTGGGATAAAATGTTCTGATACAGTTGCCCTTTTTGTAAATGGAGTTCAAGGAATTGAAATTCAAACAGATAAAATTTTTAAAATTTCTTCCACTTTTAATGTGCCACTTTTATTTATTATTAATAAACTGGACAAAGAAAATTCAGATCCTTTGAAAGTATTAGAACAACTTAAAAATAAATATGGAAATAAAGTAATACCCTTAACATATCCAATAGGCAAGGAAGCAAATTTTAAAGGTGTTGTTAACATACTTGACTTAAAAGCTTACTATAATGAAAATCAAAATCCCCAGGCAAAAATTGAAAGCATACCTGAAAATTTGAAAGGAGCAATTGAAAAAACAAGAGAAGAGTTAATAGAAAAAGTAGCAGAAGGTGATGAAAAGTTAATGGAAAAATTTTTTGAGGAGGGAACACTTGAAGAAAAAGAACTGATTTCAGGTTTAAAAGCAAGTTTTTTAAAAAGAGAAATCTTCCCTGTTTTTTTTACTTCTGCTATCCAATTTGTAGGGATTCAAACATTACTTGAAAGCTTTTTGCAAATCTGTCCTTCACCTGACTTAAGGAAATGGGAAGGTAAAAACCCTTTATCAAAAGAACCAATAGCCTTTGAATCAAATGAAAAATCACCTCCTTCTGCTTATGTATTTAAAACAATTTCAGATATCTTTGCTGGAAAGATAACTATATTTAAAGTAATTACTGGAACTTTTAAATCAGATGATACCTATTTAAATTCTACAAGGGATGTCTTGGAAAGGTTTGGAAGTTTAAATTCTATAATGGGCAAAAATTTAAGCCCCCTTTCTGAAATCTATGCAGGGGATATTGCTGCTGTTACAAAACTTAAAGAAACAAAAACCTTTGATACACTATGTGATAAAGCAAACCAAATTTTATATGATCCTTTGAAGATAGGTGAGCCCTCAATTTCTTTTGCAATTGAGCCAAAAAGTAAAGGTGATGAAGATAAAATATCAAATGCTTTACAAAAAATAATGGAGGAAGAACCATTAGTAAAAGCGTCAAGAGATCCACAGACAAAAGAATTGGTTATATCAGGAGCAGGTCAACTTCACATTGAAATTATTGGAAACAAGTTAAAAAATAAATATGGTGTATCAGTTAATTTAAAGCTTCCAAAAGTACCTTACAAGGAAACAATTTTAAGAACTGCTCAAACAACATATAGGCATAAAAAACAAACAGGTGGGCATGGTCAATTTGCAGAATGTATGATTCAGGTAGAGCCAAATATTAGGGGAGGGGGATATGAATTTATAGATAAAATTTTTGGAGGTGCAATTTCCCAAAACTTTAGACCATCTGTTGATAAAGGAATTCAAGATGCTGCATTAAAAGGCATTTTAGCTGGCTTCCCTGTTGTGGATTTTAAAGTAACCCTTTTGGATGGAAAGGAACATCCTGTTGATTCTTCTGATATGGCATTTAAAATTGCTGGTTCTATGGCTTTTAAAGAAGCTGCTAAAAAAGCAGGTCTTACAATTTTGGAGCCAATTTATAATGTTGAAATATATACTCCAGAAGAGTTTATGGGAGATATTATGGGGGATTTAAACGGCAGAAGGGGAAGGGTCTTGGGAATGGATATGGAAGGAGATATAAGAATAATTAAAGCACAAGTTCCCTTAGCAGAAATGCTTACATATTCCTCTGATTTAAGATCAAAGACACAAGGAAGGGCATCCTTTTCAATGGAATTTGCCTTTTATGAAGAGGTTCCAAAGCACCTGCAAGAAAAAATAATTGCCCAGCATAAAAAGGAAAAAGAAGAAGAGGAATCATAATAAAAGGCGAAATTTTTGCAATTAGTGCCTCCTTTTTGTGGTCCTTTACAGCAATTTTTTTTACAAAAGCATCTAAATATTTAGGTATATTAAAGGTAAATCTATTAAGACTTTTCTTAGCAAATATATATTTTTTAATAACCTTAATTTTATTAAAAAATAAATTTACTTTTAGTTTTGCAGAAGTATTTTATCTTTCCTTGAGTGGAATTATAGGGCTTGCCTTAGGAGATCTTTTTTTATTTAAAAGTTTTCTTTTAATAGGACCACAACTTACTATGTTAATTTTTACCTCTTCTCCTCTAATAACCCTTTTGCTTTCTTTTATATTTTTAAAAGAAAAAATAAGTTTTATTGCTGCTTCAGGAATATTTTTAGTTATTTTTGGTGTATCTATTTCTTTGATTAGCAAAAAAAATGAAAAAAAAATTGTTTTCTTTGGTTTTTTATTTAGTTTTTTGGCTGCAGTTATGCAATCTCTTGGGCTTATTTTAGCAAAGAAAGGATTATTATCAGGTATAGATACATTACTTGCTTCTTTTATAAGAATTTTCTTTGCTTTCTTTTTTACTTTAACTTTAAATCCTTTAATAAAATTAAAAAATTTTGAAACAAAAAATAAAAAAAATTATGGCTTTATTTTTCTTCTTTTTGGTTCTATTATTGGTCCCTACCTTGGTGTCTGGTTTTCCCAAATTGCAATAAAATATTCAAATACAGGAATTGCAGCAACCCTTTTATCCCTTTCTCCTATATTTTTGATTCCTCTGGATAAAATTTTTGAAAAAGAGGAAATTGGTTTTTTGAGAATTATTGGAACAATCATTGCAATCTTTGGAATTTATATAATATTAAATGTATAAAAAGTTAATTTTTGAAATAAAATCTGCCTTCCTTCAAGGTTTTACACCAAAAAAAATTGCTTTAACCATTTCAATTGGTTTGGTTTTTGGAACAATACCTTTTTGTATATCAACACTCTTTTGCACAATAGCAGGTATTATTTTAAGATTAAACCAGCCAATTTTACAAATTGTAAATTTCCTTGTCTTCCCCCTTCAAATAGGACTATTTATACCATATCTTAAATTAGGTGAATTTTTACTTAAAGAAAAAACAATTTCATTGAATTATTTTGAAATAAAGGAAATATTTAATTTAAGTATAAAACTATTTATTTTGAAACTTGGTAAGGTAATATTTTTTGCACTTCTTGGTTGGCTCATTCTTTCACCCTTTATATTTATATTCTCCTATTATTTATCTTATTCAATTTTGAAAAAATTAATTATTTCTCAAAGGTGGCTCAAAGATAAATTTTAATTCAAGGGGTTTCAAATCAAGAATTGAAAAGGAAACAAAAAGAGCAGATATATGTCCTTCACCTTTTGCAACTTCAAATTTTACAGGTGTTTGTTTTAAAAACCTTGAAATAATAATATCCTTATCAAAACCAATTACAGAATCATAATTTCCAGTCATCCCAACATCTGTTATAAAAACTGTTCCCTTTTTTAAAATTCTTTCATCTCTTGTAGGAATATGAGTATGGGTGCCAAAAACTAGATTTACCTGACCATCTACAAAATGGGCAAAGGCATTTTTTTCTGATGTTGCTTCCCCATGAAAATCAATTATAATGAGGGAATTTTCTGGAAATTCTTTTTTTAATGATAAAAATTTTTTAAAGGGACAATCTATGGATTCCATAAAGGTACGCCCTTGCAACTGTACTACCACAATTTTTGTACCTTTAATTTCTTGTATGATAATGCCTTTCCCAGGGTTTCCTTCTGGATAATTTGCTGGTCTTAAAACCATTGGATAAAGTTCCAAACTTGCCACAAACTCTTTTTTATCCCATATATGACTACCTGTTGTAAAAACATTTATTGGAAGAGCCAGAAGTTCTTCCATTGTTGAAGGAGAAGGACCAAAACCCCCTGAAGCATTTTCAATATTTGCAATAACAAAATCTAAATCTAAACTTTTTTTTAAATCAAAAAGATATTTTTTTAAAGCATTTCTTCCAGGTCTTCCTACTACATCTCCAATTGCCAAAAAATTTATCTTATTTTGCATAATCAATTGCTCTCAACTCTCTTATAACAGTTACCTTTATCTGTCCAGGATATTGAACTTCTTCTTCTATTTTTCTTGCAATATCCTTTGCCATCCAGAAGGCTTCCTCATCTCTTACTTTTTGACTTTCAACAATTATTCTCAATTCTCTTCCTGCTTGGACAGCATATGCCTTATTTACACCTTCAAAACCTTTAGCAATTTCTTCCAATTTTTCAAGCCGTCTTACATAGGACTCAAGTACATCCCTTCTTGCTCCAGGTCTTGCAGCAGATAAAGCATCAGCAATATTTACTATGACTGCTTCAAGCATTTTTGGTTCCACATCACCATGATGGCATTCCATAGAATGGATAACTGCTTCTGATTCGCCATATTTTCTTAAAAATTCTACACCCAATTGGATATGAGTTCCTTCATGTTCTTTATCTAATGCTTTCCCTATATCATGCAAAAGCCCTGCCCTTTTTGCAATATCTGCATTTGCTTTTAATTCAATTGCAATCCTTTCAGCCAAATTTGCAACTTCCTTTGAATGGGCTAAAACATTTTGACCATAAGAAGTTCTATATTTAAGTTTTCCTAAATGTCTCAGTATTTCAATATGTAAATCAGGTATTCCAACTGATAAGGCAGCTGCTTCACCTTCTTCAAGAATCTTATTTTCAAATTCTTCTTTGCATTTTTCAACAACTTCTTCAATCCTTGCAGGATGTATTCTTCCGTCCGCAATGAGTTTTTTGAGAGCCATACTTGCAATTTCTCTTCGCAGTGGATCAAAGGAAGAAATTGTGACAGCACCTGGGGTGTCATCAACAATCAAATCAACACCACATACCATTTCAAGGGAACGAATATTTCTTCCATCCCTTCCAATTATCCTTCCTTTCATTTCATCAGAAGGCAAATCAACAACGGTCACTGTATTTTCTGTTACATATTCAGAAGCAATCTTTTGAATTACATTTGCCAGATAATATTTTGCCCTTTGTTCTCCCTGCTCTTTTGCTTCTTCTTCTATTTTCTTTATTAAATTTGCTACCTCAATCCTTGCTTCTTGCTCAATATTTTTAATTAATTCCTTCTTTGCTTCTTCTGAAGAAAGTCCTGCAATTTGTTCCAACTTTTGCTTTTGCTCAAGTACTAATTTTTCTGCTTCTTTTATTTTTTCTTCAAATTCCTTTTGTTTATGCTGGATTTGTGCTTCTTTATCTTTTAAATCAATTTCTAATTTATCTAAATGTTGTTGCCTTCCATCTAACTTTGCTTCTCTTTGTTGAAGACGCCTCTCCCATTGTTGGAATTCTTTTTTTTGTTCCCTTGAACTCCTTTCAAACTCATTCCTCATCTGCATATACTTTTCCTTGGCAGAAATTGCAGCTTCCCTTGCTTTTTCTTTTGCTTCTTTATCTGCCTTTTCTATAATATTTTGAGCTTCTGCTTTTGCTTTATTAATTAATCCTTTTGAGTAAAATTTTGAAAATAGATAAAAAATTATTAAAGAAAGTAAGAAACCAATAACAAAACTTAAAATAATGTAAAAAAAATTCAACATAATACCCTCCTTATAACAATTCAAGGAGGTGAAAAGGCTAATTGAGGAGTGTAGAAATTCCCCCGCTTTGGCCGCAGGGGCCTTTTCTCTGAACCTGGCTTAACCAGGTGGGTACCTCGGGGAAGCCCATTAGCTTCTTTAAAAAAGAAGCACCGTAAACTTCTTTCCACAAAGGTTCCCAAAAAAGAAGTGTTGGCTCAGGAAACATTAGCTCCCTACGCACCAAGCAGGGGAAGTTTTTAATATCTTCAATAAAATTTAAAAATTTATCCATTTTTATCTCCCAGATTCTGGGAAATCTTTGCCAAAATTTCAGAAATTTTTTCCTCAATAAGCTTTTTTTCACCTTCCTGTTTTTTTTTAAAATCTTCAAACTCATCCAAAAGGTTTAAAGAAAGAAGAACCAATATTTTAATTGGATCAACAGTTGGGGAAACCTTTTGAATTTCTTCAAGTCTTCTTTGAAATTTTTCAACTAAAGCTTGAAGAAAGTCCATATTTTTATCGCTTTTAAAGCGAATTATTTGCCCAAATACTGGAACTTCAAAGCTATTCAATTCCATATCATATTATTTTACTACTTTTTAAAAATAAAAGCAAATAGAACAATAAAAATTTTAAATTGAAATATCATTAATTTTCAATTATAATAATTTTGGAGGAGATATGATATTATTATTATTTTTTTTGTCCCTTTCAATTTTAGATGAAGAGTATTTTTTCATCCAGAAAAAGGAAGGGAAGAGTTTGTCAGAAGTCTTGGATGAAGAAATGGTTCATTATAAAAATGCTTTAAAAGAAAATCCAGAATCCTTCTTAATTAGAGCAAATTTGTTAAAAATCTCTTATTTTAAAGGTTCTTACACTGGCTTATCAAGTGAAAAAGCAAAAGAGGTCTTTGCAGAAGCAAAGGAAATTGCGGAGGAAAGCAAAAAAATGTTGATGGATAAGATAAAAATTGAAAAGTTAAAGGAACCTGAGGAAGTAGCAAAAAAAGCAAAAGACATAAAAGGTATTTCAGAGTTTTTCTTTTGGGACAGTGCTTGTTGGGGTCAATGGGCTTTGCTTTATGGAAAATTTAAGGCAGCAAAGGAAGGAGCTGCCAAAAAGATATGGTTTTCTGCTTCTGTTGCTTTAATTTTAAATGAAAAATTAGAAGATGGAGGACCCCATAGGGTTTTAGGCCGACTTCACCACCAGACACCAAAAATTCCATTAATTACTGGTTGGGTTTCAAAGGAAGAGGCATTAAAACATTTAAAAATGGCAGTAGAACTTGGACCAGAAGAACCAATGAATTATTTATTTTTAGGTGAATTATATTTAGATTTAAAACAAAAAGATAAGGCAAAAGAAATCTTTGAAAAAGGATTAAAGCTTCCAGTAAGAGAAAAAAAAGAGCCAGCAGATATTGATAGTTTAAAGAAAATTGAAGAAAACTTAAAGAAATTTTAATATTTTATAAAATATGGAATATAAAGTGAAAGAAGTTTTAAGTTTAAGACAGAAAAAGCTCCTTGAAGAGTTTTTAGATCTTGCAGAAGATAAAGAAAATACCTTTACTCTCCCTGCTCTTGAAGGATTCTTTTTTGGCATTGCCATAACCCCTGTAATAGTTGTGCCAAGTGAATGGATGCCTATTATTTTTGATGGTCCTATCCCACTTTTTAAGAGCGACAGACAAGCAAATCTTTTACTTTCTAATCTTTTTGATTCATATAACTCATATCTCTCTGCTTTTCATAAGGATGAATTATCTTTCCCATATGAAATTGAAAATCCAACAAAGGAGCTTTTATATGAATTAGAGGAATGGTGTGCTGGCTTTATAGAAGCTTTGTTTTTAAACCTTGAAATTTGGCATATTAATACAAAGGATGAAAATTTGAAAGAGGAACCAAATGATGAAATTTACAATGTACAAATGGCTTTTACTATTATATATTCTTTTGTCAATCCGGAAATTTTAAAGCATTTTCCAACTGAAAAAATGGAAGGGATAGAAAATGAAGAAGAAATTTATCTTACAATTTACAATTCTTTGCCTTCTGCTGTTGAAACACTTAAAAATTATGGTTTAAAAATGGCAAGGGAAAAATTTAAATAATCTTAGAAATTTTAAGGTTTTTATTTTTGTTATATATCTAAATAAAATTGGAGGTTTGAATGAGCGATATTTTTGCAAAGGTTCAAAAGGTCTTAGATGAAGATATAAGGCCTGCCCTTCAAATGGATGGAGGGGATGCAGAGCTTATATCTGTTGAAGATGGGGTTGTTCAAGTTAAGCTTCAAGGAGCTTGTGGGGCCTGCCCTATGGCTTTAATGACCCTTGTTGGCTTTGTAGAAGAAAGGTTAAAACAAAGGATACCAGAAGTAAAAGAAGTTATCTCTGTTTAAAGATTAATGGAAGGGTTTGTATTATCCCTTGCCTATGGTGGGTATGGAGTAGTTAAAAAAGGGAAAGAAGTTTTTCTTATATCAGGTGCATTACCAGAAGAAGAAATTGATTTTAATACAGATTTTAAAAGGAAAGGTGTAAATTTTGGAGTTTTAAAAAAGGTTATAAAATCTTCTGAATTTAGAGTTAAACCAAAATGCAAGTATTTTTTAAATTGTGGTGGCTGCAACTTCCAAAATTTAGATTATAATCAACAATTAATCGAAAAGGAAAAAATTTTAAAGGAAATTTTAAAAAAAATCGGAAAATTAGAAGTAAAATTTGAAAGTCCAATTTATTCAAAGGAATATGGCTATAGGTCAAAGGTTCAATTTGAAATAAATGAAAAGGGAAAACTTTGTTTTTTTAAAAGAAATTCAAATGAATTGATAGAAATTGATGAATGCCCTATTCTTTCAAAGCCCTTAGAACTTTTTCTAAAAAGAGTTTATAAAAATGATTTAAAGTTATTTGATGTGAAAAATTTAGCCCTTTACTTTTCAAAATCAATTATTGGAAGGATTGAAACAAGGGAAGGAAATTTTTTAAAACTCTGGAGAGACTTGAAAAATATTGGGATTAAAGGTTTATGGATTAAACCAAAGAAAGGTTTTGGTAAATATTTAATAAAAAGGGATTTTGAAAATTATTCTTTGTTCCATTCCCCTTTTTCTTTTATGCAAATAAATGAAGAGGTGAATAAATTACTTATTAAAGAAATTTTGAATTATTTAAAAGAATATAAGGACTTAAAAATTTTGGATGCTTATTCAGGTGTTGGAAATTTTTCTATTCCTTTGGGTTTAAATTATAAAAATGTCTTTGCTGTTGAAAATTCAAAATCAAATTTTTATTTGCTTTTAAAAAACAAAGAAGAAATTGGGATTGAAAATTTAAATTTAATAAATAAAAATTTTGAAGAAATTGATTTGAAGGAAAAAATTGATTTAATTTTAATAGATCCACCAAGGGAAGGGTTATCAAAAGGGGCAATTGAGAAAATTTTGTCCTTTATGCCAGAATTTTTAATTTATATTTCTTGTGACCCTTCAACCTTTGCAAGAGATTTAAAAGTATTAAAAAATTTTTATTCAATAGAATATGTTAAGTTAGTGGATATGTTTCCCCAGACATATCACATAGAAGTAGTTTGTTTTATGAAAAAGTCATAAAATTTGAAATTTTGTGAAATAACTAACCCGAAAAATGCAGTTGAAAATTAAATAAAGAAGAGCAGTAGAGCAGCAGTTCGTTTTGCGTGTCCGTTTTATTTGAATTATTGTGGCAATTTATAGGGACGGGGCTTGTCCCTGCCCGAAATAGAACAGTAGGGGCAATTCATGAATTGCCCTTATCTTTTTAAAATACAACCAATATTTATACTTTTTATGAGGCTTTTATTATAATAAAAAAGAATGATTTTTTCTGCCCATATTTTACTTTAAATTATATTTTTTAGGTCAAAAACGTAAAAAATTAGAAGCTTTGTTTTATTTATATCAATAATTATAGTTGTTCTTTTTTATTTGCTTTTTTTCTTCTCTCTTTTTTATTTCTTCTCTCTTATCATATAATTTTTTTGCCTTTACAATTCCAATTTCCAATTTTATTTTATTATTTTTTAAATAGACCTTTAAAGGTATGACTGTCAAACCTTTTTCCTTTATCTTTGTTGAAATTTTTATTATTTCCTTCTTATGGAGCAATAGCTTCCTTTCTCTTAATGGATCTTCTTTAAAGGAGCAGGCAAAGGGATAAGGGGAAATGTTCATATCAACTACAAAGGCTTCTCCATTTTTAAACTTTATCCATGACTCTTTTATTGATGCCCTTCCTTCCACAATAGATTTAACTTCTGCACCTTTTAATTCAATTCCACATTCATAGGTCTCTATTATAAAAAAATCAAAATATGCTTTTTTGTTTTTAATGAGCAGCTTTTCCATGTTCAAAGGTTTGGATAAAGGGCACAAATTTTCCAATGAGTAATGGATCGAATTGAATGCCTGCTTTACTTTTCAATGTTTCAAGTGCCTGGGTTGGGTCAATTACAGGCCTGTAAGAGCTCTTGGAAGTCATAGCATCATATGCTTCAATTATATGGATTATCCTGGATCCTAAGGGAATATCTTCACCTATTAGTTGAGAAGGATAACCGCTTCCATCCCATCTTTCATGATGGTAAAGTACCAGAGTATAAACTTCATATGGTAAAGGAACATTTTGAATTAAATAGGCTCCAATTTTTGGATGTTGTTGCAAGAGGCGAAGCTCATCATCTTGAAGCTTTTTCTTGTGATATAAATTTTTATAATCCAATTCCCTCATACCTATATCGTGTAGAAGTCCTCCTAAGGATATCCTTTCCACTTCAACTGGATCCAGCTGCAAAGTTTTACAAAATTCCCTTGCTATTTCTGAAACAACAAAGGAATGTTTGATTAATGAAGAGTAATCCTCTAACCCTGGTTGTAAAAATTTTCGTAAAAGTGCTTTATAAGTTTTATTTATTAAAAAATTTTCAATTTCAGTAGTAAGATATGATTTTATAACTGTGACAAAGGGAGAAAGGTTTTGTAAATCTTCTTTACCAAAGGGTTTTGTTGAAAAATAATTTAATAAAATTTGATACTCCTGCCTTAGACAAATTATGTGTTGAAATGCTCTAAAAATTTTTCCTTCAAAGGGTTTTTCACCTAAAGGGAAGTGTTTGTTAACATAAAAGCCATTTCCAATTTCTGTCTTTATTTTTTGTAAAATTAAATTCTTTCCTTCTTGATTTACTCTGCTTATTATCTCCTCAGATAAGGAAAATCTTCCACCTACTACAATATAAGAGCCCTTTATTGTGTAAAAATTTATTATTAAAGATGCAAAATCCTCCAAATATAAAAGCAAGTCAATTGATTTATATAAAGAATTTAGAAATTGCGGAGGTGGCTCTTGCACTGGTTTTAGAATTAAAGGATCAGGAGATGTTTTTATTGCTTGAACTTTGCTATAAATTGTCTCATAGGTTTTTATTTCTTCTGTTGGTTTAATTTCATTCAAAGAAATTGGTTGAGGAACTTGTTTTTTTGTTTGAAATGTTGAAAGATAGGAAGCAAACCTTAAAGCAATTCCATCAGCAATTGTCAAATCTTGATCATAAAAGGGCTCTTTTGCTGCTTTATCCCTGATATCTAAAAAACCAGTTATTCTTTCCAGATAAATTGGGGAAATTAAAATCCTTGTAGTATTTGATTCAATAAGATAGGATTTTATATCCCCTGCCTCTGATAAACTATTAAAATAAAAAGGCTTTCTTTCAAGATATAATGCTTCAACAATTGGTGATGTTCTTTCATGGACTTCTGGAACAATATCTCTTTTTGTAAAACCATAACTTGCTTTTAAATAAAATTTCCCATCGGGGGCTAAAAGATAAAAAGCAGCTTTTGTGGCTTTTAGTTCTTCAAGGCAAGTATACAAAATTTCTTTAAACTTGAGCAAAACATTTTTATCATCTAACATATCTATATTATAATTTATTTTTATTTATTTTTCACAATTTTTAATAAAATCTTACTTTTAAGGTATAATAAAATGATGAAAATTTTAAAGATTTTTCTTTTAATTTTTGTTTTTTCTTTAAATTTACTTGGGAGCGAGCCCTTTGTTCGAAAATTTTCAACCTATGTAAAAAATTCACTTGTTATGGTTTCATTAGAATTGGCTGATTCTTTTCCAACTGAAATTCTTGAAAGAGTAAGAAGTGGTTTACCCTTAACCTTTACCTATTATTTTTCATTGGAAACAAAGAGAAAAATAAAAGATAAAGTATGGATAAAAACAAAAGTAACAATTACCTGTAAATATGATCCAGTTAAAATAGAATACAGGTTGAATTTTAGAAAGGATGATCAATTGTTTGATACAAAATATGTCCATTCCTGGAGTGAAACAGCCCGTTTGATGTCTTCTTTTCAAAACCTTTCATTATTTGAGGTTCCAGAAGAAGCAAAGGGAGAAGAAGTTTACCTTTCTATGAAAGTTCATCTTTTGTCAAAAACAAAATGGTTAATTTTTCCTTCCAGCCTTTCAGTACCCGAAATAACTTCTGCTATTTTTAAGGTCAATGAATGAGAAAAAGAAAAATCTAAAAATATTAGGGGTTTTATTAGCCCTTCTTTCTTTGTCCTTCATTTTTGCTTATATTTTTATACTTAGAAAAGAAGGTTTTGAAAAATTTTTTACTAAAAACCAAACATTTCTTTTATTTTTATGGTATTTAAATATATTATTTATAATTATTCTTCTTTTCATAATTATAAGGCAATTTATAAAACTTATTCTTGAAAGAAAGGAAAAACAATTAGGTTTTAGATTAAGAACAAAGCTCGTTTTATCCCTTATGGCTCTTGTTTTAATACCTATTATATTTTTATTTATCTTTGCAATGGATTTAATAGTTCAAGCAAATCAAATTCCAGAAGATCTTCCTCAAATTTTTTCAAGTATAGAAAATATTATTGAAGATTGGGATAAAAAAGAAATTGAAGAACTTCTAAATTTTTCAAAAAAACTCTCTTCTTTCTTTTTAAAAAGCAATGAAAAGATTTGGTTTAAAGAAGGACAAAAGTATTGTTCGGAGGGAAATATAAGTTTTTTTCAAATTTATCAAGGAAAAGATTTTGTTTTTTCAATAAATTGCAAAGCAATAAAAAAAATAGATACTTGTTCTTCTGATTTTTTAAATGAAATAAAAGAAAAAGGAAATAGTTTCCTCTGGAAAAAAGAAAGTGGAAAATGGATTTTAAGGGTTGGAACCCTTTTATCAAAAGAAAATGTTAATTATGAAATTATTGTAGGAAAGGTTTATCCTGAAGAAATTGGTGAAGGAAGGGAAAAATTTTTGCTTGGTTCTCAAAGGTTAAAAGAAATTTCTTATCAAAAAAAGAATTTAGATTTAACAAGAATTTTGATTTTTCTTTTATTAACTTTATCAGTTGCTTTTGCAGGGATCTGGTTAGGTGCTTATCTTTCAAGGTATTTTACATCCCCCTTATCCCAAGTCCTTGAAGGAACAAGGGAAGTAGCAAAAGGTAATTTGGATATAAAACTTCCGGCAACAAATATGGAAGAATGGGATTTGTTATTTAAATATTTCAACTTTATGGTTCAGGAACTTAAAAATTATAGAACTTTGCTGGCAGAAGAAAGGGAATATTTGAAGACATTGGTTGAAAACCTTACCTTAGGTGTATTAAATGTTAGAATGGATGGATCTATATTAACTATAAATAAAAGAGGAAAAGAATTATTAGATATAAAAGAAGAAGAGGAAAACCTCTTTAAAAAATTAGAGGAGGAATTTTTGCCCATTTCTTTATGGCTTAAAGAATCTTTAAAAAATAATAAATATTCTTCTCAAATTTTTGAAATAAAAGCAAATACTTTCTGCCTTTCTGCAAGTTTTATTCCTTTTTCTCCAAATAGTTTTCTTTTGATCTTTGAAGATGTAACAGAATTTATAAGGGCACAAAGAATTGGCACCTGGAAAGAAGCAGCACAAAAAATTGCCCATGAAATCAAAAATCCTTTGACCCCAATCCAGCTTTTTTCAGAACACATAAAAAACAGAATAGAGAAAGAAAATTTTGAAAGGGAAGAATTGCTTTCTTCAATCAATACAATTTTGGATGAAGTAAATCATTTAAAAATTATGGTTGATTCATTTTCTCAATATGCAAGGATGCCTCTCCCTCAGCCAAGAAAAATAGATTTGAAAGATTTATTTTATCAATTAAAAGAGATTTATGATAACCTTCATCCAAAATTAAAAATGGAAGTGGAAATAAAAGAAGATTTTCCAGAAATTGAAGCAGATAAAGAACTTTTAAGGAGAGCATTGGTAAATTTAATTGACAATGCATCGGAAGCAATGAAATTTGAAGGAAGAGTTTTATTAAAAGCAGAGATAAAAGAAAATAATTTATTGATTTATGTAATTGATGAAGGTCCTGGCATTCCAGAAAAAATAAAAGAAAATATTTTCAAACCATATGTCTCAACTAAGGGAAGGGGATCTGGGATGGGTTTATCCATAGTTGATAGGATAATAAGAGATCACAAAGGAAAAATAACTTTTGAAGAAAACCATCCAAAAGGCACAAAATTTATAATTTCAATCCCTTATTTTTAATACCAAAATCTTAAATTAATTTTTGCACAAAATTCCCATCTCATTTAAAAGATAATTTTTTTAAATAAAAGTTTCAAAAAAATCTAAATTATTCCTTTTTTTCTTCCTCCTTGTGAGTATGGCAACAACCACCTGTTAAGAAATGCAAGGTCAAAGAAATAAGCCAAAATGCAACAGCACCACGCCAGTAGCCTTGAGGAGAAAGGATAAAATATGTCTTTGCAAGAACAAGGATAACACCAATGAGCAAGGAAAGGACACCTAAAAAGAATAAAACCCAAATTAAAGTTTTCATATAACCTCCTTTCGCCTCTATTATACCACAAAAAAGTGATAGGTCAAACTTGTAAAACCTAAATGTTTAGATTCCAATAATATAGCTTATTTTCTCCTTAAAATTTACTTTTCATTTTGCAAAACTTAAGGTTTAGATTCATAAATATTTGCCATTTGTTTTAATATTCTAATTCTATTCCAAATTGGTGGATGGGTTGAAAAAAGATCAAAAAGCTTTCCTTCTTTTTTGTTTACTGCCCTATTTAAAGGATCAGCAATAAAAAGATGAGCAGTTCCTTTTGTTGCCTTATCTACAGTTTTGTCATAATGATTTGCGATCTTTTCCAGAGCAGAAGCCAATGCAAGAGGATTTCTTGTAAACTGGGCTGAGGCGGCATCTGCCATATATTCCCTTGCTCTTGATATAGCCATTGCTATGAGGCGTGCAATTATTGGAGATATTATTATTAAAATTAAAACAATTATAATTAAAATGCCACTACCTTTCCCCCTCTTTTTTCCTCTAATTGAACCCCCATAAAAAAGATACCTTCTCCCCCAATCTGATAACAAAACAATAACTCCAAAGAGGGCAGAGACAATTGTCATTGTCAAAATATCTCTGTTTTTAATATGCCCAACTTCATGAGCAATGACACCTTGTAGTTCTTCCCTTGACATTGTATCCAAAAGCCCTGTTGTTACAGCAACAGAAGAATGTGCCTCATCCCTCCCTGTTGCAAAGGCATTTGGTGATGTTTCTTCTATGATATATCCTTTTGGAACTGGTATACCAGAGGCAATTGACATCTCTTGCAAAATATTTAAAAATTGCTTTTCTTTTAAAATCTCTGGCTTTGGTTTCCTTGCAGAAAGAGAAAAAAGGACTATTTTATCTCCATTATAATAAGAAATAAGTGATTGGATTGAAGCAAATAGAAAAGCAATTAAAGTTAAAATTGGAAATTTTGCATCTAAATAAAGTAAATCAAAGCCAAAACCTAAAATTGTGATTAAAATTATGAAAAGAAAAATTAAAAAAATTGTCTTTTTCTTATTTCTCCTTTGTTGCTCAAAAAAATCAATCTTCATCCTAAATTTTCAAATCAACCTTTGGGACTGCCTTTTCTTCTTCTGGTACCTCAAAGAAATCTTTCTTTGTAAACTGAAAAATATTTGCAATTATATTTGATGGAAAAACCTGTATTTTTGTATTATAAAACATTACTGAATCATTGTAGTGTTGTCTTGAAAAAGCAATTTGATTTTCTGTTGTTGTAAGTTCTTCTTGCAATGCCAAAACATTTTGATTTGCTTTTAAATCAGGATAGTTTTCAAAAAGTGCAAAAAGGGATTTTAAAGCACCTGTAAGCTCTCCTTCTGCTTTTGCTTTATCAGGCACAGAAGTGACTGAAACTGCCTTTGCCCTTGCTTCCAGTACTTTTGTCAATGTCTCTTGTTCATACTTCATATAACCTTTAACTGCTTCAATTAAATTTGGAATTAAATCATGCCTTCTTTTTAATTGAACATCAATTTGTGACCAAGCATTTTCCACTTGAACCCTTAATTTAATGAGACCATTATAAATTCCAATAATATAAAGGATAAGCAAAACTAAAATTACTAATAAAACCAAAAGAAATGACATATAACCTCCTAACATTTATTTAATTAAATATTACCTTTTTTAAAAAAAATTGTCAAATCAGTTTCTTTTAAAATCTAAGAATTATATTTATTTTTAAAAACCCTTCTGAAATGATAGCCATAAATTGCAAAAGTAAAAGCAAGAGGGAGTTTTTTAGGAGATTTTATTAAAAATTCAAATATGAATTTCCAGAAAGAACTTCTTCCCTTTTCTTTAATTCCAAGAACCCAGATTGATTTAAGGACTGCTTTAATGTAATAAGGGCGATAAGGGGAATTTTTTAAAGGTTTATAATTTTTTAAGAATTCTTTTACCCTTTTATAATATACTTTTGGTGAATAAATTTTATTTATTAAATTTTTATACCCCTTTATTAAGCTTTTATAATCCATCTTTGTAATGAAGTTTGTAGAAAAATCAGTATTATCGCCAGAAATATCTTTAATCAATCTCTTTTCATTTTTCAATTTTTGATAAAGTCTTGTTCCTTTTGGAGCATTTAAAATCCCAATCATTGCAGTTACAATTTTACTCTTTTCAATAAATTCTTTTATTGAATTAAAGATAGAATGGTTGTCTGAGTCAAAGCCAATTATAAAACCAGCCATTACTTCTAATCCAAAGGATTGGATTTTGCGAACAGAAGAAACAAGATCTCTGCCACTATTTTTAAATTTATTGCATTCTTTCAAACTTTCTTCATTTGGTGATTCAATACCAACAAAAACAGAATTAAAGCCAGCCAATACCATAAGTCTCATCAATTCTTCATCATCAGCCAAATCAATAGATGCCTGTGTATAAAATGTAAAAGGGTATTTTTTTTCTTCCATCCAATCAATTATTGCAGGCAGAACTTCATTTTTTAAAACTTTTTTATTTCCAATAAAATTATCATCTACAAAAAATACTGAGCCCCTAAAACCTAATTTATATAAGTTTTCTAATTCTTTAATTATTTGTTCCACTTTTTTCGTTCTGAATTTCCTTCCAAAAAGAGTTGTTATATCACAAAAATCACAATTAAAAGGGCAACCTCTTGAATACTGGATATCCATAGACATATATTTTTTCATATCAATTAATTCAATTGAGGGTATTGGGGTTTTTTCTAAATCTGCAAATTCCTTTGTAGTATATAGATGTTTTGGGCAGCCATTTTTTAAATCCTCTAAAAATTTTGGAAGAGTTATTTCACCTTCATTTAATACTAAATAATCAACTTCATCAAACTCTTCATAATCAGTTGTAAAAAGTGGACCCCCTGCAACAATTTTGATACCTTTCTTTTTAATCTTTTGAATTACCTCCTTTGCTGATTCCCTTTGAACTGACATAGCACTTATAAAAACCAAGTCAACACCTTTGAGATCTTTCTCCTTTAATTTTTGAACATTTAAATCAATTAGATTTTTTTCCCATTCTTCTGGAAGGATTGAAGCAATTGCAAGCAAACCCAAAGGAGGATCAGTTGCTTTCTTTGAAGCAAATTTTAAAGCATATTTAAAACTCCAAAAGGTTTCTGGATATTTTGGGTATATTAAAAGAACTTTCACTTTTTCTCCTTTTTTATTTTATCACATTTATTTAAACATATAAAGAATAAATTAAATTTCAAAAGGAAATAGTTTGAAAAATTTATTCAATTATGTTATTATACTGACAATGAGCTTAGATATAATACAAAAGTACCATCAGAGATATTTGTTCTTATCTGACCAATTTAAGTCCCTCTGGACTTTAAATCAAACCCTGCAAGGAATTTATAAACATATATTTAATCAAGAAGTTCCTTATAAGTTGGATTTTAGATCCTTATATAATCAAATAAGGGGTTTGCCACAGATGTTTACTGGTTACCCAAGTATGCAAATTGAGGCATATATAAAAAAATTAGAAGAGGAAATCCAAAAAGTTTTTCTTTTAGTTGAAGAAGCAGACACTAAGGTTTCTCCTTCAAGTTTTAGAAGATTTTTTGAAGCTTATAAAAATGAAGAAGAGGAAGATAAGTTAATTTTACAAATTATTAAATTTTACATTCATTTACAAAAGATAAATGATGATATAAGGGATAAACTTGATTTCTTAATCACAAGGATTGCATCCCATTACAGCCCTTCTGAAGGTTGTTTTGTTTTAAAGGATAGGGAATATTTAAAAGATTTATTTTATAAATTAATGGCAATTGGAAAGCTTCCACCAGTAGATAATAGGCAAAAGGAAGATTACCTTCATCTTTTACAAGAATTGAGAAAAGAAGTTATTGAATGTAAAACTCTTGAGGATTTTGTTTTATCAGGAGTTTTAAAAGCCATAAGATCTTTAAAAAATAAAATGGATATTGCCTTCTTGCATCCAGATATTTTAGTAAAAGTTGCAGAATTAAATGTAACTACAAAAAATAGATATATTGAAATATATAAGAGGGAAGAGGAAAATCTTTTGGAAGAGACAACTAAGATTAAATCCTTAAGACATCAATTTGAAGAAGGAGATTCAAAGATTCAAAAAGATTTGAAAAGAATTGAAGAAATTGAGCAAATGTTAGAAGAAGCAAAGGAAAAAGGTGATATTAAATTAGAAATATTATCTCAATACAAGAATGCAATTAAAAATGTCTTATCAAAATTGGAAACAGATTTTACCTTTGAAGCAATGCCAGTTCCTGAAGAACCAACAGTGGAGGCAGAACCAGAGATAGAAAGCGAAGAAGAAATTTTAAATAAAGTCCTCCAGCAAACAAACTTTAAAATTGAATCTTTTGAAAAAGAAGCTCTTCAGTCCTTTGAAGTTTTAAAGAATATTTCTTATTTAAAAGAACAAGAAAAACTTATGTTAAAAGGGCTTGCAATAAGATATGAAATTGAAAAGTTTTTAGATAAATTAATTGCTGCATATAAAGGGGAGATTGAACTCCATCCCAATATTATTGAAAAAGTTAAAAAATTGATATCAAAAGGTGAATCCCTTGAAAAGGATTTTCAATATGCCATTGAAGATTGCTTATTCCAAGGCAAAGAAAAGGAAGCAAATTTATATTTAAAAGGAAAATATCGTCTTTTAAGATCTTTATCAGGGATCTGGCTTCTTTTGGATAAAATTATTGGATAAAACCTTTACCAAATTAAATTTTTTATTTTTTTTAAATTAAAATAATCTTTTATTTTTAAATCCTTATGGCTCTTTAAAATCATTTTTTTATTCTTGTATTCAAATAATATACCTTTAAATTTATCTTTTTTTTCAACTTTTTCAACTTTAACAACCATTATTCCTTCTGAAATTTCCTCTCCTTCAATTGAAATTTGATCAAAAAAATTAAAATAAATGATCTCTTCTAAACTTTCAACCCCAACAGGCAATGAATTTTCCGCACTCATAATTGGATGGGGATTGTAACCAGAAGAAAAAGATATTGGATATTTTTTGGAGATTAAATAACTTGATATAAAATTCAAATAATTTGTATAAGATAAAAATTTTGCCTTTCCAATTTTTGTAATATAAAACTTATAGGTTATCCTTTCTTTTTTTTCTTTATTTTCTTCTTTAAATAATTCAAAAGATACTTCCCTTTTTCTTTCTATTTTACAATTTTCCATACAATTAGCACATCCTTTTTGACAAGAAACAGTTATAATTCCTTCCTTTGCTCTTTCAAATTCTCTTTCAAAGAAATCTTTATTAATGTCAAAATCAATAAAATGTTCCCAGGGGTTTTCACAAATTTTGCTTTCAGGTAAAATTGACAAGTATTCATCAACTTTCACATATTCATCCCAGCAATCAAAAAAGTGTCCTTTTTTATACAATTCAATCAAGAAATCACTCAAACCCCTGCCACCTCTTGACAACCTTTCTTCTATAAAAGAAATCTTTGGATTTGTAAATTTTGCTTTAATTTTAAGTTTTTTCTTTAAAAAATTCTGTTTTTCATAAAGCTCACTTAAAGAAATCATTTTGTAATTCTGAAATGGTGTCCAGGGCTTAGGAACAAAATTTGAAATATTTAAAGAAATTGAAGGGAAACCAATTTTTTTTACTTCTTCAATCAAATAAATAATTTCCTTTAAATCCTTTTCTTCTTCAAAGGGAAGCCCCAACATAAAATAAAATTTAACATTTTTCCATCCCAAATTTTTTGCTTTTATCAAGACTTTTAAAATTTCTTCATCCTTTATTGGTTTATTTATTTTTTTTCTTAAAGGTTCACTTGTTTCAGGTGCAAAAGTCAAAGAACTTTTTCTTATCTTTTGCAATATTTCAATCAAAGGGAAAGAGAGAGAATCAATTCTTAAAGAAGGCATTGAAATTGAAATATTATATTTTTTTAAATATTCAATCAAATTTTTACAAAAAGGAAAGATTGAAGATAAATCTGAAGAAGATAGAGACAAAAGTCCAACTTCTGTAAAACCAGAAAAAGGAGCATTTTTAATTAAAAATTTATAAATTTCTTCTAAATTTGATTCCCTGTAAGGTCTATACCAGAAACCTGCTTGACAAAACCTGCAACCCCAAGGACATCCCTTCATAATTTCAATTGTAAATCTATTGTGGACAGATGGGAAGGATGGAACAATTGGTTTAAACAAAAACTGTTCCTTCAAATCCCTTAAAATTACCCTTTTTGTCTTTTCCTTTTTCAGGGGTGGAACTATAAGTCCTTCAATTTTTGATAACTCTTCTAATCTTTCAATTCTTTTTTCTTTTTCTTTAAAAACCTCTAAAATTTTGGGAAAAAGTATCTCACCATCACCAATTGCAATAACATCAAAGATATCAAAAAGAGGAGCTGGATTTGACAAAGCCATCCCCCCTCCAACAATTATAGGGTCCTTATCACTTCTTTGTTCCCATTTTAAAGGTATCTTTGATAGTTCCAAAGCATAAATTACATTTGTAAAATGCATTGGTGTTGGTATAGTAAAGCAGATTAAAGGGAAACTTAAAGCAGGTTTTTGTGTTTCATTAGAGAGAAGAGGAATTGAATTATGAAGCATTTTTTCTTTTAAATCAAACCATGGCAAAAAAGCTCTTTCAACTTGGATATTATGAATTGAATTTCCTAAAAAATAAAGTAGTTGGAAACCATAATGTGCCATTCCAATTTCATAAAGGTCTGGAAAGGTCAGCAAAACATTAACTAATGGTTTTTCTTTTATTATAAATCCCTTCTCAGGTGAATAATACCTTTGTGGCTGGGAAATATCTTTTAATATTTCAAAATATTTTTCTCTGTACATTTCCATTAAATTATACAAGAAATTCTTTACTTTTGATAAAAAATGTTATAAATTTATAATATGCAAAAAATCCTTATCTTAATTTTACTTTGCGAAGTTGCTTTTTCTTATGAACTTCCAGTTAAATTATATAATAATTCAGATGGTTTGCCCCAAGAGCAGGTTAAAGCAATAGTACAGGGTCCTGATGGAGTTATGTATTTTGGAACATTGGGTGGGATTGGTAGCTATGATGGGAAAACCTTCAAAAGAATTGGCTTGAGAGATGGGCTTCCCACAGATGAAATTCAATCCCTTGATATAGACAAAGATGGAATATTATGGATTTCAACTCCCCTGGGTATTGCTTATTTTGATGGAGAAAAAGCTACCAAAATAATTCTACCAAAAGAAATTGATATTGATGTATTAAAAGTAAAATCAAGCAATTCTGGAATATATTTTTTAAACAAAAAGGGCTTGTATTTCTGGGATAAAAATAAATTTAATTTTATTTCTGAAGCTGATAGTTTTTCCCTTGATGGGGAAGAATTGATTGTAGCAAAGGAAAATAGTATTAAAATCATTAAAGAAAAAGAGGAATTAAATATTAACATACCTTTGGATAGCACAATTCAAGTAATGAAAAAAAATAATGATGAATTACTTTTAGGAACGGACAAAGGGCTTTATTTTTACAAAGATAATAAATTGTCAGCTTATCTTTCAAATTATTCAATAACTGATATCTTAATAGATTCTTATAATTTCCTCTGGGTTACAACATCTCAGGAAGGAATATTCCTATATGATAATGGAAAATGGTACCATTATTTTAACTTTGAGGGGTTACCTTTTGATGTTGTTTATTGCATTATGGAAGATAGAGAAAAAAATATTTGGTTTGGTTCTATTTCCGGTGCTGCTAAAATATCATACAGGCAGGCATTAATATTCAGTGAAGTTGAGGGGCTTGAAAATTTATATGTAAATTCAATATATCAAAAAAGAGATGGGGAATTGTGGATTGGATATAGAGGTGGTATATCAAAATTTATACCTGAAAGATTAACTTTTTTGAAAATTGAAGAGGAAAAACTAAAAAGGTTTATTGTGAGAGCTTTGTCTGAAGATTTAAATGGGAATCTTTTATTAGGAACCCATGATGATGGGGTTTTTATAATGAAAGGAAAAGATTTTTATCCAGTATTATTAAATGGGAAAAAACAAAGAATTTATGGTATGCATTTCCTGCCAGGAAGAGGTACTTACATTGCAACTAAAGGTGGGTTTTATTTGTGGGATGGAAAAGAATTGAAAAGTTTTGGTAGAGAAGATGGGCTTGATGTGGATGTAATCTATGCAGCAACAAGTGATAAAAATTCAAATTTGTATCTTTCAACTCAAAAAGGTGTCTATTTTTATGATGGAAAAAGATTTTATGTTCCAGAAGCTTTTAAAGATATAAAAGTTGAAGTAAATGAAATATTTATTTCAAAAGATGAAAGCATTTGGATTGGAACCCATGGAATGGGGCTTTACCATTTTTTTGAAGGAAAAATGGAAATTTTTGATGAGCAAAATGGTTTTCCTAACGATTTTATCTGGGGAATAAATGAAGATAATGAGGGTTCAATATGGGTTGCAACAAATAAAGGAATTCATAAATTACAAAATGGTGGATGGATTACCTTAAATTCAAAAAATGGCATTCCCGGAGATGAAATTTTTATACATACTGCTTTTAAGGACAGGGATGGAAATCTCTGGTTTGGGCTCCCTAAGGGACTCCTTTATTTAAAATCTGGAGGAAAATTTAAAAATGAGGTAGAAACAATATTAAAAGTTAAGAAAATACAGACACCAAAAAGGGTTATTACAAAGATACCTGAAAAATTAATATTAAGTCCAAAGGAAAGGAGATTATATATTGATTATGTTGGAATAAGTTTGCAGGACGAGGGAGAGGTCTGGTACCAAATTTTTTTAAAAGGTTATGATGAGGATTTTAGTACACCAATAAAAGAAAATGTTGTTAACTATGCAAATTTAAAACCAGGAAAATATGAATTTTGGCTAAAGGGAAGAAATAATAGCGGTATATGGACAGAACCAAAGTTAATGTTTTCCTTTGAAGTAAAGCCTTTCTTTTATGAAAAATTTTTATTTAAATTTGGAATCTTTTTACTTTTTTTGCTTTTTGGTTTAATAATTTATTATTTAAGAGTAAATAGTATAAATAAGGCAAAAATAAAATTAGAAGAAATGGTAAAGGAAAGAACAGAAGAACTTCAAAAGAAAATGAAAATTATTGAAGAGTTGTCAAATATTGATCCTTTGACAGAAATTTATAATAGAAGATATTTTATAAATAGATTTGAAAAAAACCTACAGTTAAGTAAAAGGCATGGAGAACATTTTTGTTTTGTATTAATTGATTTAGATAATTTTAAAGAAATAAATGAAAAACATGGGCACTTAATTGGAGATAAAGTTTTAATAGAATTTTCTTCCCTTTTGAAGAAAAATTTTAGAGAAACAGATATCCCTGCAAGGTATGGTGGAGATGAATTTGTTCTCCTTCTTCCAAAAGCAGAGCCAGAGGGAGTTAAAAATAGGTTAGATGCTTTTCTTGAAGAGGTTCAATATCAAGCAATTGAAATAGAGGGGAAAACAATTTTTTTATCTTTTTCAGCAGGGGTAGTGGGTGTTTATCCAAAACCCGCCTCAAATATTACCTTTGATGACATTTCTTCTTTTACTGATAACTTTTTGTTTAGAGCAAAAAGAAGTGGAAAAGGTCTTGTTATTATGGAAAACTTCCCTTCATAAAAATTTTATGTGTTGTATAATATTTGATTATGAAAAAAGTTGCTTTTCTATGGCACTTTCATCAACCACCTTATTTTATTTCTGAAAAAGAATCAATCCTTCCCTTTGTTTTTTTGCACTCTATCAGAGATTACATTGATTTTCCATATTTGCTTGAAAATTTTGAAGATGTACATATGAATTTTAACTTTACCCCTGTACTTTTAGAGCAAATTATTAATTTAAGAAAGGATTCTTTTTTAAAAATTGCTTCAAAAAAAGTGGAAGAACTAAACTTAGAAGAAAAGTATTTTTTGCTTAAAAATTTTTTTTCAAACTCCTGGGAAAATGCAATAAAACCAATTCCCCGTTTTTTTGAGCTTTTAATTTTAAGAGGAATGGAAGCAACAAAGGAAAAATTAAAAGAAAAGGTTAAGGTCTTTAAAAACCAGGATTTTTTAGATTTAGAAACTCTTTTTTATCTTTCCTGGTGTGGTGAAAAATTAAGAAGCCATCCTTTTATAAAAGAGTTATTAGAAAAGGGATCCAATTATAAAGAAGAAGAAAAATTAAAACTCTTTGAGATTTTAATTGAAAATATAAAAAATTTATTAAAATCTTACAAAGAACTGTTTGATAAAGGACAAATTAACTTAACTTTTTCACCTTACTTTCATCCAATCCTTCCAATCCTTTCTTGCTCAGAGGAAGTTTCAAGAGATCACCCGGAATTAAATGTTTACCCCTATCCTCCAAGTCCAAGGGAAGTTTTATTTCATTTGGAAGAAGGTACTAAAATATTTGAAAAAATTTTTGGTAAAAAACCTTTGGGGCTCTGGCCTTCTGAAGGTTCTGTTTCAAATAGTTTATTAAATTATATAAATACAAAGGTTTTATTTTCTGATTTAACTGTTTTAAATAGATCTTGTTGTGAAAATTATGATTTTTTAAGGCCCTTTTATCACAAAAATTTCCCAAATATTTTAATATTTTTTAGGGATAACTATATTTCTAATAGATTTGGCTTTGCCTATGGTGGAATGGAAGAAAATAAAGCAATTGATGAATTTTATTCCTATATTAAAAATGTGGGCAGGGAAGACGGTGTTTTATGGATAATACTTGACGGAGAAAACCCCTGGGGTGGCTATCAAAATTTTGGAAGAAGTTTTTTGAAAAAGTTGTTTGAAAGGACAAAAAAGGAAAAGGTTAAATTTTTAACTTTAAAGGAAGTTATAAATCTAAATTTAAAGCCCCAAAAAATTGAATATCTTTTTTCTGGAAGTTGGGTTGATTCTTCTTTTTATATATGGACTTCTGATCCAATAAAAAACAAGGCATGGGAAATGCTTCATTCCATAAGAGATCAAATAAGTGGTTTGAAGAATGAAAAATCTTTATATTATTTCTATGCAGCCCAGGCCTCTGACTGGTTTTGGTGGTATGGAAAACCAAATTATTCTCCTTATGAACCGGAATTTGATTTTTTGTTTAGGTTTTATTTAAAAAAAGCAATAGAAGAATCAGGCTTTTCACCTCCTCTATCCCTTGAAAAGCCATTATCAGAAGAGATAAAAATTATTGCAAAAAAGCCAATCTTTACTATAAATCCTATTTTAAACGGAAAAGAGGACTCTTTTTTTGAATGGGCAAATGCAGTAAAGGTATCAGTCCAGACAGGAGATGCAATGCATTTAGCGGAGACAATTTTTGAAGACATTTACTTTGGTTTTAATCTGGAAAATTTATTCATTAGATTAGATCCAAATCCAAAATATAGAGATGAAATAAAAAATGGCAATATATTTTTAAATTTAAATTTGCCCTTTGAAGAGACCTTTAAAATTTATCCTTCAAAGGAAGGAATTGAATTTGCTTTTGAAGATATAGTTGAAATTAAAATACCTTTTGAATTTTTAAAAGTAAAACCAAAGGAAGAAGTAGCATTCTTTTTAAATTTTAAAAATAATGATGTAGAAAGAATTCCTAAAAGTGGGCTTTTGTATTTTACAGTTCCCCACCAGACCTATGAGGAGGAGATGTGGAGCGTTTAAATTTTTTGTTTGGAATCCATTGCCATCAACCAATTGGAAACTTTGATTTTGTCTTTGAAAAATCTTATGAAAGAGCTTATAAACCCTTTTTTGAAATATTAAAAGAATTTCCTGAAATTAAAATAGTTGTCCATTTTTCAGGACCTTTAATTGACTGGTTTGAAAAAAATAAGCCAGATTTTTTAGAATTTTTAAAAAAATTAATTGAAAATGGACAAATTGAAATTTTAGGCGGTGGGTATTATGAACCAATTTTGCCAGTGATTCCTGAAAAAGATCAAGTTGCTCAATTGAAACTAATGAAAAAAAGATGCAAAGAAATATTTCAAGTTTTGCCAGAAGGGGCATGGATTGCAGAAAGAGTATGGGAGCCAAATCTTCCTTTTGTTTTAAATAAAACTGGCTATAAGGCAATATTTTTAGATGACTTCCATTTCTTATCTTCTGGTTTAAAGGAAGAAGAGGTCTTTGATTATTTTGAATCCTACCATTTGGATAAAAATATATATTTATTTCCAATAAAAGAAAAATATAGATATTTGATACCCTTTGCACCCATAGAAGAGGTCTTTGAAAATTTTAAAAGAGATAGTGAAATATATAAAAATTCAATAATTACAATGGTAGATGATGGTGAGAAATTTGGGATCTGGCCTGGAACTTATAAATGGGTTTGGGAAGAAAGATGGCTTTACAAATTTTTTGAAGGTCTTAAAAAAATTGATTTTGTTAAAACAATAAATTTAAAAGAAGCACTTTCCTTAAAAAGACCAAGAGGAATTTTGCATATCCCAACCCAGTCCTACTTTGAAATGGGTGAATGGACACTTCCACCTGAGAAAATTTTGAAATATAAGGAATTTTATGGGCAGATTAAAAAAAGAAGTGATTTAAAAGATTTTATTAAAGGTGGCTATTGGAGAAATTTTTTTGACAAATATGAAGAGTCCTTCTGGATTTACCAGAGGAATATATATGTTTCAAATTATTTAAAAGAAAAAATAAATTTAAATCTTTTAATGGCACAATGTAATTGTGGTTGGTGGCATGGAATTTTTGGAGGTCTTTATTTTCCCTTTTTAAGAAGGGCAATTTTTAAAAATTTAATTGAAGCAGAAAAAAATAAAAAAGCTTCCTTTTATAAAGAAAAAAAATTTTTTGTTTTGCGGGATAAGAAATTTCAAATATTTTTTATAAAGAAATATGGTGGTGTTATTAGAGAAATTGATTTATTAAAAGAATCTTTAAATATAACAGATTTAATGAGGAGAAGGATTGAAGGATACCATCTGGAAGAAAAAAAAGAGGAAGAAAAAGAACATATTTCGATCCACGATTTATCATTTTCAATTGAACCTTCTTTTATCCCTGATATAGTAAAAGACCCACATCCGCATCTTCCGTTGATTATTCATTTTTTTGATGAAGTTCCAAAGAGTTTAAATGAAATTTTAAAAGAAGAGGTCTTAAAACCCTTAAATTCAGAAGGTGAAATATCAAATAAAAAAAGTGAAATTACAATAAAATCTAAAATAGAAGAAACAGAGATCTTAAAAAAAATTAGTGTCTTAGAAAATCAATTGAAAATAAAGATTTTAATTAAAAATATTTTAAAAAAATACTGGGCAGTGGAATTTCCCTTTTCTCTTCCTGATGGTTTTTATAAAACAAATAACAGTGATTATATACATTTTTCCCTTCCAAATATTTTTAAAAAAGAAGAAATATTTTTATGGGACAAAGTTACAAATTTAAGGATAAAGGTTTCCTTTGGAAATACAGAAGAATTAAACATATTTCCATTAAATACAATTGTAAAATGTGAAAAAGGTTTTGAAAAGATCCTACAGGGTATAATAATTTATCCTGTATATTCAAATAATAATGCAGAGATTAAAATAACTTTGGAGGAATAAATGTCAGAACTTCGCCACGATCCAATACAAAAAAGGTGGGTAATTATTGCAACTGAAAGGAGCCAGAGGCCACAAGAGTTTAAAATTCAGGAACCAGAAAGAGCTTCTAAATTTTGTCCTTTTTGTTCTGGCAATGAGCAATTTACTCCCCCTGAGATTTTTTCAATAAGAAAAAGTGGAAATAAAAATGAAGCAGGATGGGATGTAAGGGTTGTGCCAAATAAGTTTCCTGCTTTAAGAATAGAAGGTGAATTGGGAAGGAAGGGGTATGGTGTTTATGATTTAATGAATGGGATTGGTGCCCATGAAGTAATAATTGAAAGCCCTGATCATAATAATACTTTCCCAGATTTTTCTGTGGAGCATATTATAAAAGTCCTAACTGCTTATCAGGTAAGATTAAGAGACCTGATGAATGATATAAGATTTAGATACATCCTTGTCTTTAAAAATCATGGTGCCCAGGCAGGTGCTTCTTTACCTCACCCTCATACACAAATAATTGCAACTCCAATAACTCCAAGGACTGTTGCAATTGAGCTGGCTTCTTTAAAAGACCATTATCTTGTAAAAGAAAGATGTCTTATCTGTGATATTTTAAGGGATGAAATGGAAAAAGGTGAGAGGATTGTTTCCTTAACTCAAGATTTTGTTGTTATTGCTCCTTTTGCTTCAAGGTTTCCTTTTGAATTGTTTATTGCACCAAGAAACCATTCTTATGACTTTTTATCTTGTGAAGGAACTTTAAAGGAAAGTTTAGCAATTACATTAAAGGATACTTTTACAAGATTGAAAAAAGCTTTATCTGATCCTCCTTACAATTTTGTTTTCCATATAGCACCAAATGTTACTGGGAAACCCTTAAGACCCGGTTATTGGCAAACCTTACAGTATGATTTTCACTGGCATATAGAAGTTATACCTCGCCTGACAAGGATGGCTGGTTTTGAATGGGGAACTGGCTTTTATATAAATCCAACCCCACCAGAAGATGCAGCAAAATTTTTAAGAAAAGTTGAAGTTTAGATAGCCTTAAAGAGTGAAAATTTTTTTAAAAAGTTTTCCTAATAAAATAAAAATATTAAAAAAGTTAATTTTTAAAAATTTTAAAATTTTGCGAAAAAATTATTATTTTAATGAAAAAATATTAAATTTAAGTTTATAAATTTTATAAGGCAAATTTCAATTGATTTTATGTCTTTTATCCCATTGACATAGGAAAAATTTTTGATAAATTAAAGATGATGGGAAGATGAAAAAGGTAATTTTTA
>JBBISU010000025.1:0-1264 GCA_037441225.1 Acidobacteriota bacterium
TTTTCTAAGTAAAGATTTTCCAAAGTGATTTTGCCAATATCCTTTGTGCTTACATAAGCATAAAGTTTATTAGTTTTGCAACTTTTAAAAAACAATTTTTCCTGAAAAATCAAGTATTTTTCCATATTTTATACCATTGAAATGCAATCTGCTTTCTTTGAGAAGCAAACCGTTATTTTACCAGTAAAGTTTTTTATAATTTTTATACACTTCTCAAGCTTTTCTGCTTTAAACATAATTTTATTATATCTAAAATTTAAAAAAAGTCAATGATGCGACTTGCCTCAAATAAAATCTATCTAAAAATGATTCATTGCCTCAAGTAAAATCTATTTAAAGAAGAATGAGATTTTTATGATAATTTATGTTGAAGAAATTAAAAGAGTTTTATGAAAATCTAATGGTATGCTTTTTGGGAGTAAATTTATAACCCTATTTCTGAGGTTTTTGATAAAAGTATTGTTTTTAAATGATCCTATAATCTTTTTGAAGTACTAAATAAGCTATGCTCATAAGAAAGCAAAGAAAAAGGATTAAATTTAATTTGAATTATTCTAATTCATAACTTAAAAAGAAATTTATGCCTTTGGTTTTTAGCTCATCCTTTAATTCTGCTTTTGAAAATATATATGTTACAACTATTGGGAAGGGTTCACCATATTTTTTGCCAAACCTTTTTATTTTTTTCTCAAAATCCTTTAAATCTTTAATGCCAAACCTTGCTTTTCCTTCACCTATAATGAATATTTTACTTCCATTCTTTTCTCCAAAACCAAAAAAATTTAACTCTTCCATTCTTCCCTGCAAATTTTCAAGATAATCCCTTTTTAAACCTTCAAATAATTCTATTCCATACTTTTCTTTTAAAATTGCAGGCAATTTTGCTATCGCTTTATCTTCTAAGGGATGGCCTAAACTTTCTGATATACCGCCAACCCTTATGTTTAAATCTTTTAATGATTTTGACAATCTTCTTATTTCTTCTTCCGTCCTTTTTTGTGCCTCTGCAAGTTCATTTACCCTTTGCTCTGTCCTCTTTTGTGCTTCAGCCAGTTCATTTACCCTTTGCTCTGTCCTCTTTTGTGCTTCAGCCAGTTCATTTACCCTTTGCTCTGTCCTTTTTTGTGCCTCTGCTAATTCTTCCACTACTTTTTCTAATCTTGAAAGGCGTTCTTCTGATTTTTTTTGTGCTTCAATTAATTCTTCCACTACTTTTTCTAATCTTGAAAGGCGTTCTTCTGATTTTTTTTGTGCTTCAATTAAT
>JBBISU010000025.1:1364-39118 GCA_037441225.1 Acidobacteriota bacterium
TACTTTTTCTAATCTTGAAAGGCGTTCTTCTGATTTTTTTTGCGCTTCTGCTAATTCATTTACTATTTGTTTTAAATCATGAAATTCTTCTTTTGTTACAATCTTTTGAAGTATAGACAATTCTTCTTCAATTGCCTCTCCTAACTGTATGGCAATTTTTTCATCAAAAATTTCCCTTAATTTAGAGTATAACCCCATAATTATATTTTAACACCAATAAAATAAAATTTGCAAATTTATCCTTTTATCATAAAAAGGAGCATTTTAAAGGGTTTTTCAGCTTTAACAGAATGGGGAATATCTTTTGGCAAAGAAATTGCATCACCTTCCTTTACTAAGTTTTCTTTTCCTCCAATTATAATTTTTCCTTCCCCTTCAATTACATAAATAAAAGCATCATAAGGGGATGTATGCTCTGATAATGCTTGTCCTGTATCAAAGGCAAATAAGGAAAGAGAGCCCTCTTTTTTTTGTATTAGTGCCTTGCTCACAATTGACCCACTTTGAACTTCAATTGCTTCATTCAATTTCTTTGGCTCAAAAAAGAAATCTAAACTCATAAAAGGTGTTTTTCCCCTTCTAATTTTTTAATTTCCGTAATATCTTGAACAAATTCCAAACAACCAAGATAATTCCCATCTTTATCCCTTACAGGATAATAACTAATATAAATAAATTTTCCTTTCAACTGAATCCAAAACTCTGCTGGTTTATTTGAACCATTTTTAAAGTCTTCCAATATTTTATTTACCATATGAAGTGATTTTTGTGGATGGCATCCCTGAACTTTCATACCTATAACCTGTGGTGTTCTTACAAAAATTCTATGGGGAGGATCTGAATAAAATTTAACTGTGTCATCTTTGTCAACAAAAGCAATATCAATTGGCAGGGTATTGAAAATTGACAATAGTTCTTTTAATGCTAAGTTTCCCGTGGGAAAAGTGATTGTACCTTCTCCCAGCATAACTTCCTTTTCTTCTTTTTTTGTTATCCCTTTTGCAATTTCTGGTGTAAAGGAAGGGTAGCCAATTTTATCAAATTCTTCTTTTGCTTCTCTGAATTCCTGATCAGATAAAACTCTCATTGATGTAGGAAATAAAATTTGATTTTCTTTCATAAAATGGGATGCTAGCATCTCTGAAAAATCAAGGGCTAATTTATCAAGTTTTTTTATAAATTCTTCAAAACTTAAATTTTTATAATTTTCTTTTAAATTTTTCAACTCCTTCTTTTGTTCTCTAATTATGTCATGTTCCATCCACATAATCCTTGGTGGCTGTGTTATGCCTTTTTTTTCAAGAAGTGGAAAAAGTATGTTTTCTTCTCTCAAATAATGGCTTTCTGCTTCTAATAGATGTTCCACAAGCCCTTCAAAGTTTTTTATCACTTCCTTTGCTTCTTCAAAATTTTTAAAATTTTTTAGATTTGTGGAAATTTTTTTAAGACCTGTTCCATATCCAAGCATAATCTGGTGCTCTACCATTAAAAGGTGAATTGGATGGCCTGCTGGTGCAATGGGTTTTTGTTCTTCTAAACTTTCTTTAAAAGCTTCCAGGTGCAAATCGCACATCTTATGGATTTCTTCTGTTGGGACTCCTTCTTTTATGAGTTCTTCTTCAGCCCTTGCTATCTCTTCTGCAGAAGTATTTTTTATAACTTCTTTGAATTCCTCCTTTACCTTTTCAACCTTCTCTCCTTTGTGTATTTTTTTAATAATTTCTTTAATTTTATCCTTCATTTTAATCTCCTTAAATAAACTTTCCATAAGAATTATACCTTTTTAAGCAAATTTTTTCTCTTTTAAATTAAATAGATCATAAATTGTTATAATTGCACCAAAGAGGAAAAATATTCCTATTATTGTGGCAATTTGCATCCATAATCTCATATAAAGTTGCGCTTCCATATAAGAAAATCCTAAAAATCTTTCAAAATATGATTGAACAATTCCTGCAACTGCAAAGGAAAGTCCCATCAAAAACATAGAAACTGACATAGTCCAAAAACCAATTTTTCCTTTTCTTTCATCATATTTTTCTATATTTTTAAATTTTGGAAAAACAAAGTAAAATAAAGTTATATTAAGCAAAGCATAAGCGCCAAAAAATGCAAGGTGGCCATGGGATACGGTTATTTGAGAGCCATGGGTGTAATAGTTTATAGCTGGAAGAGTATGGACAAAGCCAAAGAGCCCTGCACCAAGGAGGTGATAAAAAGCTGTACCAACAGCCAAAGTCCAAGTTAACGGATTTTTTATTTCTTCTTTTCTATGTTTTACATGGTTCCATGTATCTATTACCATTAAAAGAATTGGAAGGGGTTCCAGAGCAGAAAAAATCCCACCAACCCAAAGCCAATATTTTGGTGCTCCAAGCCAGTAATAGTGATGTCCAGTTCCTGCAATTCCTGTAAATAAGAATAAGCCAATTTCCACATAAAGCCATTTTTCTACAACACTTCTTTCAATACCTGCAAGTTTCATTAAAACAAAGGCAAAAATTGCACCAGTTACAAGTTCCCAGGCACCTTCAACCCATAGATGTATGACCCACCACCAATAATACCAATCAATTGTGGCATTTTTATAAAAAGGTATTCCAAATAAATAAAGAAGGGCTAAAAATATCATACCACCAAACAATGTCCCCAATATAACTGTTTTCTGTGATCCTTTTAGAATTGTCATCCCTATGTTATAAAGAAATATTAAAGCACCAACTACTACAAGCATATCAAGTGGCCTTGGGATTTCTAAGAGAGGTCTTCCTTGCGTCCAGCCAAAGAAAAATCCTACCAAAGCAACAACACCTGTTACAAGCAAAATTATAAGTTGAAGATAAGCAAGTTTAGAAGACCATATTTCCCTTTTTGTTTCTTCTGGAACCAAATAGTAAGCACCACCCATAAAACCAAGCAAAAGCCATAGGACAAGGAGATTTGTATGCATTGCCCTTGCCGTTGAAAAGGGGAAGACATCTACTATATCCTGCGGAATAGTTGATGAATAAGAAAAACCAAGATAAAGACCTAAAA
Organism: Acidobacteriota bacterium; assembly: GCA_037441225.1. GTDB lineage: Bacteria > Acidobacteriota > Thermoanaerobaculia > UBA2201 > UBA2201 > JBBFMJ01. Next base: position 4,401 of record JBBISU010000025.1, read on the forward strand.
GAATTTGAATCAAAAATAATAGAAGAGCAGGATAAAAATAAAATTTTGCTATTTCCTGTGATTTGTATTCCATTTTAACCTCCTATTTTAAACTTAATAAAAATTCTGAAAGCTTTTGAAGTTCTTCTTCTGTCAATTGATTCTGCGGGGGCATCTTTGAAGAAGGATTGAAAGTTTTGGGATTTCTTATAATTTCTTTTAATGTTTCCAGATCAAAAGAACTCCCAACCTTTGCAAGAGAAGGGCCCCTTTTTTCTTCCTTTTCTTGTAAACTATGGCAGGTTATACAACCCTTTACTTTAAAAAGTGCAGCGCCAACACCTATGTTTTCTGATAAAGACATTCTCAAAGCAGTCCTTGAAATCCTTTTTTCACTGTGTTGAGGAGGCCATTCATTATTATCTATTTCTGATACCCATTTTAAAAAAGAAATCAAATTTTCTATTTCTTCATCTTTTAAATTTTGTTTTGGCATCTTTCTTTTTGAATTTGCAAAGATAACATCTGGTTTTTTTAAAATATCTTTTATATTTTCATCGCCCAATCTTTTGTATGCCTTTGTCATATCAGGTGCATAATAACCACCAAAACCAAGGATTGTGTGGCAATCATTACAGTTATATTTTTCCCAAACCTTTTTGCCTGCTACAACATTTTCATTTAAGTTTTCTACTTTTGTTAGAACTTTCACTTGCTTGTGGGTATCAAAAGTTAAATAGAGAAAAAGAATAGCAGATGAAAGTGTACCTAAAAGAAAGATCCAAAAAGCAACCTTTTTGTCCATAAAACCTCCTTAAAAAAAATACTTGAAGATATAATTTAATCTTCCTTTTTTGATAAAATACAAACCAGAAAATTTCATAATTTCTCTCATCTTTTCCCTATAGCCCTTTGGCCAGCAAGGGGTTTTGCACTTTTTGCAAGGGGGCTTTGGTTTATAGGGGCATAAAATTCTTTTTGCAACTCCATTGGCTAAAGTATTTCTACAATCTTTGCATAAAAACAAATCGTATCTATTTAAGTAACTTCCTAAAATTCCTTCATAAAAGATTTTTTCTTTTTCTCTTTCTTTATGTTTTTCATTACAATATAAACTCGTAAAATCCAAAAGTATTGAAATGTCTTTTTGTAATTTTAAATTTTTCATATTCCTTAGGATTCCTAACAATTTATTTTCAAAATTTATTCCCAGTGTTTCTCCTAAGATTTTTATCTTTTATTTTGTTTTAGTATAAAGAAAAGCAAAAAAATGTAATTTTGTTAATTATATATCATAATAACTTTTGATTTCAAATTCACCAACCATTTCTGCCACTGGTTTTATTATTTTTTCTTCACCTAAAAATACCCAAAATGGAATTTCTTCTAAAAGTTTTTTATTGACTTCTTTTATATCTTCTAATCTTAAATTTTTTATTCTTTCAATTAAAATTTCATAATAATTTTCTGGAAGATCTTGTATGTGATTTTTTAAAAGGAAGCTTCCCCACTCAAGGGGATCATCTTTTATTGTTTTAAAACTATTCAAATAAAATTGTTTTGCTTCTTCTAATTCTTCAACATTTATACCTTCATTTTTCCACTCTTTATATAATTTTTCAATTATTTCAACTGTTTTTTGAAAGTCATTGTTTTTAACCATACCAGAAATTTGAAGATAACCTATATCTTTAAAAGCATCATAGGAACCTAATACACCATAAGTTGAACTCATCTCAACCCTTATTTCCCTTAAAATCCTTGAAGAAAAACCACCTTCTGCTAAAGAATAAAAAGAAGTTTTCAAAGGAATATAATCAATGGAGGTTCTTGGAAAAGCAGGGATTAAAAGATTTATTGAGACCTGAGTCATATCTTTTTTTGGAATAATTCTTACCTTTGGTTTAAGCTCCAATTTGACTTCTTTTAATTCAAAAAGATCTAAATTTTTAAGTTCATATTTGCTTAATGTTCTAAATATTTTTTCTTTAATCTTTCCTTCTTCTTCTGGTGATGATATAAAGATACCCCAATTTCTTGTGTCTTTTAATCTTTCATATTGAGAAATTAAATCTTTCAATTTAATATTTTTTGTTGTTTTTGGTGTCTGGCTTTTCCCCAAGGGGTTTTCTTTTCCAAAAACAAAATCAAAGAGATGCATTTCTGAAACAATTTGCGGATCTGTTAAAGAAATTTTCAAATTTCCAATTGCTTGTTTTTTGGAACTTTTTAAATTTTTTTCCTTAAATGCTGGGTAGTGGAGGAAATCTAACAAAATTGAAAGAGCTTTTTCAAAATTTTCTTTTATGACTTTTAGAGTTATCAATGTTGCTTCTTCAGAGACAGAAATATCAAAATTTGCACCCAACCTGTCAAAGATTGGCTTTAATTCTTCTTTATATTTTTTTGAATAAATAAATAAATTTTCTGAAAGGATTTCCATTATTCCCTTTTTTTCAACAGGTTCCGATAAACTTCCCTTAGGGATTACAATTTGTAAATAATGAACAGGTGGGAAGAGATGATTGAAATAAAAGAACTTTATGTTTTCTGCCATATTGAGCCCTTTAGCAAAACCTCACAAAAAGAAGAATTTCTTAAAACTTCTAAGGTTTCAAAAACCTCTTCAATATTTAAATTTTTTATTGTTTCATAATCTTTAAAAAAATATTCTGGATTTCCACGAGAGATAATACAGTCAGCAAAATACAAGCCAATTTTTTCTGTGCTATTTAAAGAAGATAAAAGGGAAATTGCCAATCTCCCTTTTAATTCTTCAAATTTTTCTTTATTTAATACTTCCCTAATTTTATTTTTCAATAAATCATCAATTGTCTTTAAAAAGTTATATTTTTTTACAAAAGGCAAGTTTAAAGTAAAAAATAAAAAAAGAGTACCTGAATTTGAAAAAAAAGGGAAAGTTCCTGTTTGCAAAACATAAAATTTTTTTTCCTGTATTTCTCTTTTTAAGATTGAATCCTCATCTCCACCAATTAAATTATGTAAAAGGTTTAAAGGAAAATAAAAAGCTTCTTTCTTGGGCAAAAAAAATGTCTTTGAAAAGATTGTGGCTTTTAAAGGAATTTTTTTTTCTACATATTCTTTTGAAGGTTTTAAAAGGGGAGGGATAGGGGAGGGGATTTTACCTTCTTTTTCAATTATTCCAAAATTTTTTTCAATAATTTCCTTTCCTCCATCGATTTCTTTTGAAGAGACAATTATTAAGGTACAATTTTTTGGATGAAAAAAATCTTTGTAATATCTTAAAACATCTTCAAACTTTATATTATTTATTGTTTCTTCGCATCCTGCTGGATCCCTTGAAAAGGGATGGTCTCCAAAAACTTCTTTCCTCACTTCAATTAGTGGTTTTACAATTGGCTGATTTTGTATCCTTTCTTTGTATTCTTCTAAAACAACTTTTCTTTCTTTTTCAAAATTTTCCTCTGTAATCTTTAAATTTTCCATCCTATCAGCTTCCATTTTTATGATCATCTCTAATTTTTCTGAAGGGATAGTTTCATAAAAACATATCTTTTCTTCTGAGGTAAAAGCATTACAACTGCCACCTTCTTTTTGTATTATCCTTGAAAATTCTGTTTCTTTTATTTTATCTGTTCCTTTAAAAAATAAATGTTCAATTAGATGGGCAATTCCATTTTTTTCTTTTTCTTCCTGTGCACTTCCAAAATGATACCAAACTTGAAGGAAAGAAATTAAACTTTGAGGATTATAAAGATAAAATACCTTTAAGCCATTTTTTAATTCAAAATTTTCTATTTTTATCACTGATCAGAAAGGTTCACTTTAATATTTTTTGAAAATAAAAGTTTTGGCTCTGTTAAAGTATATCTTACATTTATTTCTGCTTTTAAAAAACAATCTGTTGTCTGCCCATTGTTTGTAGGGGCAGTGAAAATTAATCCTTCTTTAAAGGAGTTTTCAAGGAATGGGATTAAAGCAGGTGTTTGAATTTGTGTTGCTTTAAAACCCAAAGGTTTTCCTTCCTTTGAAACCCATAAAATCCCTTTTATTGTTTCCTTTCCTTGATAATCTTGAAAATTAAAATCCCATTTTTTTAAAGAAGGAAGCTCATCAATATCCTTTATATTATAAGCATCAGCAAATTTTCTTTCAATTAATTCCTGCGGAACTTTATCTTTATTAAAATTAAAATTTATAAATTCTGGCGTTTTTTCACCTTTTTCAACAGGCAAAAAAGACATTGTTATAATATCCCATTTATATTTTGCTTTAAATCTTAAAATAATTGATGTCCAGGTGCTAACTACTTGGCCGCTTTTTTTTGGGGGAGTAAAAGACCATAAAGCAAAATCTTTAAGTATTTGATTTGAAAATTGTGGAAAGTCGCTCTGATAAATCTTTGCTTTCTTTGGCTTCCCTGTGGGATCCAGTAAAACAGATAAAGTTACTTCCCCTTCAATATGTATTGTAGAAGGTAAATCTTCTTTTGAAATCTTTGGTGGCTTATCTATTGATCTAAAAAAAGGAGTTTCATTTTCTATTTTTAAAAGTTCAATTTCTGGTAGTGGAATTGAAAATTCATTTTCAGGGACAGTTAAATTTGGAATTTGAACAGGTGTTGAACTTAAAGGGTCTTCTGCTGGCTCAAGTTTTGAAAGTTGTTTTCTTAAAAGAGCAATTTCGTATAATTTAATAAACTCTTTATTATAAATTGTAGGGTCTGGGATAAAATTTGGATTTAAGTTTAGGGCTTTTTCTATAGAAATTATTGTTTCTTGTTTTTCGCCAAGCATAAAATGGACAAGGGCACACCTTAAATAAGCATCTGCTTGGATTGAAGGGTTTGGGCTGGATAAGGCAATGGATTCATAAATCTTTAAAGCATCCCTGAATTTTCCTTGAGAATATGCCTCATCCCCAGAAGAAAAAGGATCTTCCTGGGAAAATAAAAGAAAGGAAAAAATTAAAAAAACAAATATTTTTTTCATTTTGCTCCGTACCAATCCTTTGAAATTGCAACCTTTGCAATCAATGGGACTTTTAATTTTACCACATTTTCCATCTTTTCTTTAACCCAATTTCTTATCTCTTCTGCTTTTTCTATATCTGTTTCCAATATCAGTTCATCATGGACTTGTAAAATTAGTTCTGTCTCTTTAAATTTTTCTTTAAGCTCTTTATAAATATTTATCATTGCTATCTTAATAATGTCAGCAGCAGAGCCTTGAAGTGGAGCATTTATTGCCATCCTTTCTGCATTTGATCTAATATTAAAATTCTTTGAATTAATCTCTGGAATCCTTCTAATCCTTCCAAAAATTGTAGAAACTTTTAGTGTTTTTCTTACTTCTTCCAGTAAATTGTTAAAAAAATCTTTGACTTTTGGAAATTGTTTGAAGTATTTTTCAAGAATTTCTTTTGCCTCTTCCCTTGAAATACCTAAATTTTGTGCAAGCCCATGGGGAGATATACCATAAATTATTCCAAAATTTACTGTCTTTGCCATTCTCCTCATCTCTTGGTTTATATCTTCTTCCTTTATTTTATAAAGATAGGAAGCAGTGGAAGAATGTATATCTTTTCCATCATAAAAAGCTTGAAGTAAGGCAGGGTCTTCACAAAAATGGGCAAGGAGGCGAAGCTCTATTTGCGAATAGTCACCTACTATAAGTGTCCTGCCTTCTGGTGATGAAAAAGCTTTTCTTATGAGTCCACCAAAATCAGACCTGATAGGTATATTTTGAAGGTTTGGGTTTTGAGAAGATAACCTGCCTGTGGCTGTTTGGGTTTGTTTAAAAGTTGTGTGTACCCTCCCTTCCCTGTCTCTCATTTTTGGGAGGGGATCTAAATATGTGCTCTTTAATTTAAAGTATTCTCTATATTCAAGTATCAAAGAAGCAATTTCATAACCCATTTTTTTAAGTTGAAGTAGTGCTTCTTCACCTGTTGAAAGTTCCTTCTTCTTTTCTGTTTTAATTTCTGGGGGAGGGCACTTTAATTTTTCATATAAAATTTCCCTCAATTGTTTAGGGGAGTTTATATTAAATTCAAGTCCAGATATCTTATAAATTTTATTTTCCAATTCCCTGATCTTTTCTTCTGCTTGTCTTGAAAGATAAGAGATTACCTCTACATCAATATAAACTCCATCTTTTTCCATTTTTGCAAGGACTTGAGTTAAGGGCTTTTCAATTTCTTCATAAATTTTCATCAGTCCTTCACTCTTTAGTTTTTCTTCTAACTTTTCCCACAAAATAATCAATCCTTTTAAAATATCCTCTTCTCTTTCTGAAATTTTAAAATTTAAATATTTTGATATAATTTCCTCTAAACCAATACTCCCTCTATCTGGATCTAAAAGATAATAGGCAATTTCAATATCTTCAAAATTTTTTAATGGTTCTAAATCTTTTTCAAAAAACTTTTTAAAGATTTCTTTTGATTGAAAAATTATTATTTTTTCATTAAAATCTTTAAATTCCTCAACAGAAATTTCTTTAACCTTTTCTCCTTCATAATAATATATTTTATTGTCTTTAAAAAATATTGATTTTCCCTTTTTTTCTTCTTTTATTTCAATTGTTGTTTCCATTTCTTTTAAAAAGGAGTAAAACTCTAATTCCCTATAAAAATTTTTAAGCTCTTCCCTTTTTTCTTCCTTTAAATTTAATTCAAGGTTTTGAATTTTTAAATCACTCTTTAAAATGACTAATTTTTTTGACAAAAAGGCATCTTCTTTTCCAGCAATCAATTTTTCTTTTAAAGAAGCAGGAGTTATTTTATCAATACTTTCATAAATATTTTCAATTGTTTTAAATTCCTTTAAAAGTTTTGCTGCTGTTTTTTCACCAATCCCTTTTACACCTGGAACATTATCGGAAGGATCCCCCATTAAAGCTAAGAAATCAACAATCTGTGAAGGCAAAACCCCAAACTTTTCCTCTGTTTCTTTTTCCGCCATTATTTTATCTTTCCCTGCTTGATAAATCATTATATCTTCATTTATTAACTGAAATAAATCCTTATCACTTGAAACAATTAAGACCTTATCTTTTTTTGAAAATTCCTTTGCAACTGTTGCAATTAAATCATCTGCTTCATAGTTTTCAAATTCCCATATGGGAATTCCTTTTAATTTTAAAAATTCCTTAATTTTTGGAATTTGAATAACCAAATCTTCAGGCATTGGAGGTCTTTTTGCCTTATAATCTTTATATATTTCATTCCTGAAGGTTTTTTTTGCCACATCAAAAGCAACAGAAATTGAATTTGGTTTAAACTCTTTTTCAATTTTATTTATAGTTTGAACAAATCCATAAATTGCATTTGTTGGGAAACCCTTGCTTGTTGAAAGCCCCCTTATTGCAAAATAAGCTCTATAGATTGTTGAATTTCCATCTACTAAAACAATCATTTAATAGATTATATCATAAAATTTGAACAAAATACCCTGCAAGATTAAAGGATAAAACTAAATTTTTTTTATATTATAAAGAAATGAAAATAAAGATTTAAAAAATTAAAAGGGATTATTTATTCATTTTTAAAATGTTCTTTGATCAATTGCTCATAATAATTTGGATAAATATAAGGGGGCTTTCTTCCAATTCCAAGGTAAGTTAAAATTAAAAAAATTCCAGAGATTGATACAAGGGGCAAAAGAAAAGGTATATACCACCAAAAAACCCAAGGGATTATACTTATGGCACCTAAAATTAGAAGTCCTTTTCCTGCATTGTTTAGTTTTATATCCGATTTATTTGTTTCAACTTTTATCTCAATATTTTCTTCTTTTTCCAAAAGATTAAATTCACATAAGATTTTACCTTTAAAAAATCTATGGTCTAAGTCAAAGGAAATCTCAATTTTATCTTTTTCTTCTCTTGCATAACCATTAAATTTTGAAGCAAGATCAAATAAAAAAGAAGACAATTCTTTTCTTTTTTGCTTATTTATTTCCATAATTTATAAAAATAGAAGAAATCAAACCAATTATGTATAAAAATATTATTGGTATTGCCAAAATTGTTTGTGTAACTGCATCGGGAGTTGGTGTTATAATTGCAGAAAAGATAAAGGCAATTAAGACAGCATATTTTAAGTTTTTAAGATAAAATTTAAAGGAAGTAATTTTAATCAAACTTAAAAAAAACATAAGTGTAGGTGTTTCAAAGGAAAAGCCAGTTCCAAGTAAAACCTTTACCAAAAAAGAAAGGTATTCTTTTACAGTTATAATTGGAGTAAAATCTTTTCCTAAATTTATAAAAAATTTTACAAGGACTGGAAAAAGGATATAATACCCAAAAAAAACACCTAAATAAAAAAAAAGAACAGTAAAAAAAACAAAAGGTATTGCATATCTTTTTTCTTTTTTATATAGTGCAGGTGATAAGAAAATCCAGAGTTCAAACATCAAATAGGGAAAGGAAAAAAAAATTGAAGAAAAAAATCCAACCTTTAAATATAAAATAAAAGGATCTGAAATTTGAGTAAAAGCAAGGTTTTTACCACCTAAAACATCTTTTACTGGTTTTTCTAAAAACTTAAAAATTTCTGGTGAAAAATACCAGCAAATTAAAAATAAAATAAAAATTAATAAAATTGAACGAAAGAGGCATCTCCTTAAATCCTGCAAATGTTCTATAAGTGTCATACTTTTAAGCTGGTTATCCTGCTTTTCCTTCTCCATCCTTATAAGGTTCTTCCTTTTCTTCTTCTACTTCCTTTTCAATTGTTTCTTTTATTTCATTTGTTGCCCTTTTAAATTCTCTTATGGCTTTTCCAATTGTTTTTCCTATTTCTGGTATTCTTTTTGGTCCAAATAAGAGGAGAGCAATAATAAAGATTAAAATTAATTCTTGTATCCCAATAGAACCAAACATAAAACTATTATAGCACCATCAATAATTTACTTCAAAAAAGCTCATTAAAGGAGTTATTAAATAATTTTACTTTTTGATCTTTTTTAAGGCAATTTCTGTTTGCTGAAGGAGAGGTTTTTCAGATAAAACTTCTCCAACTGCTTCCTTCATCCAGAGGTTTGGAACTTTGCTTCCAATCTTGCAAATCCTTACCATTTCTTCACCTAATATTTTATCTTTCAAATAATTTTTAATTTGAAAAGCAATTATATGTCCCATTGGATAATCAGGTAAATAAAGGGCAGAATTTATCATATGGGAATAAATTGAAAGAATTGGAGAGTCCTTTTCTCCAAAGACATCTGCATAATACAAATTCCAAACTTTTTTTGCTGCTTCAATTACAACTTTTTTAAGCTCTTCCTTAGTAATATCTTTCCTTTTATAAAGCTCATTCCATACTTCCATATCCACAAGAGAAACCCCTGCAATTTCATAAGTCATCCAGAATTCGTTTATAGTATCCCATGCTTCTAAATCCTCATCAGTTTCTTTAAATCCCAGGATTTCCAAATCCTTTCCTTGAAATATAAAAGCAAAAGCTTCTGTAAAAGCTGTATTTGGGACACCCTTGTTGAAATGATAATCCATAAGTGAATTTGAGATTACTTGTTCTACATTGTGTCCCAATTCATGCATTGCAATATTAAAACCCTTATAGTTCATACCATTTCTTGGTACCCTTGTCCTCAGGTGTGCTTTATCTTCTTTTAAAAGAGCTCCCCTTGCATGGCCAGCCCCTCTTGCTGGATCAACTTGGATATGTTTTCCAATAAAATCAGCCATATCTTTTTTAAAACCTAATTTTAAAAGGATTGAAGGTATTTCTTTTTCAAAGGATTTTACATCAGGGAATTTTTTTGAAACAATCTCATCCAACTCCTTTTCTGAAATCTCTGGTTTTTTCTTGAGTAGATTATACCAAATATCAAAAGGTCTCAATTTTCTTCCCAGTTTATTTTCAATTATCTTTGCAATTTCATACTTTAAAGGAGAAGAACAGACATTTTCAAGCATTTCCTTTACTTGCTTTTCAGGGATTTCCCTTTCTCTTTCAAACTTCCTTAAAATAAAAGTTGGATGATGGGGAGAAAACTCATCTGCCATCTTTAAAGCTTTGAACAATTTCAAAAAAACCTCATACCTTGTATCTGGTTCTCTTCCCTTTGAGTGAACTGGAATTCCATCTGAAATTTTCCAGGAAAGGGCAGGATTATTTATAATTTCTTGAGGTATTTCCTGATTGATTATTTTAAGCATTAACTGATAAATTAGTTCTTGTTTTTCTAAACTATCTTTTTCAAGATAATGTGCCTTTAACTCATCCCTTAAACCCCAGTGGCTTATAAGTTTTAAATCTTTCGGAAATAGGGACTTTCCATCCTTTGTTAAAATATTTCCTAAATAAAAATTATAGTTTGAAATATAATTATCTGCTTGTGTGAATGCTTTTACTATTTCCTGTTGAACATAGGCAGGAACCCTTGTCATAAAGCTCATAACCATACGTGCCATTGCCCATTCTAACCTTGAAAATTTTTCACCTTCTTTTTCTAATTCTTCAAGTTTTTTTGCTTTAAAATTTAATAAGATATAAAAGGCAATTTTATTTTTAAATAAATCTTCTGTTAAATGGGAAGAAGGATCAAAGGAAGCAAGGTATTCATCTAAGGGAATCATTTCCCCTTCATCTACATCCAAATACCATCTCAAATCCCTTTCCATTATACTAAAATACCCATCAATTGATTCAAATGCCTTTTCTAACCTTTGAAAAGCAAGATTCAGCTCCTTTGGATCTGAGATAAAATTTTCTTCCACAAATTTTAAAAAGTCCTCTTCTGTCCCGTCTTCTTTTTGCCAGAGGGAAGCAACTTGCAAAACCCCTGTCTTTATTCTTTCTTCCTGACCTTTTCCATACTTTTCAATTAATATCTTTTCTGCCTTTTCAATAGTCGTTTTTTCAACTTGAGCACTTAAAAAGAATGGAATAAATAATAACATAATTATACCTCTCATTTTTTTCTCCTTTCCAAATATTATACAATAAAAATTCCTTTAATTAAAAATAATTTTTAAATCAATTTATATTTTTTTGAAATTCTTTGATAATACCAAATATTTTAATTTCTCTGTTTGATGTATTTAATGGAGATAAATAACTATATATTAATATCTTGTAAAAAATATTTTGATTTTTATTTTTAATTAAATCCTTAAAATTTTCAAATTTAGTAAATAAGTTGTATCCAATTTGAATTGAAAAATCACTAATGTTTGCTTTACCATTAAATATGAATCGATTAAAATCTAAATTGAATTTATCTTCTTCAATTCTTATACAAAATTCTAATTCATCATAATTAATCCCCACCTTCTTTTTAAAATAATCCCTTGGAAACTTTGGTTCTGGAGATAAAACTTCATAACCCCCCATTTTTATAAAATTTAATTTTTCCACTACCCAATATGGCTCTATATTAATTTTTGCTTCATAGAATTCTATATTATTATAATTTTTTAGATAAAGCATATAAACACTTTCTTCTAACTTTTTAAAAAATTGATTTATTTTGAAATCTTGCTTTTCTGCAATATTTCCAACATAATTTTTATAAAAATCTGATATATCCTCTTTTATATCCTTTGAATAGCCAGTTATTGAAAATAATGCAAGATAAATAAAAAAAATAACATAATTTATACTTTTGGACCTTTTAAGAACCTTTATCCAAGAAAACCAATAATTAGTCATTCTAAATATATAGTGTTTCATTTTTTTTATTTTGTCAAGTTTTTTGATAAATAGTATGAATTATACGGCTTCATTTGTTCAAAAAAAACTTATTTAAATTCACCCATAGCCCGTACCCTCTATGCCAGATATGTTTTTGTGTTGATTTAATTTTTTTAGATTTTTAAATGAAATTTTAACACTTTTTTTCAACTTTGATATAATCTTTATATGAAAAATTTTATAATATTTTTATTCTTTTCTTTGATTTTTGCAATTACTCAAATTTATTTTTGGAATGATATTTGTGATGATTCTTATATTACTTTTAGATATGTTGAAAGGTTCCTGGAAGGGAAAGGGATAACTTTTAATGATGGAGAGAAAGTTGAGGGTTTTTCACATCCACTATGGTTTTTCCTTTTATCCTTTTTTAAATTTTTTCTCCCCCTTAATTTAGAATTTTTAAGCCAAGCCCTTGGCTTTATCTTTTCAATTTTATTGTTATTTTTTTTAACAAAAAATTATGGTTTTTTTCCCTCAGTTCTTTCTGCACTTCTAATTCTCACAACCCCTGCTTTTTTGTACTATTCAACTTCTGGATTGGAAACCCCTCTTTTTGCCCTTTTAATTTTTTTATCTTATTATTTTAAAGAAAATTTAATTTTATCAGGGTTTTTTTTAGGGCTTCTTTCAATTACAAGGCCTGAAGGCGCCCTTTATGGGATTTTATTTTTTTTGTTTAATTTTAAATTTAAAGAAAAAAAATGGCTTTTTGGATTAATTTTATTTTTAATTCCTGCAATTTCTTATGAAATTTTTAGAATTTTTTATTTTGGAGATTTTCTTCCAAATACTTTTTATGCAAAACCCTCAGGTCTTTATGGTTCCTCTGGCGGTTTTTATTACCTTTTTCCATGGATTTATTCAATGGGAGGTCCCTTTATATTTCTTTTGTTTTTACATATTAAAATCGAAAAAGAAGCAATTGCACTTTTTTTATCAAATTTAATATTTTTGGTCTATACACAGGGGGATTGGATGTCCTTTGGAAGATTGATATATCCAGTATATCCTTTACTTTTATATATTTTTTGTCCTTTTTTAAAGGATGTCTTAAATATTTTAAAAGAAAAATTTAAAATAAAAGAAATTCTTTTTTTGATCTTTCTTCCATTTTTTTCCTTTATTGTTTGGTATCCCCAGTTATATTCTTATATAAAAAATGAAAGATTAAATATGATTCTCAAGGGAAAAGACCAAATTTCAGTTGGAGAATGGCTTAGTAAAAATATAAAAAAAGGCACAAAAGTTGCAACAATTAGATTGGGTGGATTATCTTATAAAGCAAAAGATTTAATTTTTTTAGACCTCTATGGTTTAACAGATGGAGAGCAAGGAAGATGGGTTTATAAAGGAAAAGAAGGGGGCTTTGTTAATTCACCTGTAATTAAAAAAGATGTTGATATTTTTGCTTGTGTAGATGTTCCTGCCAAATGGGGATATAAAAATGATTTAGATTTTTTAAATTATTTGAAGGAAAATTATGAATTTATAATATATTTTAAGCAAGGAAATTATGGAACAATTGATCTCTGGATGAGGAAAGGTGAAAATTTTTTTAAATGAAATATATTGGTGCCCATCTTTCAATCTCTAAAGGAATTGAAAAGGTTCCTGAATTTGCAAAAGAGATTGGCGCAGATTCTTTTGCCCTCTTTTTAAAAAATCAAAGAAGTTGGAAATTTAATGAAATAAAAGAAAAGAAAATAAAAAAGTTTAAAGAAAATCTAAAAAAATTTAATTTTAAAAGATCAAATATATTGCCACATTCAATTTACTTGATAAACCTTGGCTCACCTGATAAAAAAATAAAGGAAAAATCTTTTAATTCTTTTTTAAAAGAACTTAAAATTTGCAATGCTTTAAATTTGTTATATTTGAATATACATCCAGGGAGTGGAAAAAATATAAAAAGTAAAGAAAAAACAATGGAACAGATTTCAAGTTTAATAAATAAGGCAATTAAAATTGTAAAAGATGTAAAAATTATTATTGAAAATACAGCAGGGGCAGGGGGACAGGTGGGTTCAAAATTTGAAGAACTCTTTTATATTTTTAATTTAATAAGAGATAAAAATAGGATTGGCTTTTGCCTTGACACCTGCCATTTATTTCAAAGTGGTTATGATTTAAGAAGTTATAAAAATTATGAAAAGACCTTCCAGGAATTTGAATATTTTTTTAAAAATAAACTAATTTTTGGGATCCATTTAAATGATTCAAAGGCACCTCTTGGAAAAAAATTTGACAGGCATGAGCACATTGGGAAAGGAGAAATTGGCTTGAAAGCTTTTAAAAGGATAATGGAAGATGAAAGGTTTGAAGAAATGCCATTGATAATTGAAACCCCCTGGGATAACTTCTGGATTGAAGAAATTAAATTTTTAAAAAAATTGTATTTAAATCTCTTCAAACTTTAAAGAAGGGGTATTATTTTTTATTTCTTCTTTGAATTTTTCAAGGAAGGTTTCAATTGGAGTAGAAAGTTCTTTTTTGAAAAATTCAGGGACCTTAAGAGATTCTTCTAAGAACAAAAATATAACTTCTTTTAAATCAACTTTTGATAAGTCCTTAGAAAATCCTAATTCTCCTTCTTTTCCTTCAATCAAAAAACCACCAATTTTTAATTTTTCAATAATAAAATCAAGGCGCTTTGCTTCAATTAATAAAGTATTAGTAATCTCATTTTTCTTTGGCAAACTTTTGCCATTTTTAAATTTCTCGTATAAAAAATAAAGAACCTTTAAAGAAAAATATACTTGAAATTCATTTAAAGGTATATTTTTGAAATGGATTTTCAGTTTTAATGCTTCAAAATTTTCCTTAACATAAGAAATCAAAACACCAAACAAAATGGCAACCCAAAAAAGATTTACAGTGATAATAAAAATCAAAGCAAGTCCAATTGAACCAGTAAATACATTTATTGTTTTAAAAATTTTAAAATAAGCAAAAAAACCAAATTTCAAGAAATATAAAAAAAGGGAAGTAAAAAAACTTCCTAAGAAGGCAGAAGAAAAGGATACAGAAGCAGTAGGGATAATTTTTATGAGAATTGCAAATAAGAAAAAGAAAATTAATTTTGGCAAAAGGAAATTCAAAAATTGAGGGATATCTTTGTTTTTAGATAATATATAAAATAAAGTGCTGAAAAAACCATACAAGATTGGTCCCCAAAATAATATCATTGTAAAGGAAGATAATTTTTTAAAAAAAGACCTTTCTTTTTCCAAAGACCATATCTCATTTATTGCTTTTTCAATTGAAAAAAGTAATTTTATTGTAATAATGAATGAAAATATTATGGCAATATTTCCAATTGCCCTTGTCTGTGATAAAAAATCAAAGACATAGTTCTTAAGTTGTTCCTGAGAGGTGAAAAAAAAATTTTTAAAAAAATTTTCTATTTGCAGTTCATAATCCTTAAAAATCAAAGAATAAATGTGAATAAATCCAGCCATAGCAGGGAAAAAACCTATAAAGGTTATATATGAAAGGGAAGTGGCTTTTTGTAAGATTTTATTTTCTTTAAAGTTTTTATAAAGTTCTTTAAAAAATATATATAAATTTGAAATAAAATTTATCATCAGAGTTCAAATTCTTGTAATTCTTCTGGTATTACAGTTTCAACTCCATATTTTTCTTTAAGGCGAACTTTTAAATTTTCCCTTGCCTTTTCTTCTCCATGGGTTATAAAAATTATTTTAATATTTAAATTGGAATTTTCAAGCCACCATAAAATTTCATCATAATCAGCATGAGAGGATAAAGCATTTATTTTTTCAACTCTTGCTTTAATTTCAATATAATCATTATGTATTTTTATTGTTTTTTCTTTTCCATCCAGTATTCTTCTTCCCTTTGTTCCTTCTGCTTGAAAACCAACAAAGAGTATTGTATTTCTTTCATCAGGTAATTTAAATTTTAAATGGTGTTCAACTCTTCCACCATTGCACATACCTGATGCAGATATAATTATTGAAGATTTATTTAGATGATTTAAACTTTTGCTTTCTTCTATACTTTTTACTGCTTTAAAATTTGGCAAGTTAAAAGGATTGTATTCCCTTTTAATATTTAAAAATTCTTCATTATATTCAGAATGGAATTGTTTATACAAATTCAATGCTTCCAGTGCCATTGGAGAATCAATATAAACAATTGTATTTTCATCAATTTTTTTATCTTTAATCAACTGAGAAAGAAAAACCAAAATTTCCTGAGTCCTGTCTACTGCAAAGGCAGGGATAAGCAATGTCCCTCCTCTTTCAAAGGTTTCATTTATAATTTTTGCTATTTTTTCAGGGATATCTTCTTCAGGATGTAAGCGATCCCCATAAGTTGACTCTAAAATTAAGTAATCTGCTTTTTCAAAAAAATCAGGACTTTTAATTATGGGATGTCTTTTTCTTCCAAGATCACCAGAAAAAACAATTCTTAAATATTTTTTACCATCTGTCTTTATTTTAAATTCCAGGAAGGATGCACCAAGGATATGTCCTGCATAATTAAATTTAAAAGAAATACCTTCTGCCAGTTCGTTCCACTGATAAAAATCTTTTGATACCAATAATTTTAAAGCATTTTTTGCATCTTCTTTTGTAAACAATGGCAAAGCGGGCTTGTGCTCTGTATATCCTTCTTTTTGAGCATATCTTGCTTCTTCTTCCTGTAGTTCTCCTGCATCAGGAAGTAAAATATGCAATAGAGCTTTTGTGGAAGAAGTAGTAAAGACAGGTCCTTTGTAGCCCATATTACATATTCTTGGAAGAAAACCAGAATGGTCAATGTGGGAGTGGGTCAGAATTATTCCATTTATTTTATTTAAGTCAACTGGAAAATCCTCCCAGTTTTTTTGCTTTTTTTCCTTATCTCCTTGAAAAAGCCCACAATCAATTAAATAGTTTTTATCATAAACAGATAGTAAGTACTTTGAACCAGTAACAGACCCACAAGCACCTAAAAATTTTATCTTAGACATAAAAATATAATATCATATTTTAAATTTCAAGAGAAAAATTAAAAAATTTGTGTAGTTAATTTATTTAAATTGTCCTTTTTTATAGACAATTTCCCCGGGTAATTTATTTAGATAAACTAATTGTTCATTTTCTACCTTTAACTATGTTATAATAATTAAAAAGGCGGTGTAGCTCAAGTGGCAGAGCACGCGGCTCATATCCGCTAGGTTAGGGGTTCGAGTCCCTTCACCGCCAATCTTTTATGCTTGATAGATTTTTAAAATTTTGCAGGCAGAACAATCTTTTTAATTTAAATGATTCAGTCCTTTTATCTGTTTCAGGTGGACCAGATAGTGTCTTTATGGCATATCTTTTTAAGGAAATTGAAAAAGATTATAATTTAAGGTTAGGGATTGCTTATATAAACCATAAAATGAGGGATGTTAAAAAGGAAATTGATTATGTTAAAGATTTATCAAAGAATTTGACTTTTGATTTTCATTTAGATGAAATAAATTTGAAGGAAAATGGCTCACTGGAAGAACTTTTAAGGGTCCAAAGGTTGGAGAAGTTAAAGGAAATTGCAAAAAAAAATAGATTTAAAAAAATTGCTCTTGCCCATACAAAGGATGATCAAGCAGAGACAATTTTAATGAGATTCCTTAAAGGAACTGCACTCCGTGGTCTTTCCGGGATAAAGCCAGTTAATGAAGAAATTTTTATCCACCCAGTTTTGTGTTTTTCAAGGGAAGAAATCCTAAATTTTCTTAAAGAAAGGAACATCCCTTTTCTGCAGGATCCAACAAATTATGATTTTTCTTTTTTAAGGAATAAATTAAGAAACATTATTATTCCCTTTATTCAAAAAGAGATAAATCCTTCCTTGAAAGAAAATTTTATCCAGATGTCTAAAAGTTTGCTTGAAGATGAAAATTATTTAAAGGAAAAAGCAAAAGAAGCATATTTTGAAATATTGAGGGAAGATACTCCCTTTCCCCATTTTGATAGATTTGGTTTTTTAAATTTCCCTAAAGCAATTCAAAAAAGGATTATTATTTCAATTTTAAAGAGGTTTAATTTTAGGTGGGAATCAAGTCACATTGATTTGATAATTGATTTTATTGAAAATAAGCCAAATAAGGAAGCAAAGTTTTTAAATAAATACTTAACTTTTGTTTCAACTTATGATAATATTTATATATGCCCCTATCAATTGCCAGAGCCGATTTTTTTAAAAAAATCCAAAAAATTGAAACTTTTTGGTTGGAGGAGCAGTATAATTTTTTCAAAAAATCCAAAGGATGGAAATTTTTGTATAGAGGAAAAATTTGTGGAGAAAGTTAAATTGAGTACTTTGGCTTATGATAAAGATTTTAAGAAGAAATTAAAGGATTTGAAGATACCATATCCTTTGAGAAATTATTTGCCAATTTTTTCCTTAGAGAATAAAATTATCTGGATTCCTGGTTTTTTTATGGAAAATATTCAAGCAAAAAATAAATTATATATGAGGTGGAAGTATGAATTTAGTTAAAATCCATGACGAATTAGAAATTGCTTCAAGGATACAAGAAATAGGCGTAAACCTTTCAAAAAAGTTTTTTGGGGAGGATTTGCTTTTTGTTGGAATTTTAAAGGGTGCCTCGATTTTTACTGCAGATCTCTTGAGGGCAATTTCTTTTCCCTGTCATTATGATTTTATTCAAGAGATGAAAAGTTTAGAACCAATTAGTAAGATATCTTTTATTGGTGGTGGTTGGCAAAATTATAAAGGAATAGTTTTTTTACTAAAAGATGTTATTCATTCTGGAGTTATAGAAAATTATCTTGTAACACAATTTAAAGAAAATAATGCAAAGGATGTGCATATAATATCTATAATTGATAAGCCACAAGATAGAAAAGTTGACATCCAACCTTTTTATTCTTTGTTTGTTGAAAATGAAGGGACTTTTGCTGGTTATGGTATGGAATATAATCAAAAGTATGGGAATTTACCTTATATTGTGAAGATTGAGGAGAGTTAATGGAAAACTGGAAAGGTTTGTTTATCTGGATTTTAATTTTTGGTGTTTTAATTTTAACCTGGCAGGTCTTTAAAAGTGCAACTCAGGGGACAGAAGAAATATCTTTTTCTGAATTTTTGGAAAAAGTAAAAAAAGGAAAGGTTGCTTTTGTTGAAATAAAGGGAGCTGAAATAATAGGAAATTATAAAGAAAAAACAAATCCTAATTTAAAATACCCTGATTTTAAAACCTATGCGCCAGCTTATGAAAAACTTATCGACATCTTATCTGAAAATAATGTAAGCATTAAAGTAAAAGAAGTGAAGGAATCCACTTGGTTTACAATTTTGATATCTTGGGGTCCTTTTATTTTATTGATTGTTTTATGGATTGCCTTTATGAGACAATTGCAATCGGGTGGAAATAAGGCACTGTCTTTTGGGAAAAGCAGGGCAAAGGTTATTTCTCCAAGCCAGGTAAAAACAACTTTTAAAGATGTTGCCGGTGTGGATGAAGCAAAAGAAGAGTTGATGGAAATAATTGAATTTTTGAAAGATCCAAAGAAATTTCAAAAATTAGGTGGAAGAATACCAAAAGGTGTTTTATTAGTAGGTCCGCCAGGCACTGGGAAAACACTTATGGCAAAAGCAATTGCAGGCGAAGCAGGGGTTCCTTTTATCTCAATTTCTGGTTCTGAATTTGTTGAGATGTTTGTTGGTGTTGGTGCATCAAGGGTTAGGGATTTATTTGATTTGGGTGAAAAAAATGCCCCATCAATTATTTTTATTGATGAAATTGATGCAGTTGGAAGGCATAGAGGAGCAGGGCTTGGCGGTGGTCATGATGAAAGAGAACAAACATTAAATCAATTATTGGTTGAGATGGATGGGTTTGATTCAAATGAAGGGCTTATTATTATGGCAGCAACAAATAGGCCTGATATTTTAGACCCAGCTTTGCTCAGGCCTGGAAGGTTTGATAGAAGGATAGTAATAAACAGACCTGATTTAAAGGGAAGGTTTGAAATTTTAAAAGTCCATACAGCAAAGATACCTTTGAATAGTGATGTAAAATTAGAAGTAATTGCCCGTTCAACCCCTGGCTTTTCAGGTGCTGACCTGGCAAATTTAGTAAATGAAGCAGCATTGATTGCTGCAAGAAGGAAAAAAGAAAAAGTGGATATGGATGATTTTGAGTATGCAAAAGATAAGGTTTTGATGGGGATTGAGAGGAGGTCAATGATTATTTCTGAGGAGGAAAAGAAAACAACTGCTTACCATGAAGCAGGACATGCCCTTGTCTCTGCTATGATAAAGGAAGCAGATCCAATCCATAAGGTTACAATTATTCCAAGGGGAATGGCATTGGGAGTTACCCAGCAGCTGCCTGTTGATGATAGATATACCTATAGTAAAGAATACCTTTTGGCACAGATTTCAGTTATGATGGGGGGAAGGTCAGCAGAAGAACTTTTTTTAAACAAAATTTCAACAGGGGCTGGAAATGATCTTGCAACAGCAACAGAATTGGCAAGAAAGATGGTTTGTGATTGGGGGATGAGTGATTTAGGACCTTTAACCTTTGGTTCTGGAAGCGAAGAAATATTTTTAGGAAAAGATTTGGTAAGACATCAAAATTATAGTGAAGCAACTGCAATAAAGATAGATGAAGAAGTTTCAAAAATCATTAATTTTTGTTATGGTAGAGCAAAGGAGATTTTAAATAAAAATTCTCAAATTCTTCAAAAAATTGCTACAAATTTGCTTGAAAAAGAAGTTTTGGAAGGCGAAGAAATTTATAAAATAATTGAAGAGGAAACAGGAGAAAAATTAGAGAAAAAGCCAAAACCAATTGAGGTCAACTAATGCTATTTCTTCCTTTAATAATTAAGGCAGATAGTGATAAATATTTTTTCTATCCTGCTGAAGAGGGGATTGAGAATAAATTTAAATATAAAGAAGTTAAAATTTTTGGGCATAATTATTTTTATGTAAAATTTGATGAACTAAAAAAAATCTTTGAAGCTTATGAAGAAAAATATAATGAAAAGTTAAATGATTTTTTGAAAGATTTTGAAATTCCTCCGCAGTATTTTTTAGTAAGGGAGAAAAAATTTGAATTAAAGGAAATTTATTTTGTTGGAATTTTAAATGTAACACCAGATTCTTTTTCTGATGGTGGTTTATTTTTTGATAAGGAAAAAGCAGTTGAAAGGGGAGTTGAAATGGTTGAAGAAGGAGCAGATATAATTGACATTGGTGGGCAGTCAACAAGGCCTGGTTCTGAGGAAATAAGTGAAGATGAAGAATTGGAAAGAGTTATACCTGTAATTGAAGAACTATCAAAAAAAATAAATGTTCCTATTTCTATTGATACAACAAAAGCAAAGGTTGCAGAAGAAGCCTTTAAGGCAGGTGCAAGTATATTAAATGATATTTCAGCCCTTCACTTTGATGAGAATATGGCTTCATTTCTTGAAAAATGGAAACCCTCCTTAATTTTAATGCATATAAAAGGGAAACCAAAAGATATGCAAAAAGATACAACTTATAACCATCTGCCATATGATATTTTATCTTTTTTATATGAAGGTATTGAAGTTGCAAGAAAATGTGGAGTTTCAAAGGAAAAAATAATAGTTGACCCTGGAATTGGTTTTGGAAAGGACTTTGAACAAAATCTCTGGATCTTAAAGAATTTATCATTTCTTAAAATATTAGGATGCCCAATTTTAGTTGGCACCTCAAGGAAGTCCTTTATAGGAAAAATTTTAAATAATCAACCAAGGGAAAGAATTTATGGAACACTTGCTTCAAATTTGATTGCTTATAAGAAAGGAGCAAATTTTTTCAGAGTCCATGATGTAAAAGCCCATAAAGAATTTTTTAAGGTTTGGAAGGAAATTGAAGATGGTCAACTGGTATGAACCTTTTTTGAATTTTTCCTTCCTTGATGCAATTGACATAATCCTTTGCGCTATATTAATTTACAATTTTTTGTTGTTAATAAAAGGCACAAGAATTGCCAATGTAGTATTAGGACTAATTATTTTTGTTGGTGTTTACTATGGAGCAAATTATTTAAAATTAAAAACATTAAAGACATTGCTTGGTCAATTATTCTTTTATTTGCCTTTGATTTTAATTCTTCTTTTCCAAAATGAAATTAGAAAACTTTTAACAAAACTTGCAAAAAATCCTTTTAAATGGCGCTTTCAAAAACCAGAAGAACATTTAATAAAGGAAATTGTTTTATCTGTAACTGCTTTAAGTTCAAAAAGGCAGGGGGCTTTAATTGTTTTTGAAAGAAATGATGGTTTAAGGGATTATATTGAAGCAGGGATACCTATAAATGCTACTGTTTCTGCTGAAATATTAGAAACAATTTTTCTTCCCACTTCTCCTATCCATGATGGTGCTGTTATAATTCAAGGCGATACAATTGCTTCTGCTGGTTCCTTCCTTCCCTTATCTTTAAATCCTCTTTTAGCAAAAGATTATGGGACAAGGCATAGAGCAGCAATTGGAATATCAGAAGAAACAGATGCCATAAGTGTTGTTGTCTCTGAGGAAACGGGTGTAATTTCTCTTGCTGTAAATGGTCATATTCAAAGGTATTTAGATGCAAAATCATTAGAAGGGCTTTTGGTAGAATACATTGTAGCAAAGAGGAAAAAATGAGATTAAAAGAAAATATTTTTTTCTTACTTATATCTCTTTTTATCTCAATAATTATATGGTATGGCTTAACTTTTTCTACTTTGACAAAACAAGAAAGGTGGGAAAAAGTGGTGCAACTTAAAATTGCAATACCAAATAAATTGGTTTTAAAAAATTTAAATCCACAGGAAATTAAAATTTACGGAAAGGGCTATAATCCAAAAGATGAAGAAGTTTCTGCCTTTATTTCTATTGATAAAACAAAAGAAGGACATTATAAAGTTAATATTTCAAAGGATGTAATAAAAGTTCCTCAAAATTGTGAAATTTATAAGATTGAACCACAGCAAGTTGATATAGAGTTAGAAAAAAAGATAAATAAAGAAGTACCTTTTGTAGTTTCAAAAGAAATTTCATCAAAATATAAAATTTTTATTGAGCCAAGATATGCAAAGATATCTGGTGGGGAGAGTATTTTAAAAAATTTTAGTGAATTTAAAATTCCTAACTTCCAAATTCCAAGCAAGATACCTTCAAACTTGCTCCTTCCATTAGCATCACCTAACAAAGATATAGAGCTTTTGTCTCCTTTAACAATTGAAATCAGGATTGAGGAGTTAAAAAAATGAGGAAGCTTTTTGGAACAGATGGGATTAGAGGGAAAGCTTATGAATATCCCCTTGATAAAAAGACAGTTTATAACCTTGGAAGGGTTATTGCAAAAATTTTGAAGAAAGAAAGCAAGTTTTTAATTGGAATGGATACAAGAGAAAGTTCTCCTTCCCTTGCTTCATATCTTTTTTCTGGTTTGAAGAGTTTAAATTTTGAACCAGTTTTTTTAGGTGTTATATCTACCCCAGCTCTTTCATGGATTACAAAAAATTTTGAAGATTGTGAAATTTCAGTTATGATTTCTGCATCCCATAATCCTTTTATAGATAATGGTTTGAAATTTTTTTCAAAGGAAGGCACAAAATTGTCAGAGGAAAAGGAAGATTTAATAGAAAGAATGCTTTTGGAAGAAAATGAAGAGATAATAGATTATCCTCTTCCTGAACCAAATGATGAAATAAAAAAAGATTACAAAAACTGGATTATTTCGCTTTTTTCAAAGAATTTTTTAAAGGGTTCAAAAATAATTTTAGATACAGCAAATGGGAGTTTATCTGGCTTTGCTCAAGAAGTTTTTAAAGAATATGGAGCAGAAGTCTTTTCTGTTGGTGCAGATCCAGATGGAAGAAATATAAATGAAGAAGTGGGCTCCCTTTATCCTCAAAAGGCAATTTCAAAGTTAAAAGAAACAGGTGCAGATTTGGCAATTTGCTTTGATGGAGATGGGGACAGGGTTTTGTTTATTTTACCACCTGATAAGATTTTAGATGGAGATGACATTCTCTATATTTTAGCTTTAAATTTAAAGAAAAAAGGTATATTAAAAGATGCTATTGTTGCAACTTCTATGAGCAATTTGGGACTTGAAGTTGCTTTAAAGGAAAAAAATATTGTCCTTTACAGAACCCAGGTAGGTGATAAATATGTTTATGAAGAACTTAAGAAAAAGGATTTAATTTTAGGGGGAGAACAATCGGGACACATAATTTTAAGAAATTTTTCAAATACAGGTGATGGGCTTTTAATTGCTCTTTATGTGCTTTCTATTTTAAAAGAAAAAAAATTTAAATTTAAAATGTTTAAAAAATATCCACAAAAACTTGTTAATATTCCTGTCAAAGAAAAAATTCCTTTAAAAGAGATACCGAAATATCCTGATTTTTTAAAAGATTTGGAAAAAATTATAGGAAATGGAAGATATGTTATAAGATATTCAGGAACGGAAAATCTTTTAAGAGCAATGTTTGAAGCAGAAAAGTCAGAAATAATAGAGATGGCAGAGAAAAAATTAATGGAATTTTTGAAGAATAATTTTAAGTAGAAATGTGTTTTAAAATCTTGTATAATTAAATTATGGCAGTTTATAAGTTTTATAGAATTAATGATTTAATTTCCTTGCAAGAGGAATTAAATAAAATATTTGAAGAATTGGAGAAGACATTTTTTGAGGAAGAAAAACAATGGGAAAGAGGATATTTTTTTGAGCCACCTATGGATGCCATTGAATATGATAATAAGTATATCTTTTTTATAGAACTGCCTGGCGTCTCTTTGAAAGATGTAGAATTGCATTTAGATGGCTCAAGTTTAATTGTTTCTGGTGAGAATCCTTTCCCTTTTGAAGGAGAAGGTGAGGAAGTTTTTTTAAGATCTGAATGCACTTATGGTCCTTTTAGAAAAATAATAAGATTAGATAAGCCCTTTAATTCAGAAAATATTGATGCCACATTAAAAGAAGGAATTTTAAAAATTATAGTTTACAAAAAATTATGAAAAAGGAAAAAAAATATTATCTTATTTCTGATGTAGCTGAAAAATTTGGTGTACATCCCCAAACATTGAGGTTATATGAAAGAGAAGGGCTTCTTGTTCCTATAAGGTCAGAAGGAAATACGAGGATGTACGATGAAGAGGCATTAAAAAAATTAAAAATAATATTAACCCTTACAAGAGAATTAGGTGTAAACCTTGCAGGCGTTGAAGTAATTTTAAATATGAGGGAAAAGATAATTAAGATGCAAAAGGATTTTTCCTTGATCCTTGAAAAAGTTAGAGAAGACATATTAAAAAAGAAAGTGGTATCAGAAGAAAAAACTATAATCCCAGTCCCTCCATCATCTATTGTTAAAAAATAATAATGAGAGAGATAAATCAGGAAGAAAAATTACTTCAAATTTATATGGATGAAATATCCAAATATCCACTTCTTTCAGCAGAAGAAGAAAAAGAATTGGCAAAGAAAATCAGGGAAGGAGATAAGGAAGCTTTAAAAAAATTAATTGAAAGTAATTTAAAACTGGTTGTTCATTTTGCAAAACAATTTAAAACCCCCGGTATTTCTATTATTGATTTAATAAATGAAGGAAACCTTGCCTTAATGAAGGCAGCTAAAAAATTCAATCCAGACAAAGATGTCAGATTTTCCACTTATGCAAGGTGGTGGATAAGAAATGCTTTATGGAGTGTTTTAACTCAAAAATATCCCTATTCTATAAGACCAAAGGATTTAGGGCATTTGTTATCAGTTGAAAAGATTGTGGAAAAATTAAAGGTTGAACTTAAAAGAATGCCTACCTTTGAAGAGATAAAAGAAGAGTTTGATAAAGAATACAAACCAAAGGGTTTTAAAATTTCTTTAATAGAATTGAAAAATTTATATGAAATTTCAAAAGATGCTTATTCCTTTTCCTTTCCTATGGGTGATGATGAATCCTTTCCATCAGAAAGTATAGTCAAAGAAAAAAACATTTTAAACCCAGAGGCAGAACTTATAAAGCAAAGCTTAAAACAAGAATTGAGTGATATGATTAACAAACTCTCGGAAATTGAAAAAAAGGTTTTACAATTAAGGTTTGGATTGGGTAAAGAAAAAAAACCAATGACCATTACAGAAGTTTCAAAGATTGTTGGGCTTTCAAGGGAAAGAGTAAGACAGATTGAAAAAAAAGCAATAAATAAATTAAGAAAAATATCCCAGTATTACAGATTGGAGAGTTTTTTAAATTAATATGTCTGAGTGCAAAAAGTGTAATGGATTGAAATGGATTATTGAAAAAAAAACTGGAAAAGTTTTACCTTGTGAATGTCAAAAAATGACAAAAAAAGATTATGTTTTTTTACCTCCTCGTTTTAGTAAATGTACCTTTGAAAATTTTCAGACATACAAGCAAGCACAATTGTTTCAAGCAAAAAAGGCAGCAGAAGAATTTTCAAAAAAGTTCCCCATTGTTGATTTTGGACTTATCTTTATAGGACCAAATGGGGTAGGGAAAACACACCTGGCATGTGCAATTTTAAATAAAATTCATAAAGAAAAAAATATAAAGGGTTTATTTTTGGACTATTCAAATTTAAATTTTCAATTAAAAGATACATTTTTTGGAAACGAGGAAGAATCAGTAAATTCTTTGATAGAAAATTTTATTGAAACACCTCTTTTGGTAGTTGATGATTTGGGCTCAGTGAAGCCATCAAACTGGTTCCTTGACATTGTGTATGAGATTATAAACCAAAGATATTTGAAGAACAAAGTTATGATATTGACATCGGCATATCAGATAACAGAAGATTCCTCAAAGGAAAATTTATACTCAAGGGTAGGGGATGCCCTTGTATCAAGAATACTTGAAGTATGCAAAGTAGTTGAAATTCAGGCAAAGGATCATAGAAAGGAAGTATTCCAGGTAGGACACAAAAATAAATAAATTTATCTTTATTTTTATTTTACAATCTAAATGGTTATTCTACAATAATTGGCAATTAAAATTTTTCCCCTAAAATTACCAAAATTATATTAATTATAAAAACAAATTTTTAAATTATGATTTTGTTATTCCATAATTAAGATCATAAAATTCTTATTTGACTTTTTGAAATGTTTAGTTATAATTATGTTATGAATAAGATAAATGCTTGCTTTTTAGTACCTTTTTTCTTAATTTTATTTCTTTCAAAGCAAAATCCAAAGATTTCAGAGGGTTTTAGAGATTATTCTGATTCAATAAACAGATTTACCTTTGAAATTTATTCAAAAATTCAAGAGGAAAATCAAAATAATAATTTATTTATTTCAGGTTATAGCATTCATAATGCAATTGAAATGGTTTATGAAGGGGCAATAGGAAAAAGTGCAGAAGAAATTGAAAAAGTTCTTTATATAAATCCTGAAAATAAAAATAGATTGGCTATTTTAAAAAGTTTAATTGAAGAACTAAATAAGGAAGAAAAAAATAAATTGCTTGTGGCAAATGCTTTATGGGTTCAAAAGGACTATAAAATTTTAAAAGATTATTTAAATATAATTGAGAAGTATTATTTTGGGAAAGCAAATAATCTGGATTTTGCAAAAGATCCAGAAAATTCAAGGAAGATTATAAATGATTGGGTTGAAAAGAAGACATCAAATAAAATAAAGGATTTAATTCCAGAGGGTTGCTTGAATTCTTCTATAAAAATGGTTTTAACAAATGCTATTTATTTTAAAGGAAATTGGCTTTTAAAATTTGATGAGAATTTAACAAAAGAAGAAGATTTTAGAACCGAAAATAAAGAAGTTGTTAAAGCTGAAATGATGAGGACAAAGGGTAAGGAATTTTACTATGGAGAAGATGAAAGATTTCAAGTCCTTGAGATGGATTATGAAGGGGAAAGCCTTTCAATGGTTTTTTTGCTTCCAAAAAATGGGGACTTAAATATAAGTTATGATACTTTCAAAGAATTAAAAAATAGATTAAATAAACAAAAAGTAGATGTTTTTATTCCGAAATTTAAATTTGAGAAAAAATATTTTATTAATTCAGTTTTAAATGATTTAGGAATAAAATCTGCTTTTTCAAACCTTGCAGATCTTTCAGGGATAACTGGAAAGAAGGATTTAAAAATTAGCGATGTTATCCATCAGTCCTTTATCCAGGTGGATGAAAAAGGGACAGAAGCAGCTGCTGCAACTGGTATAACTTTGAGAGTTACATCGGTTTTAATTGAAAAGATTCCAGTTTTTAGGGCAGACCATCCATTTATCTTTTTTGTCCAGCATAAGAAAACAGGGGTTATTTTATTTGTTGGAAAGGTTTCAAATCCAAAGGTGAGTTGAAATTTAAAAAGAATAAAACTATAATATTATTATGAAGTATTTTTTGCTTTTGATTATTCCATCTTTTTTACTTGGGCATACAATTCCTTTTAGTGAATTTTTAGATTTTTTCCCAATTCAAGAAGGAAATATATGGGTTTATTCTGCAAGTACATCTTTTTCAGAAGATTATTTTTTTATTCAAGTTTATAAAAAAGATAATTCGCTTTTTATAAGTAATTATTTCAACAGTAAAGAGGACTTTGAAATTATAAAAAGGGAATCAGAGGTATTTTTTGCAACTGAAAAGGAAAAATTTTTACTTTATGAATTTGAAAAGGGGTCTATCTGGCATATACCTGAAAATATTTCCATAAAAACACCTTGTATTTCTGATAGTTTTCTGGGCTTAACTGAAAGTGATTTTACTTATTCTACTTTGGGTGGGGTTTTTAATGATTGTGTGAGAGTTTTATGGGATAATCCTTGTAAGGATGCTGGAATAATAGAAGAAATTTTTGCACCCGAAGTTGGTCTTATAAAAAGAGTAGAAAACAGAATTTTTGGAACTTATTCTTATGAATTAGTTTATGCAAATGTAAATGGAATATCCTATGGAAATGCCTCAATTTCCTTAGATACAGGGATTTTTCCTGAATATATTTCTTATCAAAATTTAGTAAAAATTGAGTTAAAAAATAATACAAATAAAGAGCTGAATTTGACTTTTCCAACTACTCAAATATTTGACATTATTCTTGAAAATGAACAAGGAGAAGAAGTTTATAAATGGTCTTCTGGGCAAGAGTTTCTCCAGGTTTTGACTGGAAGAAGGATTTTGCCTTATTCCTCTATGAATTTATCAATTTTAGTGTCCTTTCCAAAATTGGAAAAAGGTATGTATTATTTAAAAATACTAATACCTGTATTTCAAATAAATTCAATTCCTGTAAAAAGACCATTGATGACAATAATTACTGTTTATAATCCATAAATTTTGTATATTTTATGTTTGAACAAAAGCCTTGAATTCCTAAAAAGAGTGTTTGTTCCTTGACCCGAAAAATGCAGTTGAAATTAAATTTTATAAGGCAGGGGCTTGTCCCAGACTGGAACATAAAGAAAATACAAAAAGAATTTTTTTATTTATTTTAAATTCACGGAGCAAGCGAGCTCGCCCCTTACCTATACCTGATAGCTAATAACTGTTTGCTTGATACAGTTTTTCGATTCATTTAATTGTTCTTATGGCATATAATTAAAAAAATTGAAAATTTTTTTATAAATCTTTTATATCAAATTCAGATACATCAATTGCAATAATTGAAGAAAATTTTATATAAAATGGATTACCATTTAAATCATATCCAAGGATAGTCTTTTTTTCTATTTCTTTGCTCTTTAAAATTTTTTCAAAACTTTTAAGAAGTGATTCCAATTGTTCTTCATCCATAATTTTTTTTATAATATGGCTTTCATTTAAATAAAAAGTTATGACTTTCATTCCAATACCTTCCTCAATCTTTCTTTAAATTCTTCAGGTCCTTCAAAACCTACAAGTCGCAGGTTTTCAAATTCCCTGCCATTTTTGTAAAAAACAATCGTAGGTATTCCCACTATTTTTAATTCCTCAACTAATTCTTGAATTTCCCCTTCTGCACCACTTGTCAAGTCAATTTGATATAAAACAAAATTTTTCAAGATTTCCTGGACTTCTTTATTTGAAAATGTCTTGTGTTCCATTTCCTTGCAAGGGATGCACCAGTTTGCATAAAAATCAATAATAATTGGCTTTCCACTTTCTTTTTCCTTTAAAAAATTTTCTTTTACATAAGGATTGAAAAGTTTTATTTTTTCGCCCTTTGGTATTACTGAATTTATAAAAATAATTGAAAATATTAAAGAAATTAGCATTAAAATAAAATTCAAGATTTTGTTTCTTTTAAAAATTAAATTTAAAAAATAAATTGTAGAGATTATTCCAAGGATCAAATATAAAAGATTTGGCAAATTCTTTGGTAAAATTGGGCTTAAAATAAAAATAGAAACACCTACCAAGGCAAAAGCAAAAAATCTTTCAAGGGACACCATCCACTCACCTGATTTTGGTAAATTCTTAATTGAAGAAGAAAAAAAACTTAAAATTAAATATGGAATTCCCAATCCAGAACTTAATGCTAAAAAGAAAATAAATCCAATGAAAGGGTCGCCTTTGCTTGCAACAAAAGTTATAAGTGAAAGGATTATAGGACCCAAGCAAGGTGCTGCTACAAGCCCAACCATTGAACCCATTAAAAAAGTGCTTATAATTCCTAAATTTTTATTATATTTTGATGAAAAAGAAGCAGGAAATTTAATTGTAAATAATCCAAAAAGGGAAAGGGAAAATAAAAATATTATTAGTGAAACAATTATTAAAACAACTGGCTTTTGCAAAAGTGAACCAAACATAGAACCACCAAGGGCAGAAACTGTACCTAAAAGAGAATAAGTTATAACAATCCCTAAAAAATAAAATAAACTAAAGACAAAGCTTTTCTTTTGTTTTGAAAAAAAACCAATTGTTATAGGAACCATTGGATATACGCAAGGCGTTAAATTTAAAGCAAGGCCTCCTATGAATAAAAAAAGCAGAGCAATTATTATTCCACCTTTTGAAAGCCATCTCTCAATTGGGTTTGATGAAGAGATATTCCCTTTATTAAAATCAACTGAAAATTCAAGTTCTTGTGGGGGGATACACATTTCGTCATTGCAGCCCTGATAGTTTATTTTTCCTTTAAAACTATTTAATTCTTTTAATATTTTTCCTTTTATTTCTACTTTAAATTCCCCAGTATAAACAATCAATGGTTCTTTTGAAAAACCCAGCAAAACTTTTTCACCTTCAGGATAATTAATTGAATCAATTGATATATTTTCCTCTTCAATTTTAATTTCTGTGGGAATTAAAAATTCATCCTTTATCTTATTTGCATTTATATGCCATCCAGATGAAATTTTAAAGTATAAATTTGCTTGGAAATTTTTATTTTCATTATAAATTGCTTCTGATTTTTCTTTTAAAAAATATAAAATATCTTCTTCTTGTGCAAATAAATTGAGACCTAAAATAAATATTATGATTCTAAGAAACAATTTAATCCCTCCTTTAAAATTTTTATCCCTTCAATTATCTCTTCTTTTGATGTAGCAAAGGATAACCTGATATATCCTTCCATTCCAAAAGCAGAGCCGGGCATTGTAGCAATTCCAAAATTTTCAATTAAATATAAACTTAAATCAAAGGAATTTTTATTCCTTTTTAAATAATTTTTTACATTTACAAAAATATAAAAAGCACCTTCTGGCTTAACAAAACTTATTTTTTCAATTTTATTCAAACATTCAGCCATTATATCTCTTCTTTCCTCAAAACTTTTTAGCATTTCTTTAATTTCTTTATCTCCCATTTTTAAAGCATAAAGGGCAGCATATTGGGAAATTGCAGAGGTTGAAGAGTTCATATGGCTTTGAATTGCAGATACTTGTTTTGAAAGCTTTAAGGGAGCAGCACAATATCCAACCCTCCAACCAGTCATACAATATGTCTTTGAAAAGGAATCAATTAAAAAAGTTCTCTCAAAAGATTCTTTGAAAGAGGCAATTGATATATGTTTTATACCATCAAAAACCAAAGAGCTATATACTTCATCAGAGATTATGAAAATTCCTTTCTTTGCACAAATCCTTGAAATTTCTTTAAGTTCTTCTTTTCTTAAGACAATACCAGTTGGATTGTGGGGAGAGTTTAGAAGTAATGCTTTTGTCTTTTTCCCAATTGTTTTTTCTAAGACCTCTGGCTTTAAAACAAACCTTTCCTTTTCTTTTAATTTAATAATTTTTGGTATTCCGCCTGAAATGTAAACCATTTCAAGATAAGAAGGGAAATAAGGTGATAAAATAATTATTTCATCACCTTTATCACAAATTGCCAAAAGAGAAGAAGCAATGGCAAATTTTCCTCCAACTGTTACAACTATTTCTTCTGGCTTATATTTTAACCCTAACCTTTTTTCAATATCCTTTGAAATTTCTTCTCTCAAAGGCAGCATCCCTGCCCCTGCTGTATATTTTGTAAAATTTATTTTAATTGCTTCAATGCCTTTATTTTTTATTTCCTCAGGTGTGTTAAAATCGGGTTCACCAATTGAAAAAAAGTAAACCTTTTTCCCTTCTTTTTTAAGGTTTTGAGCTTTTTCATTAATTCTTAAAGTCAATGCTTCTTTTAAAAATTTACATTTTAAAGATAATTTTTTCATAGGCAATATTTTAACAGATTTATAATAATTATAAAAGAAAAACAGATCAGCAGAGCAGGAATTAGTAGGGGCAGGGCTTGTCCCACCCGTTAGTCGTTGCCCGTGTCAGTTTTCCGTTATCCGTTAAAAGCTTTGAAAATTAAAAAAATTTTTGCGAATTACATATGCTTGGGCGACGACAAGCGTCGTTCCTACAAAAACAATTTTGAAAATTTTAATTACCAGTTGGTTTCTTCTGCTTTACTGCTCTGCTGTTCTACTGCTCTAAAGAACTATATCCTTTTCAATTAAATTTTTTAAATTAGCTTTTTTCTGTCCAGACTTTTGCAATTTCAATTATTGTTTTTGTAGCCAGTTCCATCCATTCCAGAGAAATCCATTCTTGTTTTGAATGGAAATTTTGACCACCTGCAAAAAGATTTGGTGTTAAGATACCTTTTAAAGTTAAAGCAGAGCCATCTGTTCCACCCCTTATATATTTTAAAACTGGCTTTATCTTTAATCTTTTCACTGCTTCAATTGCAAAATTTACAACCTCTGGATTTTTTTCCAGATGGTATCTCATATTTCTGTATTGTTCTTCAAATTTAAGTTCCAATTTTGTTTTTGGATATATCTCCTGAACTATATCTCTTAAATTTTCAAGGTACTTTTTCTTTTCTTCGATCCCTTCCCATTCAAAATCTCTTAAAATCATTTTAACCTTTGCTTCAGAAACATCCCCTTGAATTGATAATGGATGGATATAACCTTCCCTTTTTTCAGTTGCCTCAGGGCTTTTAAGAGGTGGAAGCAAACTTACAAAATGGGAAAGAGCTCTTAAAGCATTTACCATTTTATCTTTTGCATAGCCAGGATGAACATTATAACCTGTTGCAGTGAGGGTCATTGCAGCAGCATTAAAGGTTTCATTTTCAACTTCTCCTAAAGAACCACCATCAACAGTATATGCAAACTTTGTTCCAATCTTTTTTAAATCTAAATTCTTTGTTCCTTGACCAACTTCTTCATCTGGTGTAAATAAAATTCTGATTTTTCCATGCTTTATTTCAGGATGTTCTTTTATGTATTCAATTGCTGTTAAAATTTCTGCAATTCCTGCTTTATCATCGGCACCCAAAAGAGTATCCCCAGAAGATGTTATGATTGCATTACCTTTTACCTTAGTCAGTTCTGGATTTTCTGAAACTTTAATTATTTGATTATCATAAGGCAAAACAATGTCTTTGCCATCATAATTTTTATGGATCAGTGGTTTTACATTTTCACCTGATACCTCAGGGGAGGTATCTACATGAGCAATAAAACAAAGAGGAGGCACATTCTTTTTTGTATTTGCAGGGAGTGTCCCAAAGAGGTATCCAAATTTATCCAGTTCAATTTCTTTAAGTCCCATTTCTTCCATTTCTTTTTTTAAAATTTTAAGCAAATCCCATTGACAACTTGTTGAAGGATAGGTATCAGAACCCTCTTTTGATTGAGTATTTACTTTTACATACCTTATAAACCTTTCAAGAATTTTTTCTTTCATAGGGAATAATTTATCATAATTTTTAAATTTTATCAAAAAATATGTTATCATATTTAGATAAGGAGGAAGTATGAGTGAAGAAAAAGTGAAAAAGAATAAAACATTGATTTATATCCTTTTAGGTTGTGGTATATTGGCTATTCTTGTAATTGTAATTGCTGCATTTTCCTTTTTGTATTTTGGTAAAAAACTTATTGGTTCAAAAAGCCCTCAAGAAGCAATTGTTAAAATGATGTTGGAAAGAAATCCAGAAGTAGAAGTTTTGGAAATTGATCAGGATAATAATAAAATAAAAATAAGGAATAAGAAGACAGGGGAGGTTATAACAATTGATTTTTCAGATGCAAAAAAGGGCATAATTCAATGGAAGGAAAAGGGGAAAAAGGATTCAGTAAAAATTAAAGGAGAAGAAAAAGAAGGCAAAATTGAAATTACAAGCGAAGAGGGAAAGACAACTATAACTTATGGTGGCGATGAAAAGTTGCCTAACTGGCTCCCTGAATTTAAGAATTTTGAAGTTTTAAATAAAACTAAAAGCCAATCAGGGAACAAGGTTTATGGAGCAATAGAATTAGAGTCAGCAAAAGATATAGATGAAACAGCCAAGGAGATTGAAAATCTTTTTAAAGAAAAAGGTTTTAAACTGAACCAAATTATAACTCAAAGATCAGAGGATGGGAAAACGGTAATGCTTCAAGGTGAATTAGGAAAAGGTAAGACATTTTTTGCAATTGTCAATCAAGAAAACAAAAAAACAAAGTGTGTCATAAACTATTCAGAAGAAGATTAAACCAAAAAATCCAATTGAAATTAAATTAGTAGGGGCTGGGCTTGTCCCTGCCCGATGAATGTTCATCCTATCCGTTTTCCGTTATCCATTAAAAGATTTTGTAGC
>JBBISU010000026.1:0-36301 GCA_037441225.1 Acidobacteriota bacterium
TCTTTATTATTAAAAACTATTAATCAATAAAATTGAGCAACTTGGGTTAAATTTTATTATGTTTTTTATCTAACAAGAGTGTGTAAAACTATGTCTTCTTTTTTATAAATTAATTTAAAATAATCAGGATTTTCTAAACACCATTTGTATTCAATTAAGTCAGCACCTTTTAAGACAATATACTCAATATTTTCTTTTTTTAATTTTTCAAACCATTCAAGGAAATTTAAACCTTCAGGGTTTATCAACAAAATTTTGTTTTCAAAATTTTTTCCTATTAAAGGATATGGAAGAATAGGAATTGGTGAAAAATAATCATCTTTAAAATGACAATGGATTTTTGTTTTTTTTCCATTTAAAAAGGTAGAAATGGGAAAAACTTCAGTTGAAATCTTTAATACATGGTAGTAATTTAAATAAAAATATAATCTGTATTTTTCCTTTATGAAATTTATTAAACTTGAAGAAATAATTAAAAGAATTAAGAAAATGATAATAAATTTTTTTGGATATTTAAAGAAAAAAATAAAAATAAGAGATGCAAAAAGAGCAGAGATTATAAATAAATAAAAATGGATTGGAAGAAATATCTCAGGAAGGATTAAGAAAATGTTTGTAAAAAAACCTAAGATAAAGATGATTTCATAAATTTTGAATTTTTCAAGGATTGATAAAGAGAAGAAAAGAAAAATATATACTGGGAAAAGGAATACTCTTGAATAGGATAAGGAAAACATAATCCTTAAAAGTTCTAATTCAGGATTAAAAAATTGAAAAATAAAAAGAAATATTTGGAATGTAAAAAATAATTTCCAGAATTTGTTTTTAAAGAAAATTATGCCAAAAATACCTAAAAAAGAATATAAAAGTGCTGGCTTTCCCAAAGCTTGATGGTTTTGGGAAAACATTGTAAATATTGTATAAAGATAAGGAGCTATTTTTTTTTCAAATTCACTTAAATCTTTTGCAGCCCTTTCAAACCTTTTTTCTTCTTTTTCTTTTATTGCCTTTATAAATTTAATTATTTCTGGGTGCGTTTCTCCTATTTTAAGTTTAAATATCTTTAAAGGATAAGGATAAAAAGGATTTTTATATTTGTATATCATTCTTATATAATGAAAAGAAAAACAAAGATTTATAATTAAGAGAATTATCAAAAAAATTGGCTTTGCTTTCTTGTCTTTAAAAATTATATAAAAAATGAAAAAATTACCAATGACATAGGGCAAAATATAATAATTTTTTATTGAAATTGCAAGTACAAAAGAAAGAGAAGATAAAATTAAAAAGTATGGATTTTTTTCCTTTTCATAGATTTTAATAAAGGCAAAACCAGAGGTTACTAAAGATAAGCCCGCAATTTCTACATATTGGGTTGGAATATAAACAAAAAAAGCAGGAATTGTTAAAAAATTTATTAGAAATAGAAAAATTCTTTTTTCAGAAAAATTAAATTCCTTTAAAAGCAAAAGAGTTGCAAAAAAGATAATCAATAAAAAATAAAAATTACAAATATTTGATAAGAAATCAGAATTAAAGAACAATAAAAAAATAGATAAAAATATTTCATAATTTTGAGAATAATAATTAAAGGTGCTTAAAATTCCATCAAAGGGAAGGTTTGCAAACTTTCCTTCTTGAACTTTTAATGAACCTAAAAGCATATGGTAATTGAGGGAATCCCAGGATAAAGGAGGGGTAATTAATGCTTCAAAAAAATTAAAAACTAAAATAAAAATGAAAATGATTAGTAAAGTTTTAAAAATAAAAGACATATTTAATTTAATTTTTGGTATTTCTATATCTTTAAAAATTTTAAAATAGAAAAAAATAAAGGGAACTGTAAAAAGTAAGAAAAAGAATAAATTATATATCTTAAAAAATAAAAGTAAATTAGCTAAGGTTAACAATAATCCAAAATTTATAATAAGAGATGACAGTATTAATTGTAAAGTTCCACTTATTTTAAAAAATTCTTTTGAAATCTTAAAAGAAAAAAAGAAAGTTGGAAGAAAAGAGATTATAAATAAAAAAAATTTAAAGGTTTTTATCATATTTTTATATGAAGAACTGTAACATCATCTATAAAATTTTCATCTTCAAAAATCTCTTTTAAGCTTCCCAAAAGTTTTGAGAAAAAATTTTCCTCTTCCTTTGAAATTTTTTCTATCAATTCTTTTAACTCGTTTATTCCAAAATCTTTTCCTTCAGCTTCTATTAGTCCATCTGTATAAAGCAATAATCTGTCGCCTTCTTCATACTTGCAAGAAATCATATCAAAGCCCGGTCCATCAAAAACACCTATCGGAAAAGAATTAATTCTAAGTTCTGATACTTTTCCTTTTGAAATTAAAAATGCAGGAGGATGCCCAGCATTATAAAGATTAAGAATTTTTTCATTTTTATCAATTTCAATTATTTGAAGTGTAATATATTGGCTTTCAAGTCCTGTTTTTTCTAATATTGAATGCACTTCTTGCAATATACAAGAAGGGGGGGTATCTCTGTAAACCAAGCTAACTATTATTGCTTTTGCCATTGCCATAGTAAGGGAAGCAGAAATGCCATGCCCTGATGCATCCCCTATAAGAAGCAAAATTTTGTTATTTTTTAGTAAAAAAACATCAAACCAATCGCCTCCAATTCCTCTTGAAGGCAAAAAATAAAGATCTGATTTTTTAAACAAGGAGAAGGATTTTTCATTAGGAAGTAAACTTTTTTGTATTTTAGATGCCAATTCTAATTCTTTTTCTTCCTCTGCTTTTTCTTTTAATTTTAAAATGTAATTTTTTATACTTTCTGCCATAATATTGAAATTTCTTGCCAGTTGTGATAATTCGTCTTTCCCTTTTATATCAATCCTATGATCCAGATTCCCAGAAGAAAAAAAATCAACTCCCTTTGTCAATTTTGTAATCTTTCTTGTAATCTTAAAGATCAAATATCCAGCATAAAAAAAACTCAAGAGAGTTAATAAAAGTAAAAAAATAGTTGAAACTTTTAATATAAATTCAATTTCTTTACTCAATAACGATTGTCCTCTTGATAAACTCTTATAAATTGAATATATAGAAGACCTCATCAAAAGAAGTGTATTATTTCCTTCTTTCCTGGTATCTAAAAAATAAATACTATAAATGATGGGCTTTTTTAGTAAGTTTTTTTCTTCGCTTCTTCTAAATATGTTTATTGCTTCTTTCCCATAATAAATTATCCATTCTAAATCAATATTGAAAAAACCTTGTTTTTTTAAAATTTCTTTAAGTGGTATATTGAAAATAATTTCTTCCCCTATTTTGTAGGAAAATATAAAATTCCCACTTTTCCAACCATTCATTTCTAATAATTCACTTTCTTCATTGCAACCAAAAAAGTATGTGTTTTTTCCTTTAAAAATTTTTACAGAAATTTTTGGAAATTTTTTTTCAAGCCCAAAGTATTGTTCTGGTTCAGGTTTTAAGTATAAATTTAATAATTCCTTTTCCACTTCTAATATCCAGGTTCTTAAAGAATATTCATATTGATTTTGAAGATATAAAACACCACCTAATTCAATTATTGTGAAAATTAAAATAAAAGAAGCAAAGAGAGGGACAAAGCCAATTAAAAAATAGGATAAGAATAATTTATGGGAAATTTTATAAAAAAAACCTTTTAAGACAACTGGAAAGATAAATATAATAGCAAATAAATCAATTATGAAAAGAAGTTGGGAGGGAATAGGGAAAAAATGGAGTAAAAACAAAAAAATTATAAAAAAGCAACCAGTTTCTTTTTTAATCATTAAATGATGATACCATATTTAAAAAAAGGGGTTCAAAAATTTGAACCCCTTTTAGAAACCAATATTTTATTCCACTTTTCAAGGAATAGTTATGTTATTAAAGACTACAAATCTCCTTTCACCTAATATTTTAGAATCACCTGCTATATCAACAATTTCTATTACAACTTCATGCTCGCTGTTTGAAAGTAGTGTTGTGTCAACATCAAAATGCCATCCACTATAATAACCAGCTGTAGATTTTTCAAAATTTTCATAAACATCAGGTCGAGGATCTCCATATACTGCATCTCCCCAATAAACCCCATCAATCCAAACTCTTATTGTTGCAATTTTGTTATAATCCAATGCCCACCCAATAAACCTTACTGTTTCTTTTAAATATTCATAAGGACCAGGAACATCAATATAACCAGCAGGCCTTAAAGAGGGTGCACCAGTGCCGTAGATGCAGCGAAATACGACTGGAAATTCATCAATAACTGCATGAGTATCTTCTACATCTCCTGCTCTAACACCAAGGTAATGTACTCCTTCTGAATAGCCGTTTAGTATTAAATATCCAACATCCATCCAAAATTTGAAACCTGCTTGTGGAACATTTGTAAAACCGGGATAATAGTTTTGTACATCAAATCTTGTAAGTCCATAACAGTTAACCCAACTATCTAAATCATAATCATAATAACAATCTGTCCTTGTATTATATAAAATTGCTCCATCAAGTGTAAGTTCTACCCAAGCAACCCCACCCGGGTCTTTATCATTACCTGTATCCAATGCCCATCCAACAACAAAATTAAGAGGATGATAACAACCAACATCACCTGATGGACCAGCACATTCTTCATCACATTGCCCTACCATCTCTATATCTCTTAAAGGCCAGTTTATAAAACCAAAAGGAGGTAAATTAACTGGCTGGTTTGAAACTATTATTTTTCTTTCTGCAATTACAGTGGATTGTGCAAGGGAATCATAGGCAAGGACTGAAATATTATGAAGACCATTATCAATCCTTGTTGTATCCAAATACATTATGAAACCAGATCTGGCAGCATTTGGGTAAAATGAAAAAGCATAATAAATATCAGGTCTTGGTCCATTTAAATTTGCTCTTCCAATAACAAGCCCATCTATTAAAACTTCTACCCTTTCAACACCATCTTCATCCAAAACCCATCCATAAACCGGATATGGTCCCCAAATTGTATCTTCTGGCATAGGTGATTCAAGATAACCTTTTGGTCCTGGATTTAAGGTATTATCTATATAAAAATATCTCCTGCCTATACTGTATGATTCTCCTTGTGAATCCACAACAATGATGTGAAGAAAATGCTTTCCATTGTTATAGTTTCTTGAATTAAAACCAGCAGTAAACCCTGGATTTGCAGTTGGTGAATTGGCATATTGAGGATAATGTTCTATGACATCATCCCTTGGAAGGTCAATATTTGCAGAAGTAACATATTCATCATCAATGTAAAGATGTATTCCAGCAATTGAATTTTCTAATAAAACCCAACCTTGAACAATTGCTATCCCTGAGACAGTTTCATTTGGCAAAGGAGTGTCTATATACCAAAGGATTTCACTTGAATTAGCCATTTTTAAATTAGATAATTCTTCTAATTTTGCTGTTTTTGGCAAATCCCCTGAAAAAATTAAGGCATTAGATAAAAAGAAAAATAGACATAACAAATTTTTCATTTGTACCTCCATAACCTAAGATTCCTACCCATAAATGGGTTTAATAAAAAAATCATAATTTTTTCTATTTTATTTTATATCATGTTAAAATATCTTTGTCAAGTTTTTTATGAAAAAAAAGATTAATTTGTTCTTAAGTTTAGTTTTAACTTTAATTTTACTTTGGTTTTTTTTCTATAAAACCGATTTAAAATTAGTTTTTATTTCACTTAAAAGTACAAATATATATTTAATTATTTTAGGTGTTATTTTTAATCTCTCCTCTGTGATTTTGAGGATTTTTCGTCTGCAAATCTTTTTATTACCAATTAAAAAGACCTCTTTTAAAATTGTTTTTGTATCAATGTTTTCAAGCTATTTTATCTCTACAATTTTGCCTGGAAGGTTAGGTGAAATAACAAAACCATTATATATTGCCGCAGAAGAAGGAATTTCAAAATTATCTTGTCTTACAGCTTCTTTTTTAGAAAGGCTCTTTGATTTATTTGCTCTTTTTGTTTTTTTTGTAATTTTTTTGCTTACTTATAATTTTGAAAAAAATAAAATTGGCTCAGAGACCTTTTTTAGAGTATCTTTTTATGGAATTTTCTTCCTCTTTTTAATATTTTTGTTTTTTTTCTTGTGGTTAAAAATTGGATTTAAAGTACCAATATTTAAATTCTTAAAACCTTATCTTGAAAAAATAAAATCAGGGCTTTCAAGTTTTTCAAACTATAAATATATAATATTTTCATTTTCTTTGACTTTTTTAATATGGCTTTTTGTTTCCTTTTTTACCTTTTTAATTTTAAAAAGCTTTAATTTGGCTCTTCCCTTTATTTCTTCCTTTATGCTCCTTTCCATTTCTGCCCTTGGTTTTATAATCCCAACACCAGGAGGAGCAGGAGGGGTCCATAAAGCACTTCAAATAGGGCTTGTATTTTTTTATTCCATTGAATACAATACAGCAACTGCTGTCTCAATTGTAGGGCATTTTTTTTCAATGATACCTGTTGCCCTTGTTGGATTTGTTTCTTTACTAATTTATGGAATACCCCTTTCAAAAATTTTAAATTTTGCTAAAATAGAAAAGATATGAAGTGCCCCTATTGTGGTTTTTTAAATGATCATGTAATTGATTCAAGGGAAGGCAAAGATCACATAACAATTAGGAGAAGAAGGGAATGCCTTTCCTGCCATCATAGGTTTACAACTTATGAATCAATTGAAAATATTCCTTACTTTGTAATTAAAAAAAATGGAGAAAGAGAAATCTTTGATAGAAATAAAATTATGGTTGGCCTCCTTAAAGCAACCCATAAAAGAAAGATAAAAGCAGAGGATCTGGATAAAATAGTGGAAGAAGTTGAAAGTGTTTTACATTCTCAAGATACGAGGGAGCTTGCCACAGAAAAAATTGGTGAAATTGTTATGCAAGAACTAAAAAAACTTGACAGAATTGCTTATGTAAGGTTTGCATCAGTTTACAGAAGGTTTGAAGATATAGATGAATTTATAAAAGAAGTAAAAAATTTATTGGAGCATAAATGATTAAAAAATCCATTGAACTTTTTCAAATACAGGAAGAAATTAACAAAATATTTGAAGAAATATTAAGACATTTAAAAATTTCTTCTTCAAGGCAATATACCTTTTCTCCAAATATGGATATTATTGAAACAAAAGAAAAAATATTCATAATTATGGAAGCCTCTGGCCTTAAGGAAGAGGAAGTAAATATTCATCTTTCTGGAAGGTGGCTTGTAATAGAAGGAGAAAAAAAATTTCAACAAATGGAAGGTAAACCAAAATTTTTGCTTATGGAAAGAAATTTTGGGAAATTTTATAAGGCAATTCCTATTCCTGCGCCAATAAATAGCCACACAGCAAAAGCAATTCTTGAGAAGGGACTTCTTAAGATTATTTTTGAAAAAGTCCAAGAAAAAAGAAAAAAATCAATTCAAATAAAGGTGGTAAAAAATGAGTGAAAAAGATGAAAAACTTACGATTCCTGATCTCTTGCCATTACTTCCTTTAAAAGATGCAGTAATTTTTCCGGGAGCAATGGTTCCTCTTTTTATAGGAAGACAAAAATCTATGAGAGCTGTTGATGAAGCACTTTCCTCAAAAAACAGATTGATTTTATTAGTTTCACAAAAGTCAGCAGAAATAGAGGAACCAAAACAAGAAGATATTTACAATGTTGGTACTGTCTCAATTATTTTAAGGATGGTTAAATTAAGTGAAGGACAAATCAGAATATTGGTTCAAGGTATATCAAGGGCAAAAATTGAGGCAATGACAAAGGAGGAACCAAATCTTCAGGCAAAAATCTCTTTAATTCAAGAAACAGAGGTTTCAACTGATTCAATTGAAGTTCAAGCACTAATAAGGACGGTTCATGAAAACCTTGATAAATTAATTTCCTTAGGAAAGCCCTTTTCTGAAGAAATAAGATCTCTGGCTCAAAATATTGAACAACCAGGGCGCTTGGCTGATTTTGTTTCTTCAAACTTAGATTTAAAAACCTCAGAAAGTCAGGAAATTTTAGAACTCTTTGATCCAATAAAAAGACTAAAAAGAGTAAATGAACTTTTAAACCATGAAATTATGCTTTTATCTGTCCAGCAAAAAATTTTATCGGAAGCACAACAAGAAATGGACAAAACCCAAAAAGAATATGTTTTAAGACAACAACTAAAAGCAATTCAAAAAGAATTGGGTGAGTCAGAAGAATTTAAAAGTGAGATTGAAAACTATAGAAAAGCCATTGAACAAAAAAAGATTTCAGAAGAAGCAACAAAAGAAATTGAAAAGCAAATCTCTCGTCTTGAAAAAATGTCACCTGATTCACCTGAAGCAAATGTTATAAGAACCTACCTTGACACAATAACTTCACTTCCTTGGGCTTTAACATCAAAAGATAAATTAAATTTAAAAAGAGCAAAAAAAATACTTGATGAAGACCATTATAATCTTGAAAAAATAAAAGAAAGAATTTTGGAGTTTCTTGCCATAAGGAAACTTAAAGGCAATAAAATGAAGGGACCAATTTTATGCTTTGTTGGGCCTCCTGGTGTAGGTAAAACATCCCTTGGAAAATCGATTGCCAGATGTCTTGGAAGAAAGTTTATAAGAATTTCCTTAGGTGGTGTTAGGGATGAAGCAGAAATAAGAGGACACAGAAGAACTTACATTGGTGCAATGCCTGGAAGGATTATTTCTGGAATTTTACAAGCTGGCTCTTCTAATCCTGTTTTTATGTTAGATGAAATTGATAAAATTGGCGCTGACTACAGAGGAGATCCCTCTGCAGCACTATTAGAAGTATTGGATCCAGAACAAAATTTTTCTTTCAGGGATCACTATTTAGGTGTTTCCTATGATTTATCAAAAGTTTTATTTATTGCTACTGCTAATATTCTGGACACAATCCACCCTGCTTTTTTAGATAGAATGGAAGTGATACATTTATCTGGTTATATAATGGAAGAAAAAATACAGATTTCTTATAAATATCTAATTCCAAAACAATTAAAAGAAAACGGAATAACAGAGAAGCATTTATATTTTACTGAAAAAGCATTAAAGAAAATAATTTCACAATATACAAGGGAAGTAGGTTTAAGGAATTTGGAAAGAGAAATTGGAGCAATTTGCAGAAAAGTTGCTGTAAAGGTTGCAAGTGGTAGATGGAATAAAAGAAAAATAATAACTGAAAGAGTTGTAGAAAAATATTTGGGACCACCAAGGTATTTTCCGGAAATTTTACTTAAAAAAGACGAAATTGGCATTGCAACAGGACTTGCCTGGACTCCCTTTGGAGGAGACATACTTTTTATAGAAGCAATTTTGACCCCTGGCTCTGGGAAAATTCAGTTAACAGGGCATTTAGGTGAAGTTATGAAAGAATCAGCTCTTGCAGCTTTAAGTTTTACAAAAGCAAATGCTAAAAGTTTTTCTATACCTTTAAAAAATTTTAAAGAAAAGGATATACATATACATGTACCAGAAGGTGCAATACCAAAAGATGGTCCTTCTGCTGGAATAACAATGGCTTGTGCAATGGTTTCTGCTTTATCAGGGATACCAATAAGAAGAGATGTTGCAATGACAGGGGAAATAACTTTAAGAGGAGAAGTTCTTCCAGTTGGTGGAATAAAAGAAAAAGTAATTGCAGCAAGAACTGCAATGATTAAAGATATAATCCTTCCAATGATTAATAAAAAAGACATCTCAGAGATTCCAAAAAATTTAATAAAAGGAATAAATTTTCATTTTATTGAAAAGGTTGA
This sequence comes from Acidobacteriota bacterium, assembly GCA_037441225.1. Classification (GTDB taxonomy): domain Bacteria; phylum Acidobacteriota; class Thermoanaerobaculia; order UBA2201; family UBA2201; genus JBBFMJ01. The sequence continues at coordinate 9,772 of JBBISU010000026.1, forward strand.
GGAAGCAGTTAAGATTGCTTTAAAGGATGCAGGAAGATAAATTTTTAGAAAGTTTAATTAAAAATTTGCCTCCTTTGAAAAATGGGGAAATTGGGGTAGGAGATGACTCTGCTTTTCTTTTTATTCCAGAAGGTTCAATTTTAATAACACAGGACAGTTTTTCTGAAAAAATCCATTTTCCTTCTAATTTTCCCTTAAAATATTCAATAAAAAGAGCTTTTCTTGCCTCCCTTTCGGATATAAATGCAATGGGAGGTAGGGCAAAATACCTTCTTTGTACAATAGGGATTTCTAAGGAAAGAGCAAAAGAATTAAATAGGATTTTTATTTCCTTGGCAAAGGAATGTGAAAAATATGGAATAAAAATTGTTGGAGGAGATACTGTTTCTTCTGAAAAAGCATATTTTACAATTACTATATTGGGTTTCCTCCCACAAGGGAAAAAACCACTTTTAAGATCTGAAGCAAAAGAAGGTGAGTATATTTATCTCTCAAATCCTATTGGAAAGATGGGGATTGCTATAAAGGTTATCAAAGGTGAAAATTTGAAGATTAGCAGTTGGAAAAAGAATCAGTTAATTAAATATTATTTTAATCCTTATATACCATATCCACTTGGAGAAAAACTTCTTTTAAGGTTTGGCGTAAAATGTTGCATTGATATATCAGATGGACTTGTTATAGATTTATATAGAATTTGCAGGAGATCCAAAATAGGTGCTGAGATAGAGGAAATATTAATACCTTATGATGAATCAGTTTATCACTCAAATTTATATTTTGAAGAATTAACAAATTTTGTGCTTTCTTCCGGGGAAGAATTTTCTCTTCTTTTTACTTCTCCAAAACACAATCTACCCTTTCGTAAAATTGGAAGGACTTTCTCGTCAAAGGAACCAGTTGTATTATTGAAAAAAGGTGAAAAAATAAAAAAATTAAAACCAATTGGCTTTGACCATTTTATTCCTTGATTTTTTTTATAAATCCAAAAAATATAATTGAAAGTAAAATATGAGTAGAAAAAACCCTCCTTTTTTCTTATAATAAAAAGCTTTAAAGAAGCAAAAATGTTGGCAGGGGCTGGGCTTGTTGCAGCCCAAAAATATATTTCACGGGTCGCCACAAGGGCGACCCTTACACCAATGCTCTGCTTTACAAGCACAACTCCTAATATAAAATGAATAAATTTTTTGTAAGTGCAATATTTTTTCTTCAATAAATATGGTAAAATATTTTTATGACATATAATAGAGTAATTTTAGTTGGAAGGGTTGGAAGAGATCCTGATAAAAGAGCCACTACCCAAGGAATTATAGTTTCTCAATTTTCCCTTGCCACTTCAACCTTTTCAAAGGACAAGGAAACACAAGACAAAAAACAATTTACGGTCTGGCACAGAATTGTTTGTTTTGGAAAACTTGCAGAAAATGTCAACAAGTATGTAACTAAAGGAAAATTGGTTTTAGTTGAAGGAAGGATTCATACAAGGGATTGGAAAGATAAAAATGACCAAAAGAAGAGGACCTCTTTTGAAATCTGGGCTGACCAAGTTCTCTTCCTGGAACCAAAAGGTGGGATTGTTGGAGTAACAGAAGAAGGAGAAGTGGAAGTCCCACCAGAAGAACCAGAAGAAGAGGATGTTCCCTTCTAACTGAAGAACTAAATTTTTTGTGTAAGGGTGGGGCTTGTCCCCGCCCGAAATTAGTTGTAAAGACATTTCCTTCTAACAGAAGAAGTAAATTTTATTTAAAGAAAAAGTAGTTTCCCTCAAGTTTTTAAGAAAATCTTCCTTTATTTTTTCTTTATTTATATCTTGAGGTAAATAAGAAATTAATAATAAGTTTTTGGTTTCAAATTCAACTTTTGTTCTAATACTGTCTGTTATTGGAGTTGAAAAAGGAGAAATTTTATCTTCAATTAATGGCTTATTTTTTAAAGAAAATGCTCCTCTTAAAGAAAGAAATTCTTCCTCTTCCCTACCTTTTCTAAAATTTAAAGGAAAATTTAACTTTGATAAATCACAAATACAACAAGGAACATTCCATTTTAAAGATAATACATTGCAAAAATCAACTTGTGGGTTTATCATAGGAAAATTTTCTCCTTTTAATATCCTTCTTGCAAGGGCTTCAAAGGAAGGCCTGTATTTTGTGGGATCACAACCACATTGATGAAATAATTTTCTGATTTTAATAACAGTTTCATCTTTTGACAACTCTTTATCTTTAAATCTTTCTTTTAAAAATTTTATTGTATCTTCAATAATTTTTTCTTCCAAATAGGCTTTTTCTCGAACCTCCAAAATAGAAAAAAATAAACACCAACCCTCTAATTCTAAATTGATTTCCATAAGAATTTAATTTGATCTTGGCTTTAATTCTTTATTTATATAAGGTTTTGCTAAAATTTTTAATATTTTTAATTTTAAATTATAAATATGCCAGCTTAAATCCCTTGGAACCAAATATTTAGTATCATCAGGATTGACTACAAGAGAAACTTCAATGTTTGGAATGATACCCATTGGTATGTTGTTTTTTCTCATTAAATAATAAAGGTGTTGAAAAACCCTTAGCATATCCTTAGAAGAAGGGGATGGAAATTTTTCCATCTGGGAACCCAAAAGGGGTCTGAAAATGCAAACTGTTGGAAAAGCACCAATTGATGTAATATAATCTATTGCCCTTAAAGTATCCTCTATTGGTTCAATCCCTGCTATAATCTCACCTGAAACTTTTCCCTTTCCCATAAGTTTTGATGTATATTCAAGGGCTGTAAAAAAAGATTTTTGGCTTATATATTTTTCTTTTCCCGGGCATATCTTTGAAAAATATTCTAAGTTATGAAATTCATAACAAAAAGAAAAATGGTTAACACCTGCTTCTTTTAAATAGTCATATTTTTTAAGTTCTTCTTTTTTGGAAGGTATTGCTTGAAGCCCTACAAAAACACCTACTTCTCTTTTTAATGCTTTTACATATTCAATAGGAATATCTAAGTCCTTTCCATTTTGCCACCCTGAATTAAAATGAACAAAGGTTATGTTATTTTCCTTTTTTGCTTCCAAAGCAGTTTCAACCACATCTTCGACAGTTTTTTCTTCCACTTCATTTGCCCCTACATTTAAGCCTGTTGTACAAAATTTGCAGTTTAAAGGATTTGTTATAGTCCAAAATCTGCAGGTCTGCCCTAAATAAATTCCCAAATATGTTCCTTGAAGTACTCCAATCTGGCTCATTGGGACTCCCCTTTTTGTTTTTTTACTATACCATAAAGGGGTTTTTGGGAGTTTTACGGGATAAAATATTTTATTTTCTTCATCTAAAATTTTATATTCGTTCCTTTCTTTAAAAATTAAATATGGTGAATTTTTTACAAAATCTTCAAAAACAGGAGCATTTAGCCATATATCTTTTTCTTTTGCTGGAATTATAATTTCAAGCCCATCACCCAAACCTGCTCTTGTCCTTGAAAAAGCCCTTCCATCTTTTTCAAGTTCACAGCTTCCATCTATTTTTAAACCTTTACAAAATAGTTCAATTTCCAGGTGTGCTGGGTGTAGTGCTCTCTGGTTTTTTTGGGTCTTTGATAATCCTTTTTGCAATATTTGCTCCTTCTTCCTTCCTATATAAAACTTTTACAAAATCGCCTTCTTTAAAATCTTTCATTCTGAGGTTCTTTTGTTTGCCAAATAATCTAATCCTATCTTTTTCAAATTTAAACTCCATTATTTGATCATCTGTTTTTATTTTAAAAGTATTTTTTTCTTTATCTAATCCGACCCAGAATCCATAAACAACCTCTATTTTAATTTCCCTTACATTTTTTTCCCCTTTTGGAATTTGAATTTCTTCTTTTTGCTCTTGTTTTTCTACTGGCGCAACTTCTTCTTGGGCAAAAACAAAAAAACTAAAGAAAAAACAAAGTGTTAAAAATAAGAACTTTTTCATTTTACCTCCTATTCTATCATAACAATCTTTAAATCTTCCTTTTCAGGAAGTGCTAATTTCAAAGCATTGGCAGCTGCTTTCTTTACTTTTACGATTACCTGACCTTCTTCGTTTATAGTAAAAAAATAAGTTGCACCAAATTGTAATTGTTTTTCCGAACCACAAACAATTGGGATTTTGCTTTCTTGCGTTTTTGTTACTAAAAACCTTAAAGCCATAGGATCACCATTTACAGAATCATCAAATATAAATAACAATTCTACTTTTTTATCTATAAGCGATTGAAGTCCCTTTGAAAGATCATTTATTTTTTTTACAAATTCAACTTCAACTTTTAAATTGTAATAACTTGCATTTTTTAATAAATCAGCTGCTTTATCCTGATTTTGATCTTTTACTGAAAGAACTCCAATTACAGAGCAATTTGGGCAAACCTGCTTCACAAGATAAAGTTGTTGTTTTGAAGTCAACTCAAATAGTATATAAATATAAAGAAAAATCATAATATAATATTATAATAAAAAATTTTTTATTTTTCAAATGGATTTTTTTTTAAAATATGGTAATATATTTTGTAAATTTTTTTTAAGGGAAGTTTATGGAAAATTATATACCTTTATTTATTTATGGATTAATTGTTCTTTCTATGCCAATAATAATATTATTATTGGCAAGATTTTTTATGTTGAAAAAACCTTCTCCTATAAAAGAAGAAGCTTATGAGTGTGGAAATCCTATAAAAACAGAGGCATATGAATATAGATTTTCAATAAGGTATATTATTATTGCCATTCTTTTTGTTATCTTTGATGTAGAAACAATTTTTATTTATCCTTGGGCTGTAACTTTTGATAAATTGGGGCTCTTTGGCTTGGTTGAAATGGTTGTGTTTTTGGTAATTTTAATTGTGGGCTACATTTATGCTTTCAAAGAAGGAGCACTAAAATGGGTATAAATTTACAGGATTTTTTAATAAACTGGTGCAGAAAATATTCTGTCTGGCCCTTCCAATTTGGGCTTGCCTGCTGTGCCATAGAAATGATGGCTGCCTTAGATCCAAGATATGATATGTCTCGCTTTGGAGCAGAAGTTTTCAGGGGTTCACCAAGACAAGCAGACTTAATGATTGTGGCTGGAACTGTTACAGAAAAAATGGCACCAATGGTAAAACGTCTTTATGAACAAATGGTTGAACCCAAATGGGTTTTAGCAATGGGTTCTTGTGCTACCTCAGGGGGACCTTATAAGACATATGCAGTTGTTCAAGGTGTTGATCAAATTATTCCCGTTGATGTCTATGTTCCTGGATGTCCTCCAAGGCCTGAGGCGTTGATTTATGGGTTCAATTTACTTCAAGAAAAAATTATGAATTATAGAAATTTTGGAAGAAAAAGGGGTACTTATGAGCCAGCAAAGTGAAAAAAAAGGGCAACCAGAATATCTGGATGCAATGAGAAATCCTTTAGTTATAAAATTAAAGGAAAAATTTAAAGAAAATATTTTAGATGCAAAAACTTATGGAAATGAATTAACTATATGGATTTCAAAGGACATTTTAATTCCCTTATGCAAAGAACTCTGGGAAAATAATTTTATTTATTTAGTTGATATAATGGGTATCCATCAGCCAAATAAAGAAAAAAACTTTGCCCTTTCTTATATTTTGCATAATTTTAAAAACAATGAAAGGATTCGTTTAAAAGTTGAAATAAAAGAAAGTGAACTCATTCCATCTTTAACTGAAATCTGGAAAGGGGCAAACTGGCTTGAAAGAGAAGCTTATGATATGTTTGGGATTTTATTTTCAAACCATCCAAACTTAGAAAGGATTTTGATGTGGGAAGGGTTTGAAGGTCATCCTTTGAGAAAGGACTTTCCTTTAAAAGGCATAAACACAGGTGCAGCAATTTATCCTGATGTTTATCCTGAAGGTGGGGGTCCACCAAAAAAGGAGGATAAAAATGCTTGATGTTCAAGAATTAGAATTAAATATGGGTCCTCAGCACCCAGCAACCCATGGGGTTTTGAGGTTAATTTTAAAAGTCGATGGAGAAAGGATTGTTGATGCAAAACCAGTTATTGGCTATTTGCATAGGGGAACAGAAAAATTATTTGAAAATCAAACATATCCAATGAATGTCCCCCATACAGATCGCCTTGACTATATTGCAGCAGCAACAAATAATCATGCCTATTGTGGTGCTGTAGAAAAACTTTTAGGTGTTGAAGTTCCAAGGAGGGCAAAATTTATAAGAGTAATGCTGGATGAACTTCAAAGGATTGCCTCCCACCTGGTCTGGCTTGCAACCCATGCCTTAGATATTGGTGCTATGACACCATTTTTTTATACATTCAGAGAAAGGGAGTTAATCCTTGATTTATTTGAAGAGTATTGTGGTGCTCGCTTAACCTTAAATTGTATGACAATTGGTGGAGTTCCAGAGGATTTACCAGAAGGCTGGATTGATAAATTAAAAGAATTTATAAGCATTTTTGAAGAAAAAATTTGGGATTATGAAAATTTATTAACTGACAACAGGATCTGGAAAAAAAGAACAATTGGTGTTGGAATTATTTCCCCAGAAGATGCAATAAATTATGGTTTAACAGGTCCACCTTTGAGGGGCTCTGGAATAAAATATGATGTAAGGAGAGCAATCCCTTACGAAGTTTACCCTGAACTGGATTTTGAGATACCAATTGGAAAAAATGGTGATACTTATGACAGGTATCTGGTTAGGATGGAAGAAATGAGGCAGTCTATAAGAATTTTAAAACAATGTATTGAAAAGATACCTGATGGGGAAATCCAGACAAAGGGATTAAAATTTATAAAGCCCAAGCCAGCAGAAGTTTATTTTTCTGTGGAAGCACCAAAAGGAGAACTTGGTTTTCATATAATTTCAGATGGTTCACCAAAACCCTATAGAGTACGGGTTAGACCTCCATCTTTTATAAATCTTCAAGCTTTACCTTCTATGGTAAAGGGCCATTTAATTGCAGATGTAGTGGCAGTTATTGGAACCCTTGATATTGTATTAGGGGAGATAGACAGATGAATATTTTAATTTTATATATAATTCTTCCAGCAATTAAAGGTATTATTATTTTATCAATTATATTATTCCTCGTTGCTTATGCAACATTAATTGAAAGAAGGGTACTTGCATTTATGCAAGCACGCCTTGGACCAAACATTGCAGGACCTGAAGGAATTTTGCAGCCCATTGCTGATGGAGTAAAACTTTTAGCAAAAGAAGATTTAGTCCCTTCTTCTTCCCAAAGATTTCTACATTTTCTTGCACCAATTTTAATTTTAGCTCCAGCCCTTGTAATTTTTGGACTGGTTCCTTTTGGGGAAGCAGGGAACTTGTTTGGCATTTTAAAGCAGCCCATTACTTTGTATATAACAGATGTAAATGTTGCTTTATTACTGGTTGTTGGTTTTGCTTCCTTGGGTGTTTATGGTTTAATATTGGGTGGCTGGTCATCAAACTCTAAATATTCCTTTATTGGAGCTTTGAGGTCTGCTGCTCAAGTTGTCTCTTATGAAGTTCCACAGGTAATAGCTCTTGGCTCCATTTTGCTCCTGGCATCATCTCTTTCTCTTGTAAAAATTGTGGAAGCACAAAGAGAGATGGGTTTATGGTTTATATTTCCAGGGTTTATTGCATTTTTTATTTATCTTGTTTGTGGAATTGCTGAAACAAACCGTCTCCCCTTTGATTTGCCAGAAGCAGAATCAGAACTTGTGGCTGGTTATCATACTGAATACTCAGGAATGAAGTTTGCTTTCTTTTTTATGGGTGAATATGCAAATATGATTGTTGTGTCTTCTGTTGCCACAGTTGTATTTTTAGGTGGCTGGCTTCCACCTTTTCCTTCTTTAAAAATCTGGCAGAGTTTGCCTGAAATCCCAATTTTCTGGTTCTTTGCAAAAGTTTTATTATTTTTATTTTTATATATCTGGCTCAGGGCAACCTTCCCGAGGTACAGGTTTGATCAATTGATGGACCTTGCTTGGAAATGGCTCCTTCCCCTTTCAATTTTAAATTTGGTTTTAATTGCTTTTATAAAATGGGGGTTAAAATGAAATTAAAAGATCTCCTTTTATATGATTTAATCATTGGGCTTTTGACATCTTTTAAATATTTATTCAGGAAGAAATTTACAGTTCCATATCCTTATAAAAAATTAGAACCAGCACCAAGGTTCAGGGGATTTTTTTATTTAAATCCTTCCACTTGTCTGGGTTGTAATATGTGCTGGAAAGCCTGCCCAATTGATATAATTTACATTGAAAGCCATGATGAACAAACACCAGAAGGGAAGAGAAAAAAAGTTGTTGACAGGTTTGATATTGATTTGCAAAGGTGTATGTTTTGTGGTTTATGTGAGGCAGCTTGCCCAAATGGTTCTTTTAAACTTACATTGAAGACAGGTTTTTATGAAGGTGCTGTATATGACAGGCACCAGCTTTATTTTGACAGATATAAACTGCAAAATTATGTAAAGGAAAGGAAGGAGAAAAAAAATGGTTGAGGCAATTTTTATAATTCTGGCAATCCTTGCTTTTTTGGGTGGTTTAGGTGTCCTGATTTTTCGCCAACCAATCCATTGTGCTGTATCCCTTCTTTTAACACTCTTATCCCTTGCAGGAATTTATTTAATATTAGGGGCAGAGTTTATTGCAGCTGCTCAAATTGTAATTTATGCAGGTGGCATTTTAATAATATTTTTATTTGCCATAATGTTTGTTTCTGTAAAGGAAGCAGAAAAAAAGAAAAAATGGATTCCTACCTGGCCTTCTTTTATTTTATTTGGAATTTTGCTTTTTTTAAGTTTAATGTTTTTTATAAGATCAACTATATTTGAAAAAGGAAAGGGCTTTTCTGAGGTTTTATCAAAATATGGTGGAAACACAGAAGCAATATCAGATACATTATATAATTATTATTTAATCCCTTTTGAAGTTGTTTCCCTATTTTTGCTTGTTGCAATGGTTGGTGCAATCCTTATGGGTGGATGGGGGGTGAGGAAATGATTCCACAAGGATGGGTTTTATTTTTATCTTTATGCCTCTTTACCCTTGGTGTTATTGGTGTAATGATAAGGAAAAATTTGATAATTTTGCTTTTATCCCTTGAACTAATGCTAAATGCCGTAAATTTAAATTTAATTTTGTTTTCCCATCAATGGGGAAATACATTGGGACAGGTTTTTTCAATCTTTGTTATGACAATTGCAGCAGGTGAAGCAGCCATTGGCCTTGGAATCATAATTGCTGTATATAAGACAAAAAAGACAATGGATGCTGATTCTATAAAAGAAATGGAGGGCTAAATGAAGGATTTATTTTTTCTAATTCCTTTTTTCCCCCTTTTGGGTTTTCTAATAATTGGGCTCCTTTGGAAAAAATTTCCAAAAAATATTACATCAATTATTGGTTGTGGAAGCGTTGGTATTTCAACAGTAGTTGCTTTTTTATCTGTCTTTGATTGGGCAAGACACTCAATCCACCATCCAATATTTAAAGAGTTGTTTATATGGATACCAGCAGGAGAACTTCCTACAAAATTTTTTGGTTTAAAACCTTTAATTTTATCTTTTTCCTTTCAATTGGATTCTTTATCTGCTTTAATGGTTTTATTTGTAACCTTTGTTGGTTTCTGGATCCATATTTATTCCATTGGTTATATGCATGAAGATGAAGGGTATAACAGATTTTTTGCTTATCTTAATTTATTTATGTTTTCAATGCTTATTCTTGTCTTAGCAGACAATTTTCCTTTAATGTTTATTGGATGGGAAGGAGTTGGGCTTTGTTCTTATCTTTTAATTGGTTTTTATTACAAGGAAGAATGGCCTCAAAATGCAGGGAAGAAGGCATTTATAACAAACAGGGTAGGGGATTGGGGATTTTTAATTGGGATGTTTTTCATCTTTTACATCTTTGGTTCTTTAAAATATGAAGAGGTCTTTAAAGGAGCAATTGATAAGCCAGAAAAATTTGCTCCATTTGCAACAATTATTTGTATATTCTTGTTCATAGGTGCAACGGGAAAATCAGCCCAGATACCTTTATATGTGTGGCTTCCAGATGCAATGGCAGGACCTACTCCTGTCTCTGCCTTAATCCATGCTGCTACAATGGTTACAGCAGGTGTATATATGGTATCAAGATGTAATCCTTTGTATCGCTTATCTCCTTCTGCAATGCTTGTAGTTGCCATTATTGGATGTATTACAGCTCTTTTTGCTGCTACAATGGGAATTGCTCAGAGGGATATAAAGAAAGTCCTTGCTTATTCTACAATTTCCCAGCTTGGTTATATGTTTTTATCAGCAGGAGTTGGGGCATACTTTTATGCTATGTTCCATGTCTTAACCCATGCTTTCTTTAAAGCATGTTTGTTTTTAGGTTCTGGTTCTGTAATCCATGCCTGCCATACAAATGACATTATGGAAATGGGTGGCCTTAAGAAATATATGAAAACAACCCACTGGACTTTTCTTTTAGCAACCCTTGCAATTTCTGGCTTTCCATTTTTTTCTGGATTTTTTTCAAAAGATGGGATTTTATCTTCCGTTTTTTCTTTTGGTCTCCACCATTCTATTGGCTATATTTTATATTCAATTGCTTTAATTACAGCAATCATAACTGCCTTTTATATGGGAAGGGTATATTTTATAACCTTTTGGGGTGAATACAGAGGAAAGGGGCACCCCCATGAATCACCAAAATCAATGGTTTCTGCTTTAGTTGTTTTAGGTGTTTTATCTTTAATTGGTGGATTTATTGGACTTCCTGGTGAAAAATATAATTTATTTTCAAAATTTTTAGAGCCAGTAATTCCTTTAAAAGAAGGACTAACAGAACCACCCCACCACCTTCCCTTTAAAACAGAAGCAATATTGATAATTGTTTCTGTAATTGTTGCTCTTTTGGGGCTTTATTTTGCTTATAGATTATATGTAAAAGACAAAGAATGGAATTTTGTAAAAAATTTTATCTCAAAATATCCATTTTTATATAAAATTGTTTTTAATAAATATTATGTAGATGAATTTTATGGTATGACTGTTGTTTCTGGTGTTGTTAAAGGCTCTGAAAAACTTGCAAATTTTGATTTAAAAGGAATAGATGGAGCTGTAAATGCCATAAGGCATGCAACTGTTGGAACTTCTCTCTTTTCTGGATTTTTTGATTTAAGGTTTGTTGATGGAATTGTAAACCTTGTAGCAAATCTTTTAGGATGGGGTGGAAACTTGTGGAGAAAAATCCAAACAGGTGTAGTCCAACACTATGCTTTTATTTTAACCTTTGGAATTTTTTCATTGATAACTATATATTTAATTTTCTTTTAAAGGAGCAAAAATATGGATTTTTTATTTAAACTTCCAATTCTTTCAGTAATCACTTACATCCCTCTTTTAGGAGCACTCTTGATCGTTTTAGTAAACAAAGAAAACAAAAAGGCAATTAAATTTATTGCAACCTTTGCATCGGGACTTTCTTTTTTAATCTCTTGCTTTTTATGGTTTGGTTATGATTTTACAAGGGAAGGTTTGGAAATCTTTCAATTTATAGAAAAAACAAGCTGGATCCCATCCCTTGGTGTCCAGTATTATTTTGGAATTGATGGAATTGCTTTATTGCTGGTCTTACTTACAACACTTTTATCTTTCATTTCAGTTTATTGTTCATTTACTGCAATTACTTTTAGAGAAAAAGAATACTATGCCCTCCTTCTAATACTTGAAACAGGTATGCTTGGTGTTTTTTGTTCCCTTGATTTCTTTTTGTTTTATCTTTTCTGGGAAATTATGCTTGTTCCAATGTATTTCTTAATTGGTGTATGGGGTTCTGAAAGAAAACTATATGCTGCAATTAAGTTTTTCTTATATACACTCCTTGGCTCTGTTTTAATGCTTTTAGGTATCTTAGCATTATATTTTTACAACACAACAGGATTTTTGGGCTTTGAGGGCTTAGGAAATCAACCAACCCTTGATATTTTACATTTCCATAAAATTGGAGGTTTAATTCCTTATAATTTGCAATTCTGGATTTTCCTTGCCTTTTTTATTGGCTTTGCAATTAAAGTTCCAATGTTCCCATTCCATACCTGGCTTCCAGATGCCCATGTAGAAGCACCAACTGCTGGTTCTGTAATCCTTGCTGGGATACTTTTGAAAATGGGAACTTATGGCTTTGTGAGGTTTTCCCTTCCAATTATGCCGGAAGCAACAAAAGAAATGGTTCCATACCTTGTAACCCTTTCAATCATTGCTATAATTTATGGTGCCCTTGTAGCAATGGCACAACCAGATATGAAAAAATTGATTGCCAATTCTTCTGTTTCCCATTTAGGCTTTGTAACACTTGGAATCTTTGCTTTAAACCAATCAGGGATTGAAGGGGCAACCCTTCAAATGATAAACCATGGAATTTCAACAGGTGGGCTCTTCTTACTTGTTGGAATAATTTATGAAAGAAGGCATACAAAACTAATAAACGCCTTTGGTGGTTTATCCTTTTCAATGCCTGATTATGCAATTTATTTTATGGTAATTGCCTTATCTTCAATGGGACTCCCTGGGATGAATGGATTTGTGGGAGAATTTACAATCCTCATTGGTGCTTTTCATAAAAACTGGTTTTGGGCACTTTTAGCTGGTGCAGGAATTGTCTTAGGTGCTGCCTATCTTTTATGGATGTATCAAAGGGTCTTTTATGGAAAACTTGAAAAAGAAGAAAACAAAAACCTGCCAGATTTAAATTTAAGGGAAAAATTAACTTTAATTCCTTTAATTATTTTAATCTTTTGGATTGGACTTTATCCGAGACCATTCTTTAAAAGGATGGAAAATTCCGTAAAATACATAGTAAAAATTGTTGAGCCAAATTATTTTACAAAAGGAGAAATTAAATGATAAAGGGAATAACACCTGCCCTTATTTTAACAACTGGTGCTCTTTTTTTGCTTCTTTTAAGGTTATTTAAAATAAAAAAGGACTGGGTTGGCTTTTCAGTTGGAATTGTAGCCCTTCTGGTCTCAATGTTTTTGATACCTTCAAGTATGGTTGAAAAAAATTTTCCAACACTCATTCAAGATGAACTTGCCATATTTTTTCAATTTTTAATTTCCCTTGCTTCAATTTTAACTTTAATTTTATCCTGGGATTATATAAGGGAAGGTAAATGGGGATTTGTTGAGTATTCTTCTCTTGTATTATTTGCCACCGTTGGAATGTTTTTCCTCGTTGGTTCAAAGGACTTTTTAACCCTTTATATTGGCTTGGAGCTTATGGCACTTTCTTCCTATGTTTTGACGGGTTATGCAAGGGGTAAAGGGAAGGCATTTGAAGCATCCTTTAAATATTTCATCCTTGGTGCTTTTTCTTCTGGTGTCTTGCTTTATGGAATTTCTTTAATCTATGGAACAACAGGTAATTTTTCAATTGAAAATGCTTTAAAAAATCCAAATAATGTGGATTTCATATTTAAAGGAGGAATGCTTTTAATTTTATGTGGCTTTTTATTTAAGATTGCAGCAATCCCCTTTCACATCTGGACACCTGATGTTTATGAAGGTGCACCAAACCCAATAACTGCTTTTTTTTCAATTGGTCCTAAGGCATCTGCTTTTGCTGCTTTTTTGAGGGTTTTTTGGTGGATTTTTTCACCTACCACAATTGACTGGCAGTTTATAATTGGAATAGTTGCTTTTTTTACAATGGTTGGTGGAAATCTGATGGCAATTGTACAAAAAAATGTAAAACGCCTCCTGGCTTATGCTTCAATTGGCTCTGCTGGTTATGTCTTACTTGGCTTGGTATCAAAAAATGATTTTTCTTTAAAAGGCATTTTTTATTATCTTTTTGCCTTTTTATTTGCAATAATTGGAATATTTACAATAATAATTTATTTAAACAAAAAAGAATATTCAGAAGAAGAAGTTGATGATTTTAAAGGTTTAAATAAAAAACATCCCTTTATCTCTTTTTCAATACTTATTTTTTTATTATCCCTTGTTGGAATTCCTGGCACTGCTGGCTTTGTTGGAAAGTTTTTCTTATTTGGAAGTGCCATAAAGGGTGGATTTTTCCTCTTGGCTGTTGTTGGTGTTTTGATGAGCGTTGTAAGTTTATATTACTTTTTTAGAATTATTGTAAATATATATATTTTTGAAGAAAAAGAAATTGAAATAAGGAGGAGTAATTTCCTTTTTATTGCTCTTCTGATATGCCTTTTTGGAACTTTAATCTTTGGCTTTTACCCTTCCCTTCTTTTAAATATTTTGTAAATAAGCTTATAATTATAAACCCAAAAAATTCAATTGAAAATGAAATAAAGTAGAGCAGCAGAGCAGGAGTTCGTTGTCCGTGTCCGTTTTTAAAAAAAGTAAGGGCAATTGGTGGATTGCCTATACTGTTGTATTTTTTAATTTTTAAAATTTATCAATTTATTTAGGCGAAGACGAGCCCCCCTTTTTGCATTTATTTTATCTTTCCAGTTCCGTGACACCTGTGGCATCTTCCATTGCCTTTGTGTTCACACTGATTGCAAGGACCAGAACGGGGTATTTGCCCTGTCCCCTTACAATGCCTGCAAAGCCCAGTGCCTTTACATTCAGGACATATTTTTTCCATATTTACCTCCTATTTTTCTGTGCTTAAAATTATAGGAATTCCTGTTTTAGGATTTCCAATTATTACAATTTTTGCATTTTGACTATTTGCCAATTTTTCATTTGCTTCTATCCCTTTCCATTCTAAAAGTTGTGGGGATATTCCATGAGATACAATCTTTTGAAAATCAGCAATACCTTGTGCTTCTATCCTTTTCCTTTCTGCCTCTTGTTGTTCCTTTTGAAGTATAAATTTCATTTGTTCTGCTTCCTGTTCCCGTCTCAATTTTTCTTGATTGCATTTGCCACAAGGGAAGGAAGACCTATTTTTCTTAAAAGAACCTGTTCTACAACAACTCCTCTATCCTGTGTCAATTTCTTTACAAGTTCAAAAATCTCCCTTGCTACTTTATCTCTTTCAATTGAATAAAGTGCCTTTGCCTCATAAGAAGCAGTTATTTCCCTGATTGCTGATCTGAATTGTGGCTCTACTACTACCTTTTGATAATTTTTACCAACCTTTTTATATATTTCTGGTGCAGATTTTTCTTCTAAGTGAAACAAAATTGATACATCTAAATTCATTATTAAACCTTCCCTTGAAGGAACTTCTGCCATCTCAAGCATTTCTTGGGTTCTTACAGAAATTTTTATAATCCCTTTTGAAAACCTCAATTTCATTTCGCATAATTTACCTCATAAATTATTTTTTAAAATGCACTTTTAAATTGTGCTCAAAAATTATTGAAGAAACTATGTGATGATGAAAGTTATTTAAATCATTACTTGAAATTAATAAATTTACTTGATAAAGAAAAGCACTATTTCCATCAAGGGTTTTTACATTTTGTGCCATTAAGGATACAAAGGTATTCCTTCTAATGTTTGGATGAAGCAAAAATATTGGTTCTAAATTTTTAAAAGGGGGAGGTGGTAAAGTTTCAATTTGAATAAAAATTAAAAAAGGCAACTCTTGGTTTATAAAAAGTGCTGCTTCTTCAATATTATCAAATATCTTTTTTACTGAAAACCCAATTTCTTCAATTCCTTCTTTTAATAAATTTACATAATTTTCATTTTCTGCAATTATTATAGCACTTTTGTCTTTTAAAAGAGGCATATTTTTTAACAAATCAGCTGGAACTGGTATGAGGCTTTCCTTTTTTCTGTTATCATAACTAATTTTATTTTTACAAGAAGGACAACTTATTGAAAGAATCTGTGCTGGATACTTCATTGGTTCAAAATTTATTGTTTTGTTGCAACTTGGACAATTTAGTATAATCATATTTACTCCAAAGTTAATTTTATTTCTAAGTTTGAAGGATTTGATGCATAAGAAAGTGCAACTTCTTTTGTAATTATTCCTTCTCTGTATATTCTTTCAATTTCCATATCAAAGGTCTGCATTCCATCAACCGAACCATCAATCATTGCATCTTGCAAACTTCTGCCTTCTGTTTCCCCTTTAATTATATAATCTCTTGTTCTCTCATTTGATTTCAATATTTCAAGGACAGCAATTCTCCCTCCATTTTTTTTGGGTAAGAGTCTCTGGGATATTACATATTTAAAGGCCTGAGAAAACCTTGTCCTTACTTGCATTTCTTGATCTTTTGGGAAGATACCAATTATTCTATCAATTGTTTTTGGTGCATCAATTGTATGAAGAGTTGATAAGACAAGGTGCCCTGTCTCTGCTGCTTCCAAGGCAGTTTCAACTGTTTCTAAATCTCTCATCTCTCCAATGAGTATGACCTTTGGTGCCTGCCTTAAAGCAGCTCTTAAAGCAAGTGCAAAGGTTGGAGTATCAGAACCCAATTCTCTTTGATTTACAGTTGATTTTATATGGCTATGCATATACTCAATTGGATCTTCAATTGTTATTATATGATAAGGATATTTTTTATTTATTTCATGTATAATTGCAGCAAGAGTTGTAGATTTTCCAGAGCCAGTGGGGCCAGTAACCAATACAATCCCATTTCTTAAATCTGCAACCTTATATAGCTCTTTTGGTAAATTTAGTTCTTCAATTGATGGAATTCCCGGTGGAATAACCCTTAAAACAATTGAAATTGTGCCTCTTTGAAAAAATATATTTACTCTAAACCTTGTTTTTTTTGGAATGGAATAAGATAAATCAACAGAACCATACTCAAAAAGTTTCTTGCACAATTCAGGATCCCCTCCTAATAAATGCAGTGCGATTGTTTCTGTATGATAAGGCAGAAGTTTTTCAAGTCCTTTTATTGCCACTGGTTTTAATACACCATCTACTTCAACCTGTGGTGGCTTACCAACAGAAAAATTTAAGTCAGAAACATTTTTGTATGCCTCAAGCATTATTTCCAAGAAACTATTTAATTGAAAATTTTTCATTTTTCCTTCCTCATAATTGAATCAAGAATTAATGTTAAAGCTTTTAATTGTTCACCATCTTTTTTACTGATTACACAAAGGCATTCCCCTTGTGGGAATATCTGATGCAAATCCTTTGCATCTCTTGAAGAAAATATTATAATCCTTTCTTTTCTGACTCCTTTTTCAAGAGCAAATTGCAAAAGTTTTTTACCATCTATCTGTGGCATCTCAAAATCTAATATCAAAAGGTGCAAATCACGGTTGAAACTCTTAATTGCTTTTAAGGGATCTTCAAAGGTCTCCACTTCTAAATTTTTATATTTTTTTTCTAATGCTCTTTTTAATAATGACAAGATATAATTCTCATCATCAACTATGCAAACTTTTCGGGGGTTTTCCATAATTATAAAGGACTTTTCCTTCCACAATTGTATATTGGATCCTCCCGCTAAATTTTTTTCCTTCAAAAGGTGTATTCTTCCCAAGGGAATAAAACTTATCAGGATTCACTGTTGTCTGATGCCTTAATGAGAATACTGTTATATCCGCAACTGAACCAACTTTTAAAGTACCAAAAGGTAATTTTAAAATTTCAGCAGGATTTGTTGATAAAAGTTCTACAAACCTTATCAAAGGTAAACCATTCTTTTGTACTAAAAAATCTATGAGGGCTGGAACTGCAATGTCAAGGGATGAGATACCAAAAGCAGCAAAGCCAAATTCACAATCCTTTTCATCTTTATGGTGTGGAGCATGGTCTGTTGCAATTACATCAACTGTCCCATTAAAGATTCCTTCTAAAAGAGCTTCCCTGTCTTTATTTTCTCTTAAAGGAGGATTTACCTTTGCCAAAGTGTTAAAACCCCTTACTGCTTCTTCTGTTAAAATCAAATGATGGGGAGTGACTTCACAACTTATCTTCAATCCCCTTTCTTTTGCTTTTTTAATATAATCCAAACTTTCCTTTGTTGATATATGGGCAAAGTGGATTGAAGAACTTGTAAGCTCACATAAATCAATATCTCTTTTTACTATAATGGTTTCACATTGGGAAGGAATTCCTTTAAGCCCCAATTCTGTTGAAACAATTCCTTCATGGATTTGTCCACCTTCAAAAAGGGTTGGCTCTTCTGCATGTTGAATTATAATTTTTCCTATTGTCTTTGAATATTCCAATGCTTTTCTCATAACAAAGGCAGAGGCAACAGGAGAACCATCATCAGAAAAAGCAACAGCGCCAAACTTTGCCATAAGTCCCATCTCTGCTAATTCTTTTCCTTCCCTTTTTTTTGTTACAGAACCAATTGGTAAGACCCTTGCAAAACCAGCTTCTTCTGATTTCTTTTTTATAAATCTTACAATTGAATCATTATCACAAGGAGGGTTTGTATTTGGCATAGAAGCAACTGCAGTAAATCCTCCGGCCAGAGCTGCTTTGGTCCCTGTTTCAATTGTTTCTTTATACTCAAAACCTGGCTCCCTTAAATGGGTATGCATATCAATAAATCCAGGTGAAACAATAAAACCAGCACAATCAATTATTTCAGCTTCCTTTTCAATTATTTTTTCAGAAATCTTTGAAATATATTTGTCTTCTATTAAAATATCTAATGTTTCATCAATATTTTGAGATGGATCAATTACTCTTCCATTTTTAAGAAGTTTCTTCACTTTTCATCCTCCCTATCAAAAGTAAATATAAAACAGCCATTCTTATAGCCATACCATTTGCAACTTGATCTAATATAACTGAAAAGGGACCATCTGCTACATCTGTTGAAATTTCAACTCCTCTGTTCATAGGTCCCGGATGCATTATTATTACATCCTTTTTTGCTTTTTTTAGCTTTTCTTCTGTCAAACCAAAGAGTTCAAAATATTCCCTGATGGATGGGAAGGCAGTTCCCTTAATCCTTTCTTTTTGAATCCTTAAAGCCATAACTACATCTGCCCCTTCTACTGCCTTTTCCAAATTATTATGTACTTCCACATTTAAATCTTCTATGTATTTTGGAATTAAAGTTTGGGGACCACAAACCCTGACCTTTGCTCCCAATTTATTTAAACAATAAATATTTGACCTTGCAACCCTTGAGTGCAAAATATCACCTAAAATTGTCACGATTAAATTTTCAATCTTTCCTTTTTTTTCCATTATAGTAAAAGCATCAAGGAGTGCTTGTGTTGGATGCTCATGGGTTCCATCTCCAGCATTGACAATTGAACAATTTACCTTTTTTGCAAGAAAATGGGGAGCACCAGACAAAGGATGCCTTAAAATTATACAATCAGGAACCATTGCTTGTAAATTTAAAGCAGTATCCAAGAGGGTCTCTCCTTTTTCAACAGAAGAACCACCAGAAGAAAAGTTAATTGTATCTGCAGAAAGTCGCTTTGCTGCAAGTTCAAAGGAAGTCCTTGTCCTTGTAGAAGCTTCATAAAAACAATTTATAACGGTCATTCCTTTTAAAGCAGGAACTTTTTTAACTGTTCTTGTGGGAATATCCAAGAAACCCTTTGCTGTTTCAAGGATATGAAGGATTTCTTCTTTTTCTAAACTTTTTATGTCAAGCAAATCTTTCCTTTTAAGTTTCATTTTTCCTCTCCAAAATCCAAATTCCATCCTCCCCATCCACTTCTTTTAATCTAACTTCAACTATTTCTTTTAAGGAAGTTGGAATTGTTTTTCCAACAAAATCTGCTTGTATTGGCAATTCCCTATGCCCTCTGTCAACAAGAACTGCAAGAGAAATCTTAGAAGGTCTGCCATAATCAATCAATGCATCAATTGCTGCTCTGATCGTCCTACCTGTAAATAAAACATCATCTACAAGAATAATTGGCTTATCATCAATTGGGAAATCTAATCTTGATTGTTTTACAACTGGATTTGGTGCAATTTTTGTGAGGTCGTCTCTGTAAAGAGTTATATCAAGTATTCCTTCTTTTACATTTATTCCACTTAATTCTTTTATTTTCTTTTTTATCCTTTTTGAAATATAAACACCCCTTGTATAAATCCCTATCAAAATAATTTCAGAAATAGAATGATACTTCTCATTTATCTGGCTTGCAATCCTTTGAATTATCTTATCCAATTCTTTTTCATCACAAATTTTTTTCTTTTCTTGAAGCTTCATGCTCTTCTCCTATATCAAAATAAAGAAAACATTTATTTTCTGGTGTAAAGAAAGGTACTTCTACAAAATATTCACCATAATAAGGAATAACCAATTCCCCTTTTTGGATTGTAAGGGGAGGATCTAAATCCCATGTTTTCCCCATTTGTGCTGCCTTACCTAAGAAATTTCCACATAAAATATTTAAAAATTCTTCTATTGCATCATTGACTGCCTTTTCATTTATTTGATAATTTTCCCCAAAAAATCCTTTTGTGAGTTCTTCCTTAAATTCTTTTTCTGCTCCAAACAGAACTCTGATGGGCTTTGCTCTGCTCACAAGTCTTGTAACTGCAAAAGGATATGGTAATTCAATTGTACTAACTTTTGAGGGGATTTGAGGTTTAACTTTTTTTTGAGTAAATCTATGGATTAAACTTATGAATAATTCTACAAAATATAAGAGTAATGGTTCTTCTTTAAAATTTTCAATAGATAAATGAGAATCTTCGCTTTGTGTTAACCTGTGGTATTCATCAAGATAAATATAGAGTTTTTCTCTATCAATTATTTTTAATTTAACAAGAATTTCACCTAACATCAAATGGTCATTTCTTTGCCTTTGAAGTATCTCTTCAACTTGTTGCTTTGAAAGGTAACCCTTTTGAATTGCCAGCTCCCCTATTTTTTCTGCCTTTTGCATCTGTAATCTATAGAGTTCATTCAATTGTTCCACAGTTAAATAGCCCATCCTTAATGCATAAGTTCCAAACCTTTGGTGGTTTTCTTTTTGATATTCCAAAGCTTTTATTAAATCTTCTTTAGTTATAGCGCCCTTTTCTAATAAAAATTGACCTAAAAATTTTGCAATCATAACTTTATGGCCCTTTTTAATTGTTCAATTAAAGTTATAGAATCAAAAGGCTTTGAAAGGACAGACAAAGCACCCATTTTCAAAAATTCTACAACTTTATCTGCTTGACTACCAAGAGAAGTTATGACAATTACTTTTACTTTATTATCCAAATTCTTTAAAGCTCTTAAAACCTGGACTCCATCCATATCTGGCATTAATATATCAAGGCAGACCAAATCTGGTTTTAATTCTTGAAAAAGTTTTATCCCTTCAGCTCCACTGGAAGCAATACCAACTAATTCAAAATCTTGGCAAGTTTCAATATATCTTTGGAAAATATGCTGTGCAGCTCTTGAATCATCAATGAGTAAAACTGTGGTAGCCATATCTCATATTATATCACATCTATATACCTAATTCCTCTGCAAAAGGGAGGAGTGCTTTTATACAAAAATCTATATGTTCTTCTAAAGGAATATTCAATTCTTCTGCTCCTTTTTTTATTGCTTCTCTATCAACTGCTCTTGCAAATGCCTTATCTTTCATTCTCTTTTTTACAGAGGAAACATCCACATCTTTTAATTTTTTTGATGGCTTTATTAAAGCACAAGCAATCAAAAAGCCAGAAAGTTCATCTACTGCATAAAGCGTTTTTTTCATTAAATTATCCCTTGGTATGCTTGTATAATCTGCATGGGAACCAATTGCTAAAATTAATTCCTCTGAATATCCCTTTTCCCTTAATATTTCCATCCCTTTCCAGATATGGGTTTCTTCTGTGGGATTTTTTTCATAATCAAAATCATGCAAAAGACCTACAATTTCCCATTTTTCTTCCATTTCATTAAACTTTTTTGCATATGCCTTCATTAAAATTGAAACTGCCCTTGCATGGATTAAAAGACGAGGGTTTTTGGTCTCTTGATTTAAAAGTTCTTTTGCTTCCCCTAATGAGGGCCATTTATTCTCCATAATTTTCTTCCTTTTTATAATTTATTACAATAGTTGTTCTTATTCCACCTCTTATGTTAAACTTTGCTTCTAATTTCAAGGAATAAGGTTTTAAGACATCTATTAAATCCTTGGCAATTTTATTTGATAAATCTTCAAAAAATCCTTTTTCATTTCTATAAGACCATAAATATCCCTTTAAGGATTTTAATTCAATACATTTTAAATAAGGAACATAAGTTATTGTAATTTCTGCAAAATCTGGTTGTCCTGTTAAAGGACAAAGAGATGTAAATTCAAGACAATGATGGGTTATCTCATACTTCACATCAGGGTGAGGGTTATCAAAGACCTCTAATTTCTTTTCAGCTTTAATTACCAAAGGGTGACTCCGTTAATTCCAGTGACAATTTCTTTAAACTATCTTCTAAATTAACAGTAATAATATACAAAGTTGAATTCTTAATATCTAAATCCAACTTTTCATAAGCAGTATAGCCATCTTTTCCTATCTTTGTTACCCAAACTTGGATATTATTTTCACCAGTTTTTATTGGCAATGGCTCTTCAATTGAACCACCCTTAAATTCTTTGCCTAATATTCCTTTTTTTACATAAAAATTAAAGGTCTTTCTAATTATTTGTTTCCCATTTAATGATACAACAAGATAACCTTCAGGAATTGGAGAATTAAAACGAATTTCCATCTTTGGTTCCAAAACCTTTACCTCTTTTTTTACAGGTGTTTCAATTTTTTCTTCAACAATCTTTTTTGGAATTTCTTCTTTTGGCTTTTCTGGAACAACTATTGGCTTTTTTGCCTTTCTCCATTCTTCTATCTTTTCAATATATGATTTTGCTTCCAGATTTTCAGGGTCAATCTCAAGAACCTTTGAAAAGTGCACCTTTGCAGAAGTATAGTCCTTTTTTCTTAAAGCTTCTTCTCCTTTTTCTAAATAAAAATTTATCTGAGAGCTTAAATCTTCTACCTTTAAATTATAATCAATCCAAGACCTTATTCCTGTAACTTCTTTTATTAAATAAGGTGAAGTGGGATTTGCTAAAAGAGCTTTTTCAAAATAAGAAAGAGCTTTTTCATATTGATTTTCTTTTAAAAATGCCTTTCCTTTTGAAATCAACTGTCTTAATTCAAAGGGGTTTATAAAGTAATAACTTTTCTCCTTTGGGCTAATATTTTTCCCTTTAATATAAAGATGGGAAATTAAAGCAAACCAAATTAAAATCCAGAGAGAAGCAATTAAAATTACCCATTTGAGATAAATCTCATAAGATAAAAACTCAAGGGATTTCTTTGATTTAAAATAATCTATAAATTTCTGTCTTAAAGTTTTTTTCTTCTTTTCAAAGCCAACAACTGTTTCAAAGGTTTTAGCTTCTTCTTCCTTTTTTACTATTACAGTATCTTCTGGTTCCTTTTCTTCCTTTTTTGGAATTAGAATAAAATTTTTTAATTCTTTTGAAATCTCTTTTGCACTTTGAAACCTCAAATTTGGATCTTTGCTTAAACATTTGTCCACAATATAAAGCAAAACTTGAGGACAATCTGGAAGCAACTCTTTTAAAGGAATTGGGTTTTCATAAGCAATTTTATGGGATACCTCTGTTAAATTACTTCCAGAAAATGGTTTTTGGTAAGACAAAAATTCATAGGCAACAATTCCAAAGGAAAAAATATCAGACCTTAAATCAACTGGTTTTCCTAAAACCTGCTCAGGAGACATATAAGTTGGAGTTCCTAAATATTGACCATCTGTTGTAAGTTGCGAGGCAGGGAGTTTTGCAATTCCAAAATCAGTTATTTTTATAGAATCTGGACCAGAGATTATTATATTTGCTGGCTTTATATCCCTGTGAACTATTCCTTTACTATGGGCATAAGATAAGGCATCTGATACTTTCTCAAGTACCATTGCCTTTTCCTCAAAAGAGAGAAGAACTTTTTGTTGTATTATTTCTTTTAATGTTTTTCCTGGAATGTATTCCATTACTATATAATGAAGTTCAATTTCCTTATCAAAACCAGCATCGTGAACTGTTACAATATTTGGATGGGAAAGCCCTCCTGCTGCTTTTGCTTCTTGATAAAATCTCTTTAAAAATTCCTCTGATTCACTTTTCATCAAACCCATAAGCCTTATTGTCTTTATTGCCAGTTGCCTGTCTATAACAGGATCCTTTGCAAGATAGACAACTCCCATTGCACCCCTACCAATCTCAGTAATTATTTCATACCTTCCAATTTTTTTCACATTTAAATTTTATCTTTTTAATAAAGAATTGTCAATTAGATTTTTGCTATGATATAATAAATTAAAGGGGGTAGTATGACAGAAGGTGAACATCAATTAGGAGATTTTATAAAAGGAAGATTATTATTTATTGAAAAATGGTGCAAAGAACATAATTTAAATTATAAGGAGACACTTGAAAAAATAAGGGAAGAGCTTGACAAAATTTTAAAAGATGAAGATAAAAAGAAAATGATAGAAGAAAAATTTTTTAAAGGAACTATTCTTCCGACTTCCCACTTACCTGATTGGTTTGATAAATACATTTTGGAAGCAATGACTTATGCTTTAAAAGGCAAAAATGCTCCACTTTACACTAAAACAAGTACTATCTCTTGCATACCCTTTGAAGCAGGTAAATTTAATGCCCAAAGACAAGCAGAAACAGTTTTCAAACCCCTTTTTGTTGGAAAATCTCCTGTTGAATGGCTTAAGACAACCTTTAAAGCTTTATATGCAAAATGCTATGGCGATGAAGCAGAAAAGGGATTAATTTTGGAAGAATTAGGAAAATATTATTTTAAATTGACCCTTGACCATAAAAACCTTGAAAAAGCAAGCCCCTTAGATTGTTCCACAACCATTGGGTATATCTATGGTGCCCTTGAAAAATTAGGGGCAAAAGATATAAAGGTTACCCATGAAATTTGTTCAGTTACTGAAAATTCTCCTTATGATAAATGTATCTTTGAAATTATTTGGAAATAGATTATAAGTTTTTTTCATTAAAACAATTTTTGTGTTAAAATTACTAATATGTTATCAAGAGAATTTATAAGAGAAAATGTTGAATTTATTAAGGAAATGCTAAAAAAGAGGGGAATGGAAGGGCAAGTGGATTTGGATTCTTTTGTCCAACTGGATATCGAAAGAAGGAAAAGAATTCAAGAAGTTGAAAATTTAAGGAAACTGAGGAATGAAACCTCAGAAAGAATTTCAATTTTAAAAAGGAAAAATGAAAATGTAGAGGAACTTCTTTTAAAAATGAAGGAAGTCTCAGACAAAATTAAAGAAATGGAGATTTCCTTGGAAGAAGTTGAAAAAGAACTAATTAAAATTGAACTTACAATTCCAAATGCCCCCCACTCATCTGTTCCAGTTGGAAAGGATGAAAGTGCTAACAAAATTGTAAGAAAATTTGGCGAACCAAAAAAATTTTCCTTTAAAATAAAAGATCATATTGAAATTGGAGAAGCATTAGGTATTTTAGATTTTCAAAGAGCTTCCAAAATTACTGGTTCAAGATTTGCAGTACTAAGAGGGATTGGTGCAAAATTGGAAAGAGCTTTGATTAATTTTATGCTTGATTGTGCAAAAGAAAAGGGTTATGAGGAGGTCTGGGTTCCTTTTATGATAAATGAAAAATCAGCAATTTCCACAGGGCAACTCCCAAAATTTAGGGAAGATTTATTTAAAATTGAAGGATGGGAATATTATTTAGTTCCAACAGCAGAAATTCCTTTAACAAATTTGCACAGAGATGAAGTAATAGAAGGTGAAAAACTTCCTTTAAATTATTGTGCTTATACTCCTTGTTTTAGAAGTGAGGCAGGTTCTTATGGGAAGGATGTAAAAGGACTTATAAGGCAACACCAGTTTGATAAAATTGAACTTGTAAAATTTTCTCATCCCGATAACTCTTATCAGGAATTAGAAAAACTTACAAGGGATGCAGAAGATATTTTAATAAAATTAGAGCTTCCATACCAAGTTGTCGTCCTTTGCACAGGTGATTTGGGTTTTGGGGCAGCCAAGTGCTATGACTTAGAGGTTTGGATACCTTCACAGGAAAAATACAGAGAAATTTCTTCCTGCTCAAATTTTGAGGAATTTCAAGCAAGGAGGGGAAACATAAAATTTAAAACAAGAGATATGAAAAAAGCCCAGTTTGTTCATACTTTAAATGGTTCTGGACTTGCAGTTGGAAGAACCCTTGTGGCAATCCTTGAAAACTATCAACAAGAAGATGGCTCTCTCATTGTTCCAAAAGCACTCCAAAAATATTTAGATGGCTTGGAAAAAATAGAAAAAAATTAAAATTTATAAAAATTTTATTTTAATTTTATTTATCATTTTAATCTTTAGATAAAGAAAAAATCGCAGGATTTGAAGTCCTGCGCCTGAAGCAAATAATATTTAAATTTTGTGGTTGCAAGATTTATTGTTTTTCCTTTTTCCGAGGGCCAAAGATCCGCTGCTACAACTTTTGTAATTTTTTATAAGAGCTGACCAGTAGCCCAAAAACATATTCAAGGGGTCGCCACAAGGGCGACCCCTACTGCTGCTCTATTCTTATGGACAGGTACCGCTGTTATCCCTTAAATTATTTCCACATTGACCAGAGGCA
>JBBISU010000027.1:0-17815 GCA_037441225.1 Acidobacteriota bacterium
TTTGAAAATAATTTGCTCTCCCTGCAAGGTTGCTTACATTTGAATCAACTGTTTTTCCATCAGAGCAAATTGCAATTTTGACTAAATCTTCACTGCCAAAAGCAAAAGGATTAATTAATAATAAAAAAATTAAAAATTTTATATTTCCTCCTTATTTTTTATTATCCAACAAGCAAATTTTCTTCAGGGTAAATTATGCCTGTCTTTTTCTTCTTTTCCTGTAAAATTGAAAGAAATACAAGCCCTCCAATCCTTCCAAAATACATTAAAATAATTATAAGAATTTTAGATAGAAAAGTCAACCCACCTGTTATTCCACAGGAAAGCCCAACTGTTCCAAAAGCTGATACAACTTCAAAAAATATAAATTCAAAGGGAAAGGTCCTGCCTTCAATTATTAAAAGAAAAATAAAAACAAAGGAACAAAGCAAAAAACCATAAAAAATTAAGTAAAAAGAATACTCAATTGAAGAAGAAGCGATTGCCCTGCTTTTTATATGGCATTGATTTTCACCTTTTAATTTGCTAATTATTTTTAAAATAGAAGCATAAAAAGTTGTAACTTTTATGCCACCTCCAGTTGAACCGGGGGCTGAACCTATAAACATCAAAAAAATAGTAAAAAATAAGGTAGAGGGTTTTAAAAGATTTATTGAAACAATATTAAATCCGCAGGTCCTTGGAGTAATGCTTTGAAAAAAAGAAATATAAAACTTCTTAAAAAGTGGCATATCTTTTAGAACACTATTCCATTCAAAAATTAAAAATAAAAAAGTACCAGATAAAATCAAAATTAAAGATGCCTTTAATGTTATCAAACTATGCAAAGATAATCTTTCCTTAACTTTTATCTTCAAATAAATTTCTGATAAAACAATAAAACCAAGCCCGCCTAAAAAAATCAAAAAGCATAATACAAAAACAACTATCGGATTATCTTTCCAATAAATTAAATTTTCAGTATAAAGAGAAAAACCAGCATTGCAAAAGGCAGATATAGAGTGAAAAACACTATACCAAATTGCTTCAATAAATGTATGTTTTTTTAAAAATTGGGTAAATAAAACAATTGCGCCAAAAATCTCTATGAAAAAGGAAGCAAGGATTATGCTAAAAATTAATGGCTTAAAATCCTCTTTTAGTGCAGAAGAGTAAGTTGAAAGGATTAGTTTCCTTTGAAAAAGATTTAATCTATGGGATGTTATGTAACTAAAAAATATATAAAAAGAGGCAAGAGAAAGCCCACCTAATTGAATAAATAAAAGCAAGATAATCTGCCCTATTGGACTTAAAACCTTACCTATATCAATTGGAGAAAGTCCCGTAACACAAACAGCAGAAGCGGAAATAAAAATGGTATCTAAAAAACTTAATTTTTCTCCTTTTTTATGGGAAAAGGGTAAGGAGAGCAAGACTGTGCAAAGCAAAATTAAAATTAAAAAATGTAAAATCAAAATACTATGGATTTTCATATTTTAATCATTTCTTAATATAGCAGGTAAAAGAGTTAAAGTAAAGAACAAAACAAAAAAAGTCCCAAGTATTGCAACATAACCCATACTTTTAAGACCTAAAAAGTGCGAAAGTATCAAAGATCCAAAGCCAGCAATCGTAGTTAAGGCAGAAAATAGGACTGCACTTCCTGTATGTGAGACCTTTTCTACATCACCATTGGTTAAATGATATCTATGGAGAAAGTGGATTCCATAATCACTTCCAATCCCTACAACCATTAAGATTACAAAAATGTTCATAGAATTAAAAGGAATTTTAAAGAAACCCATAGAACCAAGCATCAAAAAAATTCCAAAAATCAAAGGGATTAAAGTGTAAATTGTTTTCATCAGGGATTTAAAATGGATTAAAAGCATTAAAAAAACCAAAATAAATCCAATTGTTGTTGCAAAAGTAGCATCTTTTTTGACTAAAATTCTCAACTCTTTTGCCATAGCATTTATTCCAGTCAATACCATCCCAGAGTAATTGCTAATAAAATCTTCTAATTCTTTTGGAGGTTCCCTTTTATATTTCCCTTCTGGAAAATAAATTGACCTAAAGGTATAGAATTCTTCACCTTCTTTAAACAAAATTTGGTTAAAATTAACTAATTCTTCAGAATTTCTTAAATTTTCCCAACCCATAACCTTTGCTTCATTAAAAGCATTTTCAAAATTATTTAAAAAGGGATAAAAAACTTCCAAATTTAAATCTAATCCTTTGCAAATTTCCTTGAAGTTTTCTTTAAACTTTTTGAAATCAAAGTCCTTTAATCTTTCCAAATTTTTCCTCTGTTTTTCCAAAGAAGGGATTAAATCAGATAAACCTTGATGGCTATAAATAATATTTTTTGTTTTTAATTTATTTAAAAAATCTGAAAGTTTTTCATCCAGGTATATTAAGGAATTAAGGTCTTCATTTTGAACCAAAACTATTGAAGGATAACCAACTTTTCCAAATTTTTTGGAAATTTTTTCTTGCAAAATTATACCTTTATTATTTTTTGACCTTAAAGATTCTGCATTATCTTGGTATGGAACTTTTGCCATAAAAAAGATTGATAAAATTAGAATTAAAAGTGATAAAAAAATTATTAAATTTTTTCTTTTTATTGAAAAATTTATAACTGATTTTACAGATATTAAGAAAAAATCATATAATTTTTTTTCTTTTTTTTCAATTTTCTTTTCAAAAAGGAATAATAAGGGTAAAAGAGTAAAGGAAAAAAACATAACAAACAAGATACCAATTGAGGTAAGGATTCCCAATTCCTGCAGCCCTTTAAGCTTTGTAAAATAAAAGATGCCAAAAGTGCCAACTGTTGTTATTGCTCCTAAAAATATTGAAGGATAAACTTCTTTTTCAAGGATGAAAAATATCTGATTATAATCACTGTTTTTTCCTTTTTCTTCAAGAAACCTTGAATAGATAACAATAACAAAATCAATCCCTAATCCAACCAAAAGAGCTGCAAAGGCAGAAGAAGAGGAATTTAAGCTTTTCAAAAAAAATCCAGTAAATCCAAAAGTGAAAACCATTCCAAAACCAAGGGGAATTAAAGGGAAAAATAGCGTTTTTAGATTTTTAAAAGAAAGATAGTAAAGAATTAACACAAGAAAAAGAGATGTTAAGACCTGCAAAAAAATATCTTTTTTTATAATTTTTGCATCTTCTACTGCAATTTTAAAACCACCTCCAACTTCGACTTTTGGTTTCGGACTTTCAAAATCCCATTTTAAGATTAGGTTATCTATTGTATGCTCAACCTTTTTAACTAATTCAGTCGAATAACTTATATCTTGGGCAACACCTTTTGGCTTTAAGATAATCAAAAGGGATGAATGATCTTCTGATAACAAATAACCAGAAAGGTAATCAATTTTAAAAGAACCAACTGGCTTGTTAAATCTCTCCCAATAAATTCTATGGAATTTTAAAGGATCCAAAAGCAAAAAATTTTTTATCTCTGGATCAAGGATAGTAGAAAGTTCAAACTTTGTCTCTCTTAAAGCTTCTTTAATTTTTTCTTTTTCTAATTTTTTTAAAATTTCTTTCCATTCGTCATCCCTTGATAAAACTAAAAGATTTTTTAAAAAAAATTCAAAATAGGGCTTTGGATCTGGGGGATGAGAAATTACTTCAATCCCATTCTCAACTTTTTTTAATTCTTCGCATAGCTCATCAGTGAAGAAAAGGTAATCTTCCAAATTTTCAGTATCTTTAATCTCCACAAAAACAATTATATTATCAATTCCACCAAATATTTTTACGCTTTTTTTAAAACTCTCAAAGGTTTTATTGCCCTCAGGCATTAATTTAAATACATCTGTTTCAAGTGAAAGTTTGAAAATCCCAATGAATGCAATGGGAAGTAAAAAAATTGATAGAAGGAACCAAAAAATTCTTCTATTTTTGTTATAAATTTTTATTATCATAATTTTTTAAATTTACTGGGTTATTCCCCAAAAAAATACCCCCTGAAACAATTAATTTAACTGCTTCTTCTGTTGAAATATTTATTGGGTAAACCTCTTCTTCTTTTAAAATTATAAGCCATCCAGAAGTTGGATTTGGAGTAGTTGGAAGAAAAATATAGCAAGTATCTTCAACTTTATTTGTCAAAAAACCAATAGCATAAAGTCCTTTTCTTGGATATTCAACAACAACAACTTCTTTTAATAAATGTTTTTTTTGTAAGGTGAAAGCATCAATTATTTGTTTTGTTCCAGAATACAAATTCTTTATAAAAGGAACCCTTAAGAATAATTTGTCAAGATAAGATAAAAATAAATTTCCAATATACAAACTTCCAATTAAGCCAATTAAATAAATAACAAATAATGAAAGCAAAAAAGCAATAGAAGAAATAATGTAATTTGGAAGAGATATTTTTAAATAATCAAAGATATGGATTACAATTGGTTTTGTGAGGGATCCAATTTTTGTAAGAAAAAATATGACTATTGCAATAGAAAGCCATATTGGCAAAAGATATAAAAAACCTTTTATAATCCTCTGGCTTACTGGCTTTAATATATTCATTCCTTGAAGACCTTATAAAATTTTAAAAAATAATCTGCCATTGAAAATACAGAGGAAACTATTACTACCCATAGCATTGTCTGAGCTAAGACTGAAAAGAGTTCTAAACGGAAACCAAAGATCCATAAAAAAAATTCATTTAATTTATATTGAAATATTAAAAGAACTATTGCAATTGTTTGTGTTAATGTCTTGAATTTTCCCAAAGAACTAGCTGGGATTAAGATTGATTTTTCAAGGGCAATCATCCTTAAACCTAAAATAAAGAATTCTCTTCCAACAATAATAACTACAATCCAAGCAGGGACAATCTGCATCTCAACTAATGAAATAAAAACAGAAGAAATTAAAAGCTTATCTGCCACTGGGTCAAGAAGTGCTCCAAGGGATGTTTTTTGATTATATTTTCTTGCAATATAGCCATCAAGGGCATCACTAATCATTCCAATTAAGAAAATCCCAAGTCCTATAAATTCCCAGTTGGGGATTTTGGTTAAAAGGACAACTACCAAAAAAGGTACTAAAAAAATTCTAAAAATGGTAATACTATTTGGCAGATTTAGCATTCTATTTATTTTGCCAGAATTTGTTGTATAATTTCAAGGGAAAATTATGGAAGATCTTTTTTGTGTTAATCATCCTGAAGTCATTGCTAAAAGGAAATGCTTCCTTTGTAAAAAGCCATTATGCAAAAAATGTGTTATAAAAAAATACCATCACATTTTTTGTAGCGAAGATTGTGCAAAAGAATATAGAAAAGAATATTTATTAAAAAAGATCAAAAAAAAAGCAATAATGCCAATTCCTCTCCCTTTTTTAATTATTTTAATTTTATTTTCCTTTGGTTTAATCTTTTTTATATTTTATAAATTTAAAGATGAAATATTTTCCTTTTGTGTATTTACATTAAAAGAAAAAATATTGGTGAGCTCATCAAATATAATTAAAATAAATCAAGAAAAAGAAGGAGAATTTTATAAATTTAAAATTCAAGCACCAGAAAATGGAATTATTCTTTTTAGCGGTAATAAAGAAAACTTCTTTTTTCTTCCTGTTGAAAAAAATGAAAACAACTTTTCTTCTTTTAGAATTCCTCCACCAAATTTTTGTGCTTTTCTTCCAAAAGAATTTTTAAATTTAAGTAAAAGTTTTAATAAGGCATCTGTTCCTCTTCCTATTTTAAGCTTAACCTTTGATGGTGGCTCTATTAAAAATTCTTCAGAAGAAACAATTGATTTTTTAAAAAAAGAAAATATAAATCCTACATTTTTTTTAACTGGCAATTTTATTAAAAATTATCCAGAAATTGTGAAAAAAATTGCAGATTTCAATTTTGAAGTAGGAAATCACACCTTTTCTCATCCCCATTTAACAACTTATTCAATAAATTTTAAACAAAACACAAAAGAAGATTTAAATTTCGAAAAATTTAAAAATGAATTAGAAGAAACAGAATTTATTTACAAATCAATAACCAAAAAAAATATGAAAAATTTTTGGAGGGCACCTTACGGTGAATATAATGAAGAAATTTTAAAATGGGCAGGAATAGTAGGTTATTTTCATATTGGATGGAGCTGGGATAGCTTGGATTGGATGGAAGAAGAAAACCCAAACTTTGAAAGAAAAATTTTAAAAATAAATGAACTAAAAGAAAGATTAAATAAGAATGAAAAATCTCTTTATGGGCAGATCTTACTCTTTCATTTAGGAAATAATAATCCTGAAGAAATAAAAGAGATTGTAAAAATTATAAAAGAAAAAAATATACAAATATTGCCAGTTTCAACTTTGCTTGCAACAGAAATTTTTTATAAAATAAATTATTAGTTTTTAAAAATTAAGAATTTCTTCCTTTATTTGTATTTAGTTAAAAGTCCTGGGATTGGTTTTACAATAAGCTTTTTTCCTCTTTCAACTATTATAAATTCTTTGACAAAAGGAACAGAATATTCATAGCCACTTTTATCTTTTATTAGTAAATTTACATTTTCTTTTAATTCTTCTATTCCTGAAACAACACCTAAATATTCCCCCTTTGGAAGAAAGCATTCCAGTCCCATCAATTCATGGTAATAATAAAAATTCTCATCTTTTCTCCAAATTTCTTCCTCTTTTATCATTACCTCTGCACCACGCCATTTTTCTGCTTCTTCAACTTTTTCTATACCTTTCAATTTAATAAGAACAAATTTTTTATGGATCCTTGCTTTTTCAACTGAAAACAATTCTATTTTATCTTTAATAACAAGATAAACTTCACATAAGGCTTTAAATCTTTCGGGGAAACTTGAAAGAATTAAAACCCTCAAATCCCCATGGAGCCCATGAGGTTTTAATATTTGCCCAATGCTAATTAGCTTTTCTTTATTCAATAATTTGCAGCAAGTATCTCTTTTTTGCTTTCATACCTGCTGCATTTAAAATAGTTCTAATTGCTTGAGCTGTGTGTCCTCTCTTTCCAATAACTTTTCCTAAGTCCTCTTTTGCAACGGAAAGTTCTAAGACCACTGCTTGTTCGCCAGCAATCTCATTTACCTTTACTTCGCTTGGTTTGTCAACCAAAAGTTTTACAATTTCTTCAACGAGCTTCTTCATCTTTAAACCTCCTGTAAAGTGATTTTACTTTGGGAGTCATTTGCGCTCCCAAATTTAGCCAACTTTCAATTTTTTCCAAATCAAATTTTATAACAGAATTTTGTGGTTTTGGATCATAGAAACCAACCTTATCCAGGTAACTGGATGCCTTTGCATTTCTGCTGTCACATACAACTATTCTATAGAAGGGCTTCTTTGTTGTTCCCATTCTTTTTAATCTAACAATAACCATTCAATCTCCTCCTTAAAGCATTTCATCTAATTATTATATCATAAAATTATGCTTAATGCAAAGCACAATACAATATTTAATGTTAAAAGAAGAAATTTAAAATTGCTTTATCAATCTCTTATATTTCACCAATCTATTTTTTTCTTTTATAAAACGGGGTAGGTATAACCTTTGCTTTCACCTTTTTATCCCTTATTAAAATAAATATTTCTTGATTAATCTGCGAATATCCAATGGGCAAATAACATAAACCAATATTTTTCTTTAAAAAAGGTGCATAGGAACCCGATGTAACTTTTGAAACCTTTTCATCTCCAATATATACATCATAATTATGCCTTGCTATCCCTGGCTCAATCATTTCAAAGCCACATAAAATCCTTTTAACGCCTTCTTCTTTTTGTTTCAAAAGAACTTCCCTTCCTAAAAAATCACCTTTATCAAGTTTTACAATCCAATCAAGCCCTGCTTCAAAAGGAGTATGCTCATCATCTATATCATTTCCATAAAGGGCCATCTTTGCTTCCAGACGGAGTGTGTCCCTTGCCACAAGCCCACAAGGTTTAATTCCATACTTTTCCCCTTCTTTCAACAAAAGTTTCCACAATTTTGGTGCACCTTCATTTGAAAGATAAACTTCAAAGCCATCTTCCCCTGTATATCCAGTCCTTGAAATTATTACAGGGAAATTTGCTACTTCACCTTCTGTAAACCTGTAATATTTTATTGTCTCCAAGGGAAACTTTACAAAATTTTGAAGGAGTTCTTGTGCAAGTGGTCCTTGAATTGCAATTTGACTTACTTCATTTGATATGTTTTTTGCCTTTGCATTAAATTTATTTTTTGATAATACCCAGTTAAAGTCCTTTTCTGTATTTGCAGCATTTACAACCAGTAAATATTCATTTTCATTTTTTTTATAAACAAGTAAATCATCTACAAAAGTTCCTTTTTCTGTTAAAAAAGCATTATAATGAACCTGAAATTTGCTTAATTTTGAAACATCATTGCAAGTTATATATTGGATAAAATTTAATGCTTCATCCCCTTCAATTACAATTTCTCCCATATGAGATACATCAAAAATTCCAACAGCAGTCCTTACAGCCAAGTGTTCTTCAATTGCACTCCCATAATCAAGGGGCATTAAAAAACCAGCAAATTCAACAATTTTTGCTTTTGCAGCCAGGTGTTCTTCATAAAGAGCTGTTTTTTTCATAAATCCTCCTATAAGTAAGATAATGCTTTAGTTGGACAAAAGGGAACACATTGGGGATCTCCTTTGCACAAATCACATTTTGCAATTTCTTCAAAATTTTCATCCCATTGAATATTCCCAAAGGGACAGGATATAACACACATTTTGCATTTAATGCACTTTTCTTCTAACAAATCAACAGCCCCTGTTTCTTCGTTTCGCACCAATGCCCCAACTGGGCAGGATTTGACACATAGTGCCTCAACACATTGAAAACAAACAACAACCATACCTTTTTCAATTCCAATTTTTTTTATCTTTATCCTTGATGTACCTGCTTTCCCATCCTTTGAATGGGCAAAGCCACAGGCAAGTTCACACTTTCCACAAGCAATACATTTATATGTTTCAACCCTGTAAATTTTTTCCATAAAGCCTCCTACCTTTGCAACTCTTCAAATTTTTTTGAATAGTATTCCCTCTTGCACTTATCACAAAGTTCAAAAACAGAAGGATCTAACCCTTGTTTTTTTGAAAAATATTCTGCTTCCATTTTTGTAACAGTTCCACTTCCACAATTTTTACATAAAAGTTTTTCAAATTCCTTCCCCCAAATTTTTCTCTTTTTTTCATTTTCTTCAAATTTTATAAATTTTGTAGGACATATATAAGCACAGGAAAGGCAGCCAATACAATCAGGTGGCTCTAAATTAAAAGGTGGCGCAACTTCTCTCCCAATCCCTCTATTCACTAAAGAAATTGCAGACATACCCAATTGATCACAAATCCTTGTGCAAAGCCCACATAAAATACAATCTGTTGGTTCTTTATATTCTTCATAATCTGTCTTTTCAATTCCATATTCCTTTGCAAGTTCTACAATTAAAGGTGTTTGAGGTGATCTTGCAAGCATTAAATTTATAACTTCTTTCCTTGCCTTTTCTACTTCTTTGTCTTTTGTTGAGACAATTAAGCCACTTTCAACAGGATAAAGACAAGATGCAACAATTTTTGACCAACCCTTCCATTCCTCTTTTGTAATTTTTACAAGACATAATCTACAGCCACCCCAGGGCTCAACAGATAAATGGTCACAAAGAGCTGGAATTTTAATTCCATTTATTTTAAGTTCCCTTAAAAGATAATTCCCTTCCCTTGCTTTTATTTTTTTTCCATCCACAATTATTTCAACCATTTCTTAACTCCTTTTTTTTATAAATTATTACATTTATTGGACATACATCATAGCAAGAACCACAACTTATACACTTTTCTTCAATTATTTTATGCAATTCTTTTTGTTTTCCTTCAATTGCTGAAACAGGACAAATCCTCCTGCAGGCACCGCATCCATTACAGGTCTCTAAAATTTCATAAATGACAAGATCAGAACAAACACCAGCAGGGCAAAACTTATCTTTAATGTGTGCTATATATTCCTCTTCAAAATACTTTAAAGTTGAAAGGACAGGGTTTGGAGCAGACCTTCCTAAATCACACAAAGAAGCAACTTTCATTGCAGAAGATAATTTTTTTATTTTATCTAAATCTTCTTCTTTTCCTTCCCCTTTTACAATTTTTTCATAAATAGCCATAAGTTGTCTTAAACCTTCCCTGCAAGGTGTGCACTTCCCACAGGACTCTTCTAAAAGAAACTTTAAAAAATACCTTGCCACATCAACCATACAAGTCCTTTCATCCATAACAATCATCCCACCAGAACCCATCATTGAACCTGCTTCTGTAAGTTTTTCATAATCAACTGGCAGATCCAAAAGTGCTTCTGGAACGCATCCACCAGAAGGACCACCTGTTTGAACTGCCTTAAACTTTTTATCTTTTACAATTCCTCCACCTATATCATATATAATTTTCCTCAATGTTGTCCCCATAGGAAGTTCAATAAGCCCTGTATTTTTAACTTTTCCAACTAAAGAAAAACACTTTGTTCCTTTTGATTTCTCAGTCCCAAAGGAGGCAAACCATTCACCGCCATTTAAAATTATGGCACCAACATCTGCTAAGGTCTCCACATTATTTAAAACAGTTGGTCTATCATATAAGCCCTTTTCAGTGGCATGGATATATTTTGCCCTTGGCTCTCCTACTTTTCCCATAACAGACCTTATAAGTGCAGAGGACTCCCCACAAACAAAAGCACCTCCGCCCCTTGAAATCTTTATATCAAATGTATGCCCTTTTCCAAGGATATTTTCTCCAAGGATCCCTAATTTTCTGCACTCCTCTATGGCTTTTTTTAATGTTTCAACTGCCAGGGGATATTCATCTCTCACATAAATATAACCCTCATTTGCTCCAACAGCAAGGGATGCAATTATCATTCCTTCTATTACACTATGGGGATCTCCTTCCATAATTGACCTGTCTTTAAAAGCACCAGGGTCTCCTTCATCACCATTACAAATTATATATTTAATATCACTTTTTTCTTTCCTTGCTGCTTCCCATTTCCTCCAGGTTAAAAATCCAGCTCCTCCTCTTCCTCTTAAGCCAGATTTTTTTATTTCCTCAATAATTTCTTCGGGTTTCATCTTTAATGCCTTTTCAAGTCCTAAATAAGCGCCTTTTGAAATTGAGTCTTCAATTGAAAAGGGATCTAACTTTCCAATATTTCTCATAGCAATTCTGAACTGGTTTTTATAAAAAGGAATTTCCTTATATTTTTCAATTTCCTTTTTTTCTTTTGGTTCTTTGTATAAGAGACGCTTTACAACTTCATTTTTTAAAATTGTTTTTTCATAAATCTCCTGAACATCTTTTTCCTTTACTTTACAATAAAAAATTTCTTCTGGCATAATTATAACCAGTGGACCCTTTTCACAAAAACCATGGCAACCCGTTTTCTTTAAATACCTTATAACAGGTATCTCTTTTTTATTTTCTTTTAAAATTTTTTCAAAGTCCTCTGCAATTTTTAAAGAATTGTTTGCTCTGCAGCCAGTTCCACAACAGACAAAGATCTCTTTTTTATTATTGTATTCTTTTTCAAGTTTTTTCCTTAAATCTGATAATTCTTTCAAACTCTTCAGCTTTTTCATTTCTCCTCCTCCAATATCTTTTCAATATCAGAGGGTTTTGTAAAACCATAATATCTTTCGTTTAAAATTAAAACAGGTGCCATTGCACAAGCACCAACACAATTAACAGTTTCAAGAGTAAAATTTTTATCTTTTGAAGTTTCCCCTGGCTTTATATCCTTTTTCCTTTCTATTTCATCAATCAACTGGGGCGCTCCTTTTATATGGCAAGCAGTGCCAGTGCAAACCTTTATTATATTTTTCCCCCTCTCTTTTAGTGATAATGCTTTATAAAAAGAGGCAACCCCATAAACCCTTGCCAGTGGAACCTTTATCTCTTTTGATACAATTTCAAGAGCTTCCTTTGGAAGCCAGTTATATTTTCTGTTTATGTCTTGAAGTATCTGTATAAGCGATGCTTCTTCTTTTGGATATTTTCCAATTATTTTAAGAACCTCTTCCATTTTATTCTCCTTTCCCAACTTTTATTCCTTCTTCCAATGCTTTTAAATTTAAATTTACTAACTTTTCTTTTTCTGAAAAGGTATCTCTTATTGTTTCTTCAATACTTTTAATTTTAAGCAAATTTGTCTTTCCAATAAGTGCACCTAAGGCAACCATATTTGCTGCTTTTGGGCTTCCACACTTTAAAGCCAGTTCATTTGCTGGAACATATAAAACTTCAATATCCTTTCTTTCTGCTTTCTTATCAATTAAAGAACTATTAATTAACAGTAAACCATTTTTTTTGACAAAAGGTTCAAATTTATCAAGGGAAGGCCTGTTTAAAACAATTAAGATATCTGGTGATTTTACAACGGGTGAACCAACTGGCTCATCAGAGATTACAACAGTACAATTTGCAGTGCCTCCCCTCATCTCAGGTCCATAAGAGGGAAGCCATGAGACCTCCTTTCCTTCCATCATCCCAGCATAAGCAAGCATCTTTCCTATAAGCAAAACCCCCTGTCCCCCAAAGCCAGCAATTATTATTTGGTTTTCCATCAATACCTCCTTTTTATGGCTCCTTAAAAATACCTAATTTATAATAAGGAATCATATTTTCTTCAAGCCATTTTAATGCTTCTGTTGGTGTAATTCCCCAGTTTGTCGGACAAGTGGATAAAACTTCCACAAAAGTAAAGCATTTATTTTCAATTTGATATTGAAAAGCTCTCTTTAAATTTTCTTTTAATTTTACAACTTCTAATGGATGATGAGATGTGTTCCTTGCAACAAAAGCAGGTGTTTTTAAGGAAGATATTAGTTCTGCCATCCTGACTGGAAAACCAGCAAGGTTTACATCCCTCCCAAAAGGAGTTGTTGTTGTGACCTGTCCAGGGAGAGTTGTTGGTGCCATCTGCCCACCAGTCATCCCATAAATTGCATTGTTTACAAAAATAACTGTTATTTTTTCTCCTCTATTTGCACAGTGGACAATTTCCCCCATCCCAATGGATGCCAGATCTCCATCTCCTTGATAGGAAAAAACAATCAAATCAGGCCTTGCTCTTTTTATTCCAGTTGCAACAGCAGGTGCCCTTCCATGGGATGCTTCATGGAAATCACAATTAAAATAATCATAAGCTAAAACAGAACAGCCAACAGGAGCAATACCAACTGTCCTTTCCCTTATATTTAATTCATCTAAAACTTCTCCAATGACTCTATGAATAATTCCATGTGTACAACCTGGACAATAGTGAGTTGGAACTGGAACTATTGATTCTGGCCTTTTAAAAACAACTGATGTTTTCATTTTTCCTCCTTAAATTTCTTTTAAAAATTTCCCCACTTCTTCTTCAACCTCCTCAGGAGTTATTAAGATCCCTCCTTGTCTTCCGTAAAATTTTATTGGCTTTTCACCCAATAAGGAAAGTTTAACATCTTCAAGCATCTGACCAGTTGAAAGTTCAAAAACAATAACACCCTTTGTTTTTTTTGCCACTTCTCTTAATTCTTCATAAGGAAAAGGATATAAAGTAATTGGTCTGAAAAGCCCTGCTTTAATTCCTTTTCTTTTTAGCATTTGAATCCCTGTCAAACAAACCCTTGCAACTGTTCCAAAGGCAACAATTAAAATATCGAACTCTTTTTCTATCTCATAAGTAGCATACCTTCTTTCATTTTTTTCCATTTCTTCATATTTTTTCTTTAATTTTTGATTATGTTTTTCTAAGACCTCTGGATCTAAAAATAAAGAGTTTATTATATTTGGTTTCCTCCCTTTTGCACCTGTTGTAGCCCAATCCTTTGGTTTTAATTCCTTTTGTGGCTTATAGGGTTTAAATTCCACTGGCTCCATCATTTGTCCAATTAAAGCATCAGCAATTATCATAACGGGATTTCTGTAAAAATCTGCTAAATCAAAGGCAAGCATAACAAGATCTGCTGCCTCCTGTACAGACCAAGGGGCTAAAACCAGACATCTATAATCACCATGCCCTCCACCTTTTGTTGCTTGAAAATAATCTCCTTGAGATGGAAGGATCCCCCCAAGCCCGGGACCTGCCCTCATAATATTTACAATCACACAAGGAAGCTCTGCTCCTGCAATATAAGATATAGCTTCCATCATCAAGGATATTCCAGGGGAAGAAGAAGTTGTAAATACCCTTGCACCTGCCCCTGCTGCCCCATAAAGCATATTAGAAGCAGCAACTTCTGATTCTGCTTGAACAAAGGTTCCACCGACTTGTGGCAATCGATAAGACATATATTCTGGGATTTCATTTTGTGGAGTTATAGGATAACCAAAAAATAATCTGCAACCTGCTTGAACAGCTGCCTCTCCTATTGCTTCTGCACCCTTTAATAATTTCTTTGCCACAAACACCTCCTAATAGTTAAAATATTTATAAAAGGTTCCCTGAACAGACATCTCAATGGCAACATCAGGACAGGTAATACAACATAAGCGACAACCAATACACAATGGCTGATTTGCAACTCTTGCAAAAAAATATCCCTTTGAATTTAATTCTTTTGACATTTCAAGGATTTTTTGAGGGCATGCCTTTACACAAAGTTCACAGCCCTTGCAAAGTTCTTTATTTATCTTTATTTTTGCCATTTTTCCTCCTTAAACCAAAATACTACTTTTTATTTTTCTTTTTAAACTATGAGGGGGTAAAAGATATTGCTCAATTGTAAAAATTTCTGAATCAATTAAATTTTTTGGGATTTTCTTTGCAATTTTTTTAGTCATAACTACCTTCCAAAGGGGCAAATTTTTAATCTTTGAAACTTCTTTTGCAATTTTAAAACCTTCAATTACAATTTCAGGCGTTGTTTCATCCATCAAATGGGTATTTGAAATTATGCCATTTACAACTAATTTTGAGTTTTCTTCAATATCTTTTATCATCTTTAGATTTCCTTCTACATCTTCTGTTTTAGGCCTTTTTGTATTTATAACAATAAAAAAATTATATCCCCTCTTTTTTATATCTTCTGAAAAAATTGATAAAACCCTTGCACCTTCAGGGTCACCTGCCACATCAAAAATTAAAAGATTTTCTTCCCTTCCAATTAGCCCTTTAACTTGAGGCATTAAAATTGGCAAATCAGCATAAACTCTGTCACCTTCTGGAATAATTATTTCAATACCAGAGGAAACCAAAAAATTCCTTATCATCCTTGATCTAAAATATGGCTTTATTATATCTAAATCAATTATATATGGTTTTACCTTTGCCTTTTTTAACTGGCTATAAGCAAAATTTATGGCTATCTCAGATTTGCCAGAGCCAAGGTGCCCTGCAAAAATGTAAATTCCTTTTTTCATCTAAAATTTATATCACAAAGATTTTAAAAAATCAAATTTTATGTACCATAAATCAATCTAAATTTTTTATAAAGCTTAAAGGTGTAACAAATTGTAACACAAAATTCCTATTGACTTTTAATTTTTTTTTGTTAAAATAAAATCGGAGGTCATTATGAAGAGATTTTTTTTGATTTTTCTTTTAATTTCATCATTTGTCTTCTCCCAAGAAAAAATTGGAGAAGAAGCAAAAACCTTTTTACAAACACCACATCCATATCCTTCAAATGGCATTAAAGAAGAAGCAGTTTTGACTGATTATATTTATCATTCTGGTGCATCCCTTATAAAAATCCACTTTTCAAAATTTGAACTGGCAAAAGATCATTACTTAATAATAAGAGACCCAGAAGGAAAATTTTCCTACAAATATGAAGGACTTGGACCCCTTGGAACTGGTGAATTTTATGCCACATTTATTCCAGGTGATATGGTAATAATTGAACTCTTTACCCCAAACTGGGAGACCTCTTATGGCTATGAAATTGATGC
The DNA here is from genome assembly GCA_037441225.1 of Acidobacteriota bacterium. Lineage (GTDB taxonomy): Bacteria > Acidobacteriota > Thermoanaerobaculia > UBA2201 > UBA2201 > JBBFMJ01. The sequence continues at coordinate 15,924 of JBBISU010000027.1, forward strand.
ATATTATTGGGGATACAAAGATTATAAAACTTCCTCTGAAGATTACTCCCTTCTTTCAGTTTGTGGTTCAACTGACTGGAAAAATGCAAAGTGTTATTCTGGAACTGTTTATGAAAAGGCAAAAACAGTCACAAGATATATTTATATAGAAAATCCATATATGTATGCTTGTACTGGATGGCTTGTAGGATGTCAGGGGCATGTTTTGTCTAATAATCATTGTATCTCTTCTCAAAGGATTTTGGACAGTGCTGATTTTGAATTTATGGCAGAAGGTGGAACTTGTAACACTAATTGTGATGACTGGGGCGCCTGCCCTGGTCCTGTATGGAGTGGAACAAAGACATTTGTTACAACAAGTTCAAATTTAGATTATTCATTGTATTTATTAGGAGGAAATCCACAAAATACTTATGGTTATCTTCAAGCAAGGAATAGCAATCCTGTTGTAGGAGAACAAATTTACATAGCGCAACATCCAAATGCTTGGGGGAAAAAGATTGCTTATGATAGTGATATGGATTCAGGTGGAAAGTGTAAAGTTGTTAATTTAAACAACAATGGTTGTGCAACATCTGCACCAGGACTTCACTATTATTGTGATACAGCAGGTGGCTCTTCTGGTTCACCTGTAATTGCTGTAAGTGATTATTATGTAGTTGGATTGCATAACTGTGGTGGATGTACAAACAGTGGGATACAAATTGATAATGTAGGAGCGGACTTACAATCAAAAGGAAACCTGCCTGATGCTTTTTGGGCAGGAACATCCTGTGGTGGTGGTTGCACTCCTCCTTCTGCCCCTTCAAATTTAAGCATTACAGGAAATTGCAATCAAGTTTCTTTAAGTTGGAATTCTGTATCTGGTGCCTCTGGCTATAACATTTACAGGTACACTGGAACTTGTTCAGGTGCAACCTTTACAAAAATTGGAACAACTACTTCTACAACTTATACAGATACAACAGCTTCTTCTGGCACAACTTATGCTTATGTTGTAAAAGCATATGCTGGAGTTGAAACTTGCGAATCAGGAAATTCAAACTGCGTCTCTACAACTGTTCAATCCACACCTCAAGCACCTGCTGCTCCAACTGTGACAGATGCCTGCAATGGCTTGATTGTTTCCTGGGGCGCTGCAAGTGGAGCAACTTCTTATAATATTTATAGAAGGACTGGTGGATGTGGAAACAATGGTTGGGGACAAGTTGCCTCAGGCATAACTTCTACCTCCTGGACAGATGTGGGTGCTTCCTTAGGCACAACTTATGGATATTATATTGAAGCAGTAAACAATTGTGGAACTGCAACAAATGGCAAAAATGCCTGCGGCTCAGGGACCCACAACTTAACAACACCTGCAGCCCCAACAGGTCTTATAGCCACAGGAACCTGTACAAGCATAAATTTATCCTGGTCAGCAGTAAGCGGTGCTACTTCTTATAACATTTTAAGGACAACAAATTCAAATTGCTCAACGGGCTTAACACAAATTGGAACTTCTACAACTACATCTTATTCCGATACAACTGCTACTGCTGGAACAACTTATTATTATGTTGTCCAAGCAGTTAACTCCTGCGGAACTTCTTCCAATTCAAACTGTGCCTCTGCCACAAGATTATCTGTGCCACCTGCACCAACAAATTTAACAGCCACAGGTACCTGTGTATCAATTGATTTAACCTGGAGTGCTTCAACTGGTGCAACCTCTTATAATATCTTAAGGACAACAAATTCAAATTGCTCAACAGGCTTAACACAAATTGGAACTTCTACAACTACATCTTATTCCGATACAACTGCTACTGCTGGAACAACTTATTATTATGTTGTTCAAGCAGTAAATTCCTGTGGAACTTCCTCTAATTCAAATTGTGCAAATGCTGTAA
>JBBISU010000027.1:17915-35472 GCA_037441225.1 Acidobacteriota bacterium
CAAGCAGTAAATTCCTGTGGAACTTCCTCTAATTCAAATTGTGCAAATGCTGTAAGGTCTTCAGTGCCTTCTGCGCCATCGGCTCCAACTTATACGAATGTTTCTTGTACAACCTTAACAGTTAACTGGTCAGCTGTTTCAGGTGCAACCTTATATGATTTATATAGAAGGACTGGTGCTTGTGGAACTGGCTCTATAATTGCATCAAATTTAACTGGAACTTCTTACAACGATTCAGGGCTTACGCAGAATACCCAATATTCATATTATTTAGTTGCAAAAAATTCCTGTGGGAGTTCTGCAAATGGTGCTTGTTCATCTGTGACAACAACTGGTGCTCCATCTGCACCAACAGGACTTACAGCCACTGGAACCTGTACATCAATTGATTTAAACTGGAATGCTTCAAGTGGTGCAACTTCTTATAATATTTTAAGGACAACAAATTCAAACTGCTCAACGGGCTTGACTCAAATTGGAACTTCTACAACTACATCTTATTCTGATACAACTGCTACTGCTGGCACAACTTATTATTATGTAGTTCAAGCAGTAAATGAATGTGGTTCCTCTTCTAATTCAAATTGTGCAAATTCATCAAAGCTCACACCTCCAACCCAACCATCAATCACAAATATAACTGATGAATCAAATTGTGCACAAAGTGGAATTAGAATTTATTATAATTCAGGAACTGGAGCTACAAGTCACAATCTATACAAAGATGGAGGACTTGTTGTATCAAATTATACATCTGGCTCATTATATAACCCAGGTGATACGAACAGCCATAATTATTTTATAAGAGCAATTAACTCTTGTGGAACTTCAGATAGTTCAACGCAAAGTTTTACAGATACCAATAATTCAACAATTCCAACAATAACTGGTCCTTCTTCCAATACCTGTCCTTCCACATCCGTTACACTTACAACAGAAACAGGTATGACAAATTATCAATGGTATATAAATGGAAATGTCATATCAGGTGCAAATTCATATCAATACAATGCAACACAAAGTGGAAATTATACGGTATCCTATACTAATTCTTATGGCTGTAATTCTACTTCAAACCCACATACTGTCACAATAAATGCTTGCATTCCAAATATTGTATATTATTCAAACACTGGACTTATTTCAATAAATGAAGATGGAGATGGAATTCCAGAAGCAGGTGAAAAATGGCAGATTCAAGTGACAGTTATAAACAATGGACAAGCAAATGCAACAAATGTTTATGGAAATCTTGGAGGTGAAGGAATTACTCTTTGCAATGGACCTGGATTTTTTGGAAATTTAAATATAAATCAGACATCATCATATACTTTTATCTTTATAATTGATTCAAACTACTGGTATTCAACTTATCCTTGTGGTTCTTCAATTGGCTTTGACCTTGTAAACAAGACCTCTGATGGTGGAACTTATACATATCAAGATGATTTAAATTTTGCAACACAACAAGTAGGGCAGCAAGGTGGAACCACAACTGAAAATAGAAACGCAGCAGATATTACAAATGTAAAAAATGCAACAAAGACCTCTGCATTTTCCCCTGCTTTTACATTGACTCCAAATGTAAATAGTGCAAATGTCTCCTTTACATTGTCTGGTACAACTGATCTTGTAAATTGCGTAAGAGTTGAGCTTTTAGCACCCGATAGCAGTTCGTTGGTATTGAAAGATTATGGACAAACAGCACAAAGCAGTTATGATGTCACTTCCTTTTACAATTCAAAAGGGGCAGGGACTTATACATTAAGTGTGACTGAAGCATCTGGATGTGGTGCTGCAAATGAAAGTGCAAATTGTACTTCCATTTTGATGTCTGTTTCAAAGACCTCAGGAGGACAAAATTGTGACACCTCTTCTTTTACTTGTGCTAATATGGCAGGTGAAGTTTCAAATGATCCAGCACATCATTTGAAAATCACAAAAAATGGTTCAAATGTAAATATTCAATTTGAAGATATAGGTGCACAAAGTTATAACTTGTATGTTTCAAATAATCCAAATACGCATAGCTTTTCTGTTTCTTCAAGTTCTGATGGAAAAAAAGATTGCAACATAACAATTAACAATGATTTAGGTGAGATGCTGGAAGTATTAAATTACAACCTTGAAAATGGGATAACTGGGGATACTTCTAAATTATTCATTTTAGTTTCAGGTGATAATGGAAGTGGTACTGAAGGAAGCTTGGGTTTTGATTCTTTTAGCATAGAAAGGACTGCAAGTAGTTATTGCAATAAATAATTAACATAAAAAAGGCAATTGAAATTAAATTTGTAGGGGCTGAGCTCGCTTCAGCCCAAAAATATATTTAGCGGATCGCCACAAGTGCGATCCCTATAGATTATCGCATCTTAAATCCCGTATATCGGGATTCGGGAATATGTTTTTTACCCTAAATGCTCCTTTTTTTTATCACAGGCTGAAGAACCTGCGGCTACAATTTTTTGATTATTATTTTAAGGGTCGCACAAGTGCAACCTTTACACTGCTGCTCTACTGCTCTATTTTATCTCATTTTCAAATTAATTTTTTAGGTTAATCCTTTTTTAAATTATATAAAATTCATAAAAAAATTTTTATTTTATTTACAAATCCATAATTCAACTCAATTGAAATAATAATCAAATTAATTTAAAATATTTGTGGATAGTTTATTTATTAAAAAAGGAGGCATTTATGAGAGTACCTTTAATCTTTATTTTTTTATTTTCTCCCATTTTTCTTTTTCCTTATTCTTATATAAATGCTATTGCTATTCAAGAGGATGGGAAAATTATAATTGGAGGGAATTTTACAAAAGTTAATGGAATTTATAAAAAATATTTAGCTCGATTAAATAGCGATGGAACATTAGATCCTTCCTTTTATGCTTCCCCTGATAAGCCAGTTTTAACTATTTTTTTGCAACCAGATGATAAAATTTTAATTGGAGGAGATTTTACCTATGTAAGTGATTATGAAAGGAGAGGAATAGCAAGGATTGATCAAGCAGGGATGGTTGATACACTTTTTAAAGCAAATGTTGAAGGTTCTGTTTATACAATTACATTCCAGGAAGATAGCAAAATTATAATTGGCGGAAGGTTTAAAAAAGTCAATGGAGAAAATTTTGAAAATATTGCAAGATTGAGTTTTTATGGTGATTTAGATAGGAGTTTTAAATTAGATATAGATTATGATGTCAGATGCATTCTAATTTTGCAGGATGGTAGTATGCTAATTGGAGGATTTATATTTCGTGTAAATGGGAAGGAAATGAAAAATCTAATAAAATTATTGCCAGATGGCAAAATTGATGAGACCTTTAAGCCAGAGCCAGATGGTTGCATTGCTTCAATTCTTTTACAGGAAGATGGGAAAATTTTAGTGAGTGGATATTTTTTTAAAATTTGTGAAAAACCATTCTTGGGAATTGCTCGCCTTTATCTTGATGGAACCATTGATGATTCTTTTAATCCAAAACCAAATGACTATGTTTATAAAGCTTACCCTTATAAAGATTCAAAAATTTTTATAATTGGAAGATTTTTAAAAATTGGTGATAAGGAAAGGCATAGAATTGCATTGATTTATAACAATGGAGAAATTGATAGCACCTTCAATGCAAATACAATAATAAAATGGATACAAGTTGCAACAAATTCAAAGGGGGGTTATCAAAGCCACTGGAAGACAGATTTAAACATTCAAAACACTTCAAAGGAGTTGGCAAAAAGCTCAATTTATCTTCATTATCCTAATGGAGAGTTAGCAGGAACTATGAAAATAAATATAGAACCATTAAAGCAAGTTTCAATAAAAGATTTAGTAGGAAACCTCCATCTTGAAATCTCTGGTGCTTTGGAAATTTTTTCAGATCAAGAAATAATTGTAGGTGCAAAAATTTACAATAAAATTCCTTCTTCTTCAAATTGCTACCCAGATGGTACTTTTTCCCAATATTTTAAAGGGTACAATCCAGATGAAGGATTATCTGGCATATATTCCTATTGGATTGTAAATCTTACAGAAAATGGTTTTTTTAGGACAAACCTTCATTTGACAAATATTGGAATGAAAAAAGTTTACTTAAAAATAAAACTTCTTGATTCAGAAGGGAATCTTTTAAAAGAATTTTTAGAGGAAATTAATCCAGCAGAATATAAGCAATTTCCACAAATCTTTAAAAATTATGCTGGCTTTGAAAATATTGAAAATGGATCAATAGTTATAAATAATTATAGTTCAAGTCCAATTATTGCTTCTGCTTCTCTTATTGATAATATTACAAATGATGCTTCCACAGTTCAAGCACAACAAAAATTTGAAAACTATTATTAAAGATGCTATCGTGATATAATTATTATTAAGGAGTTGAAAATGGGTAATATGTTTTTTTCATTAGGTGCTTTATCTCTTCTTTCTCTTGCGCTTGTTTACTTATTAAGCATTTATTTTCCTGAAAATGAATATTTGCTTCAATTAAAAGAACAAAAGGCAATAAATATTTTCCTTTATGTTGCATTAGGTTCCTTTTGTCTTGGTCTCTTTTTAAGAATAATAAGCCCTGTTAAAAAAATTTTTAAAAATAAATGCAAAAGGTGTGGTGCTAAAATACCAGAAGGACATATTTATTGTTCTACTTGTTTGAGAGATTTAAAGGGCAGATATTAATTTGGGAAAAATAATTCCAATAATTATTTTAGGTCCTACTGCTTCTGGGAAATCCAAGATAGGAATAAAAATTGCAAAAGCTTTAAATGGAGAGGTAATAAATGCTGATGCAATGCAAATATATAAGGGTTTTGACATTGGCACAGGAAAGATTAAAGAAAATGAATGGGAAGGTATAACCCATCATTTAATAAGCTTTTTGGTTCCAATAGAGACATATTCTGCTGGAAGGTATAGGATTGATTGTTTAAAAATAATTGATGAAATAAAAAAAAGAAAAAAAGTGCCAATTATTGTTGGTGGTACCGGTTTTTATATTAGAACTCTTCTTAAAGGGATTGCACCCATACCAGAAGTACCTAAAAATTTAAGAAATAAATTAAACAAATTAATTTCCTCTTATGGTTGTAATTATTTTTATAAATTCCTTTCCTTTCTTGATCCAATTTACAGCAAAAAAGTGAGCAAAAATGATAAGCAAAGGATAGAAAGGGCTCTGGAAGTAATTTTTTTTTCAGGGAAACCTTTTAGCAATTTTTTTAATAATGATTTTGAAAAAAGGGATTCTTTTGAAAATTTAAAAATAGGTTTGTATCTGGAAAAAGAAGAATTAAAAAAAAGAATTAGAGACAGAGTTGAAAAAATGATTGAAAGTGGTTGGCTTGAAGAAGTAAAAAGATTAATTGATATGCAAATCCCCTTAAATTCTCAAAGTTTTAAAAGCATTGGTTATATTGAAATGGCAGAGGTCTTGGAAGGAAAATTAAATTTAGCCCAGGCAAAGGAAATTATAATAAAAAAAACTATTTCCTATGCAAAAAGGCAAATAGTTTGGTTTAAAAAAGAAAAGGAGGTCTTTTGGATAAAAGCAAAAGATTTGGAACTTGCTTTTTTTTCTATTTTAAGGTATATTAAAGAAAAAACAGAAGGAGAAGGTTATGACAAGTGAAAACAATAAAACAAATGTAAATGTACAAGATAATTTTTTTAATCATTTGAGGAAAGAAAATCTATTAACCTTTATCTACTTGTTAAACGGTAGGCGCCTTGCTGGAAAAATTAAAAGGTTTGACAAATATTCTGTTGTTATGGAAATAAAAGGCAAAGAAGTATTGATATACAAGCATTCAATTGCCTCAGTGACAACAGGAGCAGAGCAATTTGAAGAAAGCGATACTTCTGATTAGCTTCTTAATTTTCCCTTTAAATTTAATTTCTGAAAAAAAGGAATACTATTTTTATAAGGACGATTCAATATTTTTAAGCCCAGTTGAAAGTAAAGACAAAAATTTATTAAAAATATTAAATCTTATTTCTTCAGGAAAATATAAAAGAGCAAAATCAAAATTATACAGTTTAAAACTGGAAGTAAAAGATAAACAAAATTGTATTTTTTTAGAAAAATTTATCACTTTTTTAGAGGAACCAGAAAATAAAGGAAGCGATTTAATTCCTTTCTTAAAAGAAGATATAACAACTCATCAGCAAATAAAAGGTGAAATTTTCTGGATTTCAGGAAAAAAAATTGAATCTTTCAATATTTACAATCTCTTACCAGAAGAAATCTTGAATAAAAAGGAAATTAAAAAACATCTTGAAAAAAGAATAATTGATTTTTGTAATGAATTAAAATTTGAAATTGATGGAACTCTTGAGGAAGGAAATTTTGATAAATTATGTAATAAAATAGAAGTTATTCCAGAGAGATTTTTTGAAAGAAATGAGTACTATAAAGGAAAGACAATATGTGCTATTTTAAAAAGAGATTTAGAAAATATAAATAAATATTATGAAAAATTAAATGAGGAAGATAAAGAAGAACTCAAATTTTTTAAAGACCTTTTTAATTTGGATTTAGCAGAACAATTAAAAGAATTAAAAAATAATCATTTTGAAAAAAAGTTTCAAAAGGTTGCAAAATATCTTTACAATAAAATAGAAGATAAGTGGCTTCTTGATAATATGCCAAATTGCTATAAAAGAGCATATGATTCAAAAAATATTACTTTAAAAGAATTGGCTCTTCTCTTTTGCCTTTATTTTCCCCAAATAAAAGGTGAGATTAAAGAAGAAATAAAAGAAAATAATGAAAACCTGGACACCTTTGAAATGGAATGCTTTTACCCTTTATTTTTAGCTAAAATTCTTGAAGAAGATTCTTTGAATGAAAAATTAGAAGGAGACAATTTTACCCACTATTTAAAAAAGTTTGTCATTTTTTTAAATTTGTTAGTTCCCTGCAATGATGGTTGGGATTCCTTTATAAAATGTGGATTGATACCTGTTGAAAAAGAAAAGGATGAAATAGAAGGGGAATTTGCTGCTTCCGTGATAAGAAAAATGAAAGGAGAAATGTGAATTTAAAGGATTTATTAAAAGAAGTTAAAATTTTTGAAAATTTAAGCGATAATGAGCTGGAAGAAATTTCAAGGGTAGTCATAAAAAAAAGCTACAAAAAGGACAAAATAATTTTGAGAGAAACAGAGTTTGGAAATGCCCTTTATTTAATTGGAAAAGGACAAGTTAAGGTTTCAATTTATTCTGAAGAAGGGGATGAAACAATCCTTTCTTTCTTATCAGAAGGTGATTTTTTTGGTGAAATGGCTTTGTTTTTAGATTCAACAAGGTGTGCAAATGTAGTTGCAATTAAAGACACTGAGGTTTACATATTTCAAAGAGAAGAATTTTATAAGATCTTACAAAATAATTTTAAAATAACAAGAAAAATTATTGAAATTCTTTGCAAAAGATTAAAACAAGCAAACTTTTTTATAGATTCTTTAGCCCATCTGGATGTCTCTGGGAGATTAATTAAATTTTTTAAGGAAACGGCAAAGGAATATGGGAAAGAGGAAGGGGAATATATGGCAATACCAAGGTTTAATCAGCAAGACCTCGCAAATAAAGTTGCCTCAACAAGGGAAACTATTTCTCGCCTTTTAGCAAATTTAAAGGAAAGTGATCTCTTAAAAATTGATAAAAACAAAATGCTGATAAGCAAAAAAATTATTAAATGAAAATAAAGGGACTTATAACCCAATTAAATTTACCAAATCTTTTAAGTTTTATAAGGTTATGCCTTGTTCCTTTTATAATAATGTTTTTAAGCCAGGGGAACTTTAAAATTTCTTTAATTTTATTTTTAATATGTGGGATTACTGATTATTTAGATGGCTTGATTGCAAGAAAATTTAAACTTCAAACAGCATTGGGTGCTTTTTTAGACCCTTTGGCAGATAAAATTTTAATGGCTTCCACTTTTATAACCTTAACTTTAAACCTCCCCCAACAAACTTTTTCTATTCCTGTCTTTATAACAATACTTGTAATTTCAAGGGATTTTTTAATTGTTTTTGTTGCTTTTTTGCTTTATCTAATCTTTGAAATTAATGCATTTCCACCTACAATATTTGGAAAAATAAATACAGTTATCCAAATTATTACAATTTTGTTTGTTTTGCTTTCAAATGTTTATGAAAAATTTAGTTTTTTATTAACATATTTTTACATAATATTATTAATTTCTGCCTTTCTATCGGGCTTCAATTACCTTTTTAGAACCTTAAAATGGCTTAAAAAAAATCCTTGAAAAGGAGGAAAGATAATGAAGCATTTAATTTTAATTTTTATTTTTTCAAATTTTATCTTTGCAGAAAAAAAGAATTTTGAAGTGGAAGATTATTATAAGATTAAGCCAATCTCAAATTTATCCCTCTCGCCTGATGGGAAAAATATTGCCTTTTCTGTTACAAATTATAATTTAAAGGAAGGCAAAAAAAACACATCCCTTTGGATCTCTGATTTAGAAGGGAAAAATATTTATCAATTTACTTCTGGTGAAAAAAATGATACTGAAAATGATTTTTCTCATGATTCAAAGTACCTTGCTTTTTTATCTGATAGGGATGGAAAAGATGGAATTTACATAATTCCTTTGAAAGGAGGGGAAGCAAAAAAAATTTTGGATTTTTCTTTGGGAATTTCTTCAATTAAGTGGTCAGCTGATGGAAAAGGGATTTATTTCACATCTCTTGTTTTTACTGAATGTTCTGATAAAAAATGTAATGAAGAGCTTGAAAAAGATTTCAAAGAAGGACCCTTGAGGGCACATTTGGCTGATTCTTTGCTTTTCAGACACTGGAATTTTTGGAAAGATGGAAGGGAATTCCATATTTTAAAAACTGACTTAGAAGGAAATGTTGAAGATTTAACACCTTTTAAGTATGAAACCCCTTTATTTTCTATATCAAGAAATGAAAATTATATCCCATCAAAAGATGGAAGATACCTCTTTTATGCTGCAAAAAGAGTTCCAAATCCAGCAGAGACAACAAATAGTGATATTTTTATTTATGATTTAGATAAGAAAAAAGAAGAAAATTTAACCTTTTTTAATAAGGGAGCTGATATAAATCCTTTAGTTTCCCCCGATGGAAAATATTTGGCTTATTTAACCCAGAGGGTTGAAGGTTATGAGGCAGACCTCTGGCGCCTTGCAATCTTAGATTTATCAACAAAAAAAGAAAAACTTTTAACTGATAAAAAAAATTTTGATTACTGGATAAATAAAATACAATGGGGAGAAAGTGGAAGATATATTTATTTTACAGCTCAAGTTAAAGGGGAAACTCCTCTTTATAGAATAAATATAGAAAATGGCTTAATTGAAGAATTATTGGTTCATCAAACAATTGATGATTTTAAAGTTACTCCTGATGAAAATTATGTGATTTATATCCACAGAGCAATTGCAGAGCCTTGGGAAATTTACAAGTTTGATTTAAAAAATAAAAGCAAACCTATAAGATTGACAAATTTTAATCAAAAGATAATGGAAGAAGTGGATATAAGGCCTGCTGAAAAGTTTTATATTTCAGGAGCAGAAGGAAAACCTGTTCAAGTATTTTTAATAAAACCACACAATTTTGATGAAAAAAAGAAATATCCTGCAATATTAAATATTCATGGAGGTCCCCAATCCCAATGGCAGGATTCTTTTAGAGGGGATTGGCAGGTATACCCTGGCGCAGGTTATGTCCTTGCTTTTCCAAATCCACATGGTTCAACGGGCTTTGGACAGGAATATACAGAAGCCATTTCAGGTGATTGGGGAGGAAAGGTATTTGAAGATATAATGAAAGTTGCTGATTGGCTTGAGGGTTTATCTTTTGTGGATAAAGAAAGAATTGGTGCTATGGGCTGGTCTTATGGTGGGTATATGATAAACTGGATTTTAGGCCATACAGATAGATTTAAGTGCTTGGCTTCTATGATGGGTGTCTTTAATTTAAAATCAAAATATGGCTCAACAGAAGAACTATGGTTTCCTGAATGGGATTTAAGAGGCACTCCCTGGGAAAGCGAGGATTATATAAAATGGGATCCATCACAATTTGTAAAAAAATTTAAAACACCAACTTTGATTATAACTGGAGAAAAGGATTTCAGGGTTTCTTATACACAAAGTTTAGAGCTCTTTACATCCCTACAAAAGATGAAAGTTCCATCTCGCTTAATTGTTTTTGAAAAGGCAGGGCACTGGCCCTCCTGGTATGAAATGGCATTTTATTACATTGCACACCTGGACTGGTTTTCAAAATATTTAGGAGGGAAACCACCTTCTATTGATTTAATGAAGTTTTATAGAAATAGAGCTTTTAAGTAAAAATATTATTTAAAACAAAAACCATAAAATCTTCTAAAGCTTTCATTTTCTGTTAAATTCTTTGTAATATTAAAGTAAGTTGCCAAAAGTTCATTTGTTTTTATAATTCTATCTTTTAACTTTAATGCAATTGCAAGCAAAATTTTTGTAGATATAAAGGGGTATTTAATTGAAAATTCATCAAAACTTTTCCTATCAATTGCATAAACCTCAGAGTTTAATACAGCAATGCAACTTGCAGAGGACTTTCCTTCTTCCAAAAAGGTAATTTCACCTATTGTTTCTCCTTCTTTTAAATCATCTAATATCATATCTTTTCCTTCTACTTTTTTTTGAACCCTTACAAGTCCTTTTTTTATTATAAAAAGGGAATTATTTTTTGTCCCTTCTTTTATAATCACTTCATCTTCATTAAATTTTAAGGTTTCTAAGTGATTTAAAAAAATCCCTTTTTCTTCTTCATTTAAATAATCAAGTAAATTCTTCATCAAAAACCTCCTATTTTAATGTATCTTCAAAAGAAATTTAAAAATCATTATCTTAAAAATTTTACTACTTTTTCTAAGGGCTTTCTCTCCCTAAAATTTGGAGGGAATTCCTTTGGAAAACCAAAGGGCAAAATTGCAACTGGTTTTTCCTTTTCCTTTAAATTTAAAACTTTCTTTGCTTTTTCTTCTGAAAAAGCACCAACCCAACAACTGCCTAAACCCAAAATTGAACCCTGGAGAAGCATATTTTCAACTGCAGCAGCAGTATCCTGGATTGAATAAAGAGACCTTCCCCTATCTCCATATTTTATTGCTGATTCCTCAGGTAAAGCAATCACAACTATTACAAAATCTGCTTCTGATATAAAATCCTGACCATAAGCAACTTCCACTAATTTTTCTTTTAATTCTTTATTTTTAATGACAAAAAATTTCCAGGGCTGCAAGTTTCCAGCAGAAGGAGCCCATATCCCTGCCTTTAAAACTACTTCAATATATTCCTGAGGAACTTCTTTTTCAATAAAGCTTCTACAAGAAAATCTTTCTACAAATATTTTATTTGGTTCCATAGTTTATATTATACCATTCTTTTGATTTTTAAAATTATTATGTTAAAATGAATTATATGCTAAAGCCAACAGATGAAAAGATCTTTGAGTTGGAGATGTGGATCAAAGGAATTTCCTCAATCTTCCAAGTAGAAAATCTTCCAATGAGCACTTATGAAAAAGAACATATCTCTCTTTATAATTTTAGAGCTTATATTCCTTGTATAAAAAGTAGTTTAAACAGAATAAATTTTTTACTCAATGAAACAATGGGAACAGATAAGTACCATTTTACCCAATTTTTGCTTTACATACAAAAAGTAGAACCAGAAAAAACATTAACAAAAGAAAGTTTGCATGGTGAATTGCTGCTTGCAATAGAAAGGATAGAAGACCTTGAAAGGATTGCAACAGAGATCTCCTATCTTTCTTTTATTCCTTATCAAAGCTATATTTCTTTAGGTAGAATTATTCAAGATTTTTTAAAACAATACCTTTCCTTATCAAAAATATTTAAAGGAGAAGCAAAACCTTCCTGGGGGAATATAAACAATGATCTGATAAAAGAACATTTAAAAATAATTAAAAAAAATCCAAATTCAAAAAACATTTTTACAATTCTCATTGCTTTTATAAAAGGTTTGAGATATTTAGAATATACACAAGAAAATCTAAAAGAGCAAAGAAATTATAGCAATGCAATTTTATTATTTTGCCTTATCAACTCTCAACTTCAAAAAATTTCAAATTTTATAAAAAATGTCTTATTCCCCCTTTTTGAAAAAGATAAAGCCATTTTATCCTGTCTTGATAGTATGCTTTTTTCTTCTAAGATGGAAATGAAAAAGGTTATGGAAATGGAACTTGTGGATGTTGCTGTTCTTTTAGACCCAAAAATTATAAGAGCAAAACTTGAAGACAGCACTGGAATATTAAGGGACTTATTTCAACAAAATTTTGTTTACTTGCTTGAGACATTTTCCTTAATTGAAGTTAATGGAACAAAACTATTCCCCTATTATCAAACAAGAAAAGAGCAATCAAAAATTCTCTTGGAGGATTTAAAAAGGTTAGAAAAAACAATTGAAAAATTTAAAGAGACAGGTTCAAGGCAGGATTTTCAAGTTTTTTTTGATGAACTTTTAAATTTTGAAAACAAATCAATGAGATATTTGATGTATAAGGATTGGGAACCAGTCCAAAAGTTTATAATAGAATTTAAAAATGCAACAAATTTAAAGCAAAGGGAAATATTAGCCCATCAATTTGATGTTTTTTTGAAAACATTGATTCAAATGGTTTTAAAGAGGGCAGTCCTTAAAGAATGAGTAAAAACATCTGGAAGGTTGCAGGGGGGGTTACCTTTATAACATTCCTTTCAAGGTTATCTGGCTATATAAGGGATAAAGTTATGGCTTATATTCTTGGCGCTTCTTTTTTATCTGATTCTTTTTTTGTTGCTTTTAGAATTCCAAATATGTTTAGGGGGCTTCTGGCAGAAGGAGCTCTCCATGCTGCCTTTATCCCAATATTTTCTGAAGTAAAAAGAGAAAAAAATCAAGAGATTATAAAATTTGCAAGTCAAGTATTTTATCTTTTAACTTTCATTTCAACTGGAATTGTAATATTAGGAATTATATTTTCACCTTTTATTATAAATTTAATGGCAAAGGAGTTTAATTTAATTGAAGGAAAGTTTGCTTTAACTGTTTTTTTAAACAGAATAATGTTTCCTTATCTTTTATTTATAAGTTTAGCAGGACTTATGCAAGCAATTTTAAATGTCTTCTCAAAATTCTATCTACCTGCTTCAACTCCAATTTTTTTAAACCTTTCTATAATAATTTTTGGAATTTCCCTTTCAAAATTTGGCTTAAATCCTGTTTACTCTTTTTCTTTTGGTGTTTTATTTGGTGGCTTTTTGCAATTTTATTTGCAATACAAGGAAGTAAAGAAAATTGGAATAAAATTTCATTTTCCTAAAAATTTGATTTCACCAGAAGTGAAGGAATTATTTTATAAAATTCTGCCTGGTATATTTGCCCTTGGAATAAATGAAATAAATCAAATAATTGGTACAAGATTTGCTGCTTATTCAGGAGACAAATCAGTTAGTTATTTATATTATTCTTTTAGATTAATCCATTTAATCTATGGTGGTGTTATTGTTTCTCTTTTTACTTTGCTTTTGCCTTCTTTATCAAAAGATGTAAATGAAAAAGAAAAGTTTTCATCAAAATTAAAAGAAGGAATGCACATAACTTCTTTTATAACAATTCCATCAATTTTAGGACTTTTTTTCTTATCAAAACCAATAATTAAAGTGCTCTTTCAAGGTGGAAGATTTAAGCCAGAAGATACTTTGGAAGTGGCTTTTTGCCTTATGGCTTATTCTTTTTCCCTCCTTCCTTATGGTTATTCAAAAATTTTAACATCTGCTTATTTTGCAAAGAAAAATACAAAAATTCCTGCAATTTCATCCCTTGTTGCTTTAATAACTTTTGTTATTTTTTGTTTCCTTTTAACAAGCCAGTATAAACATATTGGAATAGCTTTATCAAATTCCATAAGTGCTCTTTTTCAATTTTTTTATCTTTTAATACTTTCAAAAAAATATATACCAGAACATAACTTAATGGATTTCTTATTTGATTTTTTTAAAATGTTTATCTTTAATTTACCTTTTTTCATTATTTTGTTTTATTTATCAAAAATCCTTTTTGCAAACTTAAACCAAAGTTTTTATATAATAGGAATAAAATTAGTTTTTTCAATAATTTTTATAATATTTTCATACTTTTGCCTTGGAATTTTATTTAAAATTAAAGGTAGTTTCTTAATTGCAAGCATTTTAAAGGGGGATAAATGATTTGCTTAATTCAAAGAGTTAAAAGTGCTTCAGTTAAAGTTGAAGAAAAATTTATCTCTTCAATAAATTATGGGATGCTTATTTTTATTGGTTTTGAAAAGGGTGATAGTGAAGAAGTTTTTGATAAGGCAATTGATAAAATTCTAAATTTGAGAATTTTTGATGATGAGGAAGGGAAATTAAACAAATCAATCTTAGAAATTTCAGGGGAAATTCTCCTTGTATCCCAGTTTACTCTTGCAGGTGATATTAAGAGAGGAAGAAGACCTTCCTTTGATAATGCCTTAGAGCCAGAAAAATCCTCCATTTATTTTGAAAATTTTTATAATAAATTAAAAAGTTTTAGCATAAAAGTTGAAAAAGGTATCTTTGGAGCAAAAATGGAAATTCAACTTATAAACGATGGACCTGTAACAATTATAGGTAAATGGTAGGTTACAAAAATTTTTCTCTTTGCTATGATGAAACTATTGGTGAAAGATTTAATGTTGTCTTAAAAGAAAAATTTAAAAAGGTATTAAAAAAATATAAAATAAATTTTGATGAGATTTTAGATTTAGGATGTGGAACAGGGCTATTTTTGAAAAATTTTTATGGGAGAAAAATAAAATTAATTGGGATAGATCAATCATATCAAATGCTTTTTATGGGGAAAAAAATTAAAGATTTTTATGGAATATGCTTTTCCTTCCCACCAATTCCAATGAAAGGAAATTTTTCTTTAATTGTTTCATTTTATGATACTTTAAACCACATATTACATTATGAAAAATTAAGAGAAATTTTTAAGGAGATAAAAAATCTATTAAAAAAAGAGGGTTTTTTTCTCTTTGATACTAATACTTACCTTGCCTTTAAAAAAATTTATTCAAATCCAGAACCTTACATTTTTGAATCAGAAAGGGGGAGGATTGAAATTAAAGGCACTTATTTTGAAAGGTTAAGATTAGCAAAGGTTGAAATTTTTGGAAAATGGGATGGCTTTGATATAAGAGATGAGGTCTATGAAAAGTACTGGAAGGAAAAAGAAATTAAAAATTTCTTAAAGGAAGCTGGCTTTAATTTTATAAAAAAAGAAAGATGGAATATGGGAAAAAGCTTTGGTAAATATCCATATAAAGTTTTTTGGATTACAAAAATATGATATAATAAGGATGTGCCCCTGTAGCTCAGCTGGCAGAGCAGCTGACTCATAATCAGTTGGTCGCTGGTTCGAATCCGGCCGGGGGCACTTTTATTATATGTTTTTCTTAATTCTTTTTTTTCTCTTGAATTTACAAAAAAATATAATAATATTTATTGGCGATGGCTTTGGTCCTGAACAAATGAAAATAATTGAAGAAAATGGCTACCCCTGGACCTCCTTTGATGGCTTTTCAGCCCTTGATACAAGAAACCCTTTTTGTGGAATACCTGATTCTGCTTCTTCTGCCACTGCAATCTTTTCTGGAATTTTTACAAGAAATGGAATGCTTGGGATGGGGATAAATGGAAAGGAATATAAAACGCTTGGAGAAATTGCAAAAGAAAAAGGTTATTCTGTTGGTATTTTAACAGATGTTGAAATATATGATGCAACTCCAGCAGCACTTTATTCCCATACAAAAGATAGGCATAATAAAGAAGAAATATTAAATTTTTTAAAAAAAAGCAACTTTGACTTATTTGCAGGGAAAATTGATGAAAAAATAAATGAAAAAATTATAAATTTAAATGATAATATGGATTATTTAAAAATTATAAAAGAATCAATAAAAAATTTAAAGGAACCCTATTTCCTTATAATTGAAGCAGGAAAGATTGATTGGGCTTGCCATGAAAATGATTTAAAAAGATTAAAAGAAGAAGTTTTCAAAGCAAAAAAAATAATTGAATTTTTAATTGAAATTTCAATTAAAGATAAAAGTACAGCAATTTTTATAACAGCAGACCACGAAACAGGTGGTTTCTCCTTTGAAAGTTTAAAATTTTCCACAAAAAGCCATACAATAGAACCTGTCTTCCTTTTTTCAAATGAACCCTTTGATGAAATGTTAATAAATCAGCCCCATTTTCATAGATTTATATTAAAATTTTTAAAGTAAAATATGGATGAAACAGAAAAATTAAATGGAAAACCATTCTTTTTTTTCTTAAAAGAAGGAGACACCATCTCAGAAAGATATGAAGTTAAAAAGAAAATTGGTTCTGGCGGTTTTGCAGATGTTTATTTGGTCCTTGATTTAATTCAAGGAAAAGAACTTGCTTGTAAAGTTTTTAAAAAAGAAATTGATGAAAAAAAATTAGAAATTATAAAAAGGGAAGCAGATTTTAGTCAAAAAATTACACATGAAAACCTTTTACAAATCTTATTTTTGGGAAAAGATTAGAGAAGAAATTTTTATTATTTAGTAATGGAATATGTAAAAGGGAAAAACCTTTCACAGGTTTTAGATGAAAAAGGAGCTCTAAATTCAAAGGAAGTTGAAGAAATAACTGAAAATATTTTAAAAGCTTTATCTTATCTTCATAATTCAGGACTTGTTCATAGGGATGTAAAACCATCAAATATTTTAATTGATGAAAATGGTAACATAAAACTGGCAGATATTGGACTTGTAAAACCAATCCTTGGAAGGACAATTACAAGAGAAGAACTTTTTTATCTCACACCTGATTATTCTTCACCAGAGTTTTATGATGGAAAAAGGCTTACCTATAGAAGTGATCTTTATTCCCATGGAATTACCCTATATCAACTTTTGACAGGGAGACTTCCTTTTGAAGATGAAGATGGCTTCAATCTTTTAAGAAAACATAAAATGGAAAAATTTCCTCCCTTTCCAGAGGATTTAAAAATACCAGAAAAGATGAAAAATTTTATATTAAGATTAATTCAAAAAGATGAAAAAAAGAAGCCAAGTGATGGAACAGAAGCATTAAAAATATTTAAAAAAAAGAAAATAAAAAAACCATTAAATTTATAAATTGCTTATTTCTTAATATTTTTTATCTTAATGATCTCATTTTTTACCTTTTCTTTTAAAAACCCTTTTACTTTGAGGACAAATTTAGAAAAAAATAAAGCATTTGTTTTAAATATCTTTAAAATACCAGTTTCAAAAAAATCCTTTGATGGAGAAATTTTTAAATATGAAAAATATAAAGGAAAATATTATATTATTTTAATTAAAGATAAAATCAGAATGTTAGAACCAGAAATTTATGAATATGGCAAAAAAAATGGATGGGAAAAATTGGAATATGAATTTCTAGATTATTTTAACCCAACTTGCACAATTGTAGTCAAAAAAACAACTGTTATCTGCATTTT
>JBBISU010000028.1:0-35301 GCA_037441225.1 Acidobacteriota bacterium
AATAATATAATCCTTTTTTTGCCCTTTGGCAAGTGGAATTTTATTTTAAATTAAAGTAGTCCAATTATCCATAACTTAGGAGAGAAAAAATAAAAAGCTTAAAAATTTTTCTAATTCTTTTTTCCCCTTTGCTCCTTTCATACCTTAAAACTTTACTTTTGCATTTTTTCTTATAATGGTTTCCTTTATTTGTTTTGTATATTAAATAAGATAAGGAAGTTCCCATTTTTAAATCTTTATGAGCCGTTACAAATCATTTGTAAGCCCAATACCTTATGCTTTGGGGAAAAGACCTCAAATCATTAATAAATAATAATAAAAAATTTTTTTAAGGATTAAAAAAAATGTATTTTTTCCAACTTTTTCAAGAGAGGTATATAAAGCTTTTAAGCCTTAAAATTTTATGGCTATTCTAAATTCCCAAGGTTAAAAGATCAGGGGAAAAGCACTCAAATTTTTTCCTCAAAAAACTTTGGTCTTAGTTACTGCAAGCTCTTAAAATATCTCCTTTTTCAGGGAAATAATCTTCTTTTTTCTGCCAATTTTTTCCATCAAATTTTTCAACACAAGAAAAGTAAAATTTTATCCCTTCCCCTTCCTGTTCTAATACATTTGATTGGACCCAGAGACCAACCATTGGTTCTTGAATATTACCTGAAAAACCTGATAATGCTAATAAATCACCTTTATTTACTTTCTGACCTGGTTTTACTTTGAAACTACCTGCTTTCAAAAAAGTAATTGCAAGGAATTCTTCTCCACTTATTTTTAATACAATTGAATTTCCATTTGGTCTAAACTTATTTGGTTTTCCTACTTCATTTTCATCAATATTGTCAATAATCTGCCAGACATTTGCATCAATTGGAGATAGTACTTCTTGATTTTTGCTTTCAATTACTTCACCTTTTTCATTTACTCTTTGAAAATATAAAGCAAAAGCCATATTGAAACTATCTTTAAAAATATTCTTCTCCAAATTATTTCCACCTTCTTTTACAATCCAGATGCCTTTAAAAGGAAAAGATAGCTTTTTTGAAGAAATCTTTGGATCTTCAAAATCAACTTTTTTTAAAGGAAAAAATTCATAATAATCAACTTTTCCATCATCAGTTAAAACCAATTTCAAGAGGGCTCTGTAGTTTCTAAATTTAACTTCTACTTCGTATGTGTTTTTTTCTTTTATCTCTTTTATAATTTTGTGAGAAATCCAATCACCTGAAATTAAAATTTGAGATTTAAAATCTTGTTCCATTTGTTTTTGATCAATTTTTCCTTTTGCCTTTTCTGAGAAGTTTGTCATGAAAATGTCTGGCTTTAATTTGTTATTCCCCTCTTGCATATTTTTTAATATTTCTTCAACTTGCTCTGTGGAAACCTGAGGCATAAACAGAAGATAAAATAAAATAAATAACATAGGACCTCCTAAATTAATTCATATTTTGCAAAAAAGAAATTTAACTCCCTTTCTGCTGAACTCAGATCAGCAGAGCCATGGATTGCATTTCTTTCTATATTTGATCCGTATAAAGACCTTAAAGTGTTTAGTTCTGCTTTTTTTGGATCTGTTACACCCATAAGTTTTCTTAAATCTGATACAGCATTTTCTTTTTCCAATGCAAGTACAATAACTGGAGTTTCTGTTATAAAATTTACAAGGGATTGGTAAAAGGGCTTTTCTTTGTGCTCTTCATAAAATTCCATTGCCTGTTCCTTTTTTAAATGTAAATACTTCATTCCAATAATTTTAAAGCCTTCATCTTCCAATCTTTTTATAATAACTCCTGCAAGTTTTTTTGAAATTGCATCGGGCTTTATAATAGACAAAGTTCTTTCTATCACTTTAAATTTTCCTTAACTGTTTTTCCAATTTCAGCAGGGCTTTCTATGACAAAGACATTTGCAGCCCTTAAGGCTTCCATCTTTTCCTTTGCAGTTCCCTTCCCTCCTGAAATAATTGCACCTGCATGTCCCATCCTTCTTCCTGGTGGAGCAGTCCTTCCTGCAATAAAAGCAAAGACAGGTTTTTTTACATTTTTCTTTACAAATTCAGCTGCTTCTTCTTCTGCAGTCCCTCCAATTTCACCAATTAAAACAATTGCCTTTGTTTGTGGGTCTTCTTCAAAGGCTTTAATACAATCAACAAAATTTGTTCCAGGTAAGGGATCCCCTCCAATACCAATACAAGTGGATTGCCCTAAACCATTTTTTGTTAGCTGATCAACTGCCTCATAAGTAAGTGTTCCAGAACGAGAAACAACTCCAACGGGGCCCTCTTTAAAAATCTGCCCTGGCATTATACCCATTTTGCACTGCCCTGGTGTAATGATACCCGGACAATTTGGTCCTATTATCCTTGATTTACTTTTCTTCAAAAAATGATGAATAATTAGCATATCATTTACTGGAATGCCTTCTGTAATCACAACAATTAAATCCATCCCGGCATCAATTGCCTCTAATATGGCATCCTTTGCAAAAAGAGGCGGAACAAAAATAAGGGATGCATTGCAACCCGTTTTTTCTTTTGCTTCTGCTACGCTATCAAAGATGGGAAAACCTTCATGAACCGTTCCACCTTTTCCTGGTGTTACTCCACCTGCAATGTTTGTGCCATATTCCTTGCATAATTTTGTATGAAAAGTTCCTTCTTTTCCTGTTAAACCCTGAACTACAACTTTTGTGCTTTTATTTGCCCAAATAGCCATATTTGCCCCCTTAATTTTTCACAATTTTTTCTGCTGCTTCAGACATCTCTGAAGCCAAAATAAATGGAAGATTTGATTCTTTTAAAATTTTCTTCCCTTCTTCCACATTTGTTCCTTGAAGTCGCACAACAACAGGAATATTTAAATTTAATCCTTTTGCTGCATCTACAATTCCTTTTGCAATAATATCGCATCTGACTATTCCACCAAAAATATTCACTAAAACTGCCTTTACATTTTTATCCATAAGCAAAATACGAAAAGCATTTGTAACTGCTTCCAAATTTGCCCCGCCACCTACATCCAAAAAATTTGCTGGTTCTCCGCCATAAAGTTTTATTATATCCATTGTTGCCATTGCAAGCCCTGCACCATTTACCATACATCCAATTGAACCATCTAACTTAATATAATTTAAATTGTACTTTGATGCCTCCACCTCTAAGGGTGCTTCTTCATTTAAATCCCTTAAATTTTGAATTTCAGGGTGCCTTGGCAAACTATTGTCATCAAAATTCATCTTTGCATCAAGAGCAAGGATTTCACCATCTTTTGTGAGGATTAAGGGATTTATTTCAGCAAGAGAGGCATCTGTTTTAATATAACAGTCAACAAGAGCTTCTATAAATTTATTTGCCTTTTTTGCCCTTTCACCTTCAAGCCCTAAAAAATTTGAGATTTTTCTCAATTGAAAGGGTTGGATTCCACATAAAGGATCAATATGGATTTTCAAAAGTGCTTCTGGATGCTTTAAAGCAACTTCTTCAATTTCCATCCCACCAAAAGGAGATGCCATAAGAACAGGGCAGTACTTTGACCTGTCCAAAACCATTCCAATATAAAATTCTTTTTCAATTGGAAGGGCTTCTTCAATCAATACCTTCCTTACAATTCTTCCTTCTGGTCCCGTTTGATGGGTAATGAGGGGATTCCCTAACATATTCTTTGCAAATTCATATGCCTTTTCGGGATTTTCAGCCAATTTTACACCACCACCTTTTCCCCTTCCACCAGCATGGATCTGTGCCTTTACAACTACCCTTCCCCCTATTTCTTCTGCAATTTTTTTTGCCCCTTCTGGTGTTTCTGCAACTTTTCCCCTTGGGATTTTAACCCCAAAGCGAGAAAAAATTTCTTTTGCTTGATACTCATGTATTTTCATATTTTTTCTCCTTTAATTTTTTTTAAATAATATTATACCAGAAAAAAATTTTTTTAAAATGATAAATTAAGATGAAAAAGCATGAATAATCAAGATTAAAAAATTTTTATGATTTTTTCTTTTTTGAAGAAGGAAAGCTTTTTTAAATGATTAAAATTTCTTTTGATTTTAAATATTCCTTTATTTCATTTAAAATCTTTTGTTTTTGAAGGAGCCATAGGGGACCTAAAAAATCTTCTGTTGACCTTTCTGAAGTTATTCTATATAAAACTGTTTCTTCCCTTAATTTCAATAAAATTTCATAAACTATTTTCTTATAATCTTCCAAAGTTAAAATTTTAAGCTCTGGTAAATTTTCCTTTTTAAAAACTTCCCCACCTTTTAACTTATTTTTTATTTCATAAATCTTTGAAATCTCTGCTGATTTCATAATATGCAATGGATGGATTTTAATTCCATTTATATTTAAATCATTTAAATAATCAATTGTATTTAAAAAATCTACTAATTCTTCCCCAGGTAAGCCAATTATTATATGAACAATTAAAAAAATTCCTAATGCCTTTGTTTTTTTAACTGCTTCATTAAATTCTTTTAAAGTATGCCCTCTTTTAATAAATTTTAATGTTTCTTCTTTTGCAGATTGTAACCCTAATTCCAATTCAAAATATGTTTTTTTATTTAAATTTTCAAAATAATCCCATAATTTTGGTGAAATTGCATCAGCCCTTGTTCCAATTGAGACGCCCAAGAATTGTTCATATTTTAAGGATTCTTCTATTGTTTTAGTTAAAAAATCTTCATCACAATAAGTTGAAGTATAGGGCTGAAAATATAATATGTAGCTTTTATTTTTCTTTAAATTTGCTTCAATTTGTTCTTTAACTGATAAATTATAATTCAAATTATCAGAGCCAGAACCCTTAATATCACAATAAATGCATCCTCCTTCTTTTGTTTTAGGATCCCTATTTGGACAACTTGAAAAACCACCAACAGGAAACCTAAACACCTTTTTTTTAAAAATTCGTATATAATATTTAGATACTGTTTCAAATTTTTTCATTATAATAGAATAGCATAAAAGGAGGTAGTATGATTGAAGTTCAAAATTTGACAAAGGTATATGTAGAAAATAAAGCAGTTGATAACATTTCTTTTTCAATAAAGGAAGGTGAAATTGTTGGATTTTTGGGTCCAAATGGTGCTGGAAAAACAACTACTTTAAGGATGATCACTGGTTTTTTGCCACCAACAGAAGGAAAAGTTTACATAGGTGGATATGATATTTCTGAAAATAGTTTGGAAGCAAGAAAACTGATTGGCTATATGCCAGAAAGTGCTTCTCTATACAATGAATTAAGGGTAATTGAATATTTAAAATTTAGGGGAGAGCTCAATGGCGTTCCAAAGAAAGAGTTAAAAGGAAATATTGATTATATTTTGGATGCCTGTCTTATAAAAGATGTAGAAAATACAATTATAGGAAACTTATCAAAGGGATACAGGCAAAGGGTTGCCTTAGCAGGTGTCCTTGTCCACAACCCAAAGGTTTTAATTTTAGATGAGCCAACAATTGGGCTTGACCCAGTTCAAATTGTAAAAATTAGAGAATTGATTAAAGAAATTGGAAGAGAAAGAACAGTATTCCTTTCAACACACATACTTCCAGAAGCAGAGATGGTCTCTGATAGGGTTTTAGTAATTGATAAAGGAAAGATTTTAGCACAAGATACGCCACAAAACTTAAAAAACACATTGAGGGGAAATGTAGTTTATGAAGTAATAATAAAGCCAATATTTGAAAATATAGAAGAATTTAAGAAAATTGAAGGGGTATTGGAGGTAGAAAAAGTAAAGGAAGAAGGATTAGAAGTTTTATTAAGAATTACAGGAGAAAAAAATATTGATTTAAGGGAAAAAATCTTTGATTTTGTTAAGGAAAAAAATTTTAAAATTTTAAAACTAAATGAAATTTCTCTTTCTATGGAAGATGTATTTTTAAGGTTAACAATGGAAGAAAAGGAGGTAGTCCAATGAAACCATTTTTTGCTGTATTAAAAAAGGAACTTTTATCTTACTTTTTTTCACCCCTTGCTTATGTAATTTTAACTGCTTTTTTAATATTAAATGGTGGAATTTTTTATATTATTTTAAGTTATTTAAACTCACCAACAGCACCCCATGGAGCTGTATTGAAAGCCTTTTTTGGAGGAAATGTATTTTATTGGTTTTATATATTATTTATAATTCCTGCTTTGACAATGAGATTAATCTCTGAAGAAAAACGCCTTGGAACTTTGGAAACGCTTATGACTTCTCCTATTACAGAAACACAAGTTATTTTATCTAAATTTTTTGCTTCCTTAATTATATATTTATTTTTATGGCTTTTTACATTTATATATGTTGTAATTTTAATTTCTTACACATCAATTGATTTGATGCCTGTATTAACTGGTTATATTGGAATAATTTTGCAAGGAAGTGCTTTTTTATCTGCTGGCATCCTTGCTTCTTCTTTTTCAAGAAACCAAATAGTATCTGCAATTTGGGCTTTTGTAATTTTAATAATTCTTTTCACTTTTGGTTTTTTATATCAACTAGTTCCATCACCAAAATTTAAGAATGTTGTAGAATATGCAACATTATGGGAGCAGATGGAGTGGTTTGGAAAAGGAATAATTGACACAAGGGGAATAATTTATTCTTTGAGTTTGACAATTTTATTTTTATTTTTAAGTATCCAGGTTTTAAAATTTAGAAAGTGGAGGTAAAGATGAAAAAAATTTTTGAGACAACAAATATAACAATTTATCTAATCTCTGCTCTTGCAATCTTTTTAATGGTAAATTATTTATCTTTCAGACATTGGGAAAGGTTTGATTTAACAAAAAATAAAATCTATTCTTTATCAGATGAAAGCAAAAAGGTATTAAAAAACTTAAAAAATGATTTGGAAATTTATGTTTTATTTGATGAAAAGGATCAAATCTATGATGAACTAAATGAACTTCTCAAAAGATATGAAAATCTCTCAAAAAGGATAAAAGTTAAGTTTATTGATCCAGAAAAAAATATATTAGAAGCAAAGCGACTTGTTGAAGAACTTGGCATAACTCAAAACAATTCAATTGTCTTAAAATCAAAGGATAAGAAAAAATTTATTTATGGGAGTGAGCTGGCTGAATATGATTATACAGGTATGCAATGGGGACAGCCACCAACCTTGAAAGCTTTTAAAGGCGAAGAGGTATTGACAACAGGAATTTTAAATGTATCAGAAGAAAAGCAAATAAAGATTGCTTTTATAAAAGGGCATAATGAGTTTTCAATTAATGAATATAATGAAAATGGCTTGTCAGAGGCAAAGGAAAACCTTGAAAAAAGAAATTACAAAATTGAAGAGATAAGTTTGATTAATCTAACAGATATTCCTTCTGAATATTCTTTACTTGTCTCAATAAGTCCAAAGTATCCTTTCCTTCCAAGGGAGTTAGAAATAATTGAAAAATTTTTAGAAAAAGGTGGAAGTTTCTTTTTAGCTGTTGATTCAAATTTTGATGAGGTAAACAAAAATATAAAGGATTTGGGCTTTAATGGTTTCTTAAAAAATTATGGAATTGAAATAAAAAATGTTTTGGTCTTTGATCCAAAAAAGCAAATCCCCTTTGTAAGCCCTGGCTACCTTTATCTTGATTCTTTTAGGTTCCATAAAATAACAGACAAAATGCAAAATACACCTGTTTTGTTTCCTTTATCAATTGCTTTAGGAACATTAGATCCAAAGATAAAAGATTATAAAACAAGTATAATCTTGGAAACCTCAGATGAAGCATGGGGGGAAACAAATATATCAATGCTTTTAAAGGAAGAAAGGGTTTTCAAGGATGAAAAAGATTTAAAAGGACCAATTCCTATATCTGTTATATCAGAAGGTAAAGGAAAACTTCTTGTAGTAAGCGATGGAGATTTTTGTACAAATGGACAGATAAAAAACTTAGGAAATGGAATATTCTTTCAAAATTCTGTTCATTATTTGGCACAAAAAGAAGAACTTATATCAATTCCACCAAAGCCAGTTGAAAGGGTTGCAATTACATTAAACAGGGCACAAATGAGAACAATTTTTATAATAATAATTGTTGTCCTTCCATTAATTTCAATCATTTCAGGAATAATGATTTATAGAGTTAGGAGGAAGTAATGAAGCTCAAAGGGCTTATATTGCTTTTAATTGCAATTGGATTATTTCTTTTTATTATTTTCTATGAAAAAAAGCTTCCTTCTACAGAAGAAAGGAAAGAAAAAGAAAAGAAGATCTTTAATTTTAAAGAAGAGGATATAAATTTTTTGTCTTTTAAAGAGAAAGATTTAAGCTGGGAAGTAAAAAAAGAAAAAGATGAATGGCGTCTTTTAAAACCAATTGAATATAAAGCCGATGAATATACAATAAACTCAATAGTTTCAAGTATTGTGGAGTTAGAAAAGGAAAAAGAAATAAGTACTTTGGATTTAAAGGATTTTCAATTAGACAACCCAGAAGCAATTTTAAAGTTTAAACAAATGGAACGAGAAGAAGAAATTTTAATTGGTACAAAAATACCCCAGATAAACCAAATGGCAATAAGGGTTAAAGGGAAGGGTAAGAATTATTTTGTATCATCATCTTTTTATGAAAAAATAAATAAAAATTTGACAGATTTGAGGGATAAAAATATATTTTCATATCAAGCATCAGATGTTAACTTAATTGAAATAGAGACAAGGAAAAGGAAGATAAACATTGAAAAAAAGGATAATTTTTGGTACATTGATTTCCCTTTTAAAGATAGGGCAGAGAAAGATGGAGTTGAGGACTTGCTTTATGGATTATCTTCTTTCAGGGCAAAGGAATTTATAGATGAATATAAAGAAGAAGATTTAAAGGAATTTAATTTGCTTCCACCAATTGCAGTTGTTTCTTTTTATAATAAAGATAATAAATTAATTTTAAGAAGTGAGTTTGGAAAAAAAGAAGGGATGGGAAAAAATGATTTTTATTTGAAGAAAGATAAAAAAGTATATATCGTAAACCATTCCTTATGGGAAAAATTAGAACAAGGGCTTGTGGCAGTACCAGATACAAAAATTTTATCCTTTTCACAATGGCAGGTTAAAAATTTTAAATTAAAGATTGGAAAAGAAGAATTTGCTTTTGAAAAAAAAGAAGATAAATGGTATTTAAATCAAAAGGAAGTAAAGGTTGAAAAGCCAATAGACAATATTTTAAAGGAATTTTCTGAGTTAAAGTGGATGAAAAGCATAAGCGACAATTATAATAAGATTGAAGAAATTGGTGAAGTAAAGATTGAAGGAGAAGATTTTAAAGTAAATTGCAAATTTTATAAGGATTTGCAGGATAAAGAAACTTTTTGGGCAAAAGCAGAAGATAGGCCCAATCTCTGGTCCTTTGTAACTGCTGCATGGAAAAGGGTAGAAGGAGAAATAGAAAAGCTTAAGAAATAAAACTTTTAAAATTTTATTTTTGGCTGAAATTTTTTTATTTTTTAAATTTCTAAAAGTTATAAAAAAAAATCAAATTTATATTTGCATAGAATTGATTTGAAATTTTATTTTTGTTATCCTATTTATATGAAAAATACAACAGTTTTGGCTTTAAGGTTTAAGGGGAAAACAGTCCTTGCTTCAGATGGGCAAGTTACATTAGGAAATACTATAATAAAGCATAAAGCATCAAAGGTAAGAAAAATATATGATGGGAAAATTTTGGCTGGCTTTGCTGGTTCTGCTGCTGATGGAATTGCTCTTCTTTCAAGGTTTGAAGGAAAGATTAAAGAATATAAAGGAAACTTGGAAAGAGCAGCTGTTGAATTGGCACAGGAATGGAGAACTGATAAGGCATTGAGACGCCTGGATGCAATTATGATTGTTGCTAACTCTGAAAAATTATTTCTTTTATCTGGGACTGGTGATCTTCTCCAGCCAGATGATGATGTAATTGCCATTGGCTCAGGTGGTCCTTATGCTTTAGCTGCTGCAAAGGCACTTATAAAACATTCAAACCTTTCACCAGAAGAAATTGCAAAAGAGGCAATGGAGATAACTTCATCAATTTGTATATATACAAATAATCAAATTAAAATTGAGGTGCTTGAATGAAAGAACTTCAAAAGTATCTAACACCTTTTGAAATAGTTAGAGAATTAAATCAGCACATAATTGGGCAGGAAGAAGCAAAGATAAAGGTTGCAATTGCTTTAAGAAACAGATGGAGGAGATCACAATTATCAGAAGAATTAAGGCAGGAAATAATACCAAAAAATATTTTAATGATTGGACCAACTGGGGTTGGGAAGACAGAGATTGCAAGGCGCCTTGCAAAACTTGTGGAAGCACCAATGGTGAAGGTTGAAGCAACAAAGTTTACAGAAGTGGGATATGTAGGAAGGGATGTGGATTCGATTATAAGGGATCTTGTTCAAGAATCAATAAGATTGGTAAAAGAAGAAAAACTAAAAACAATTGAAGATAAAATCAAAGAAGCAGCAGAAACACGCCTATTGCTGAAACTTTTTCCAGAGACCTCTTCAAACTGGGAAGAAAGGGAAAAGAAAAGGAAAATATTAAGGGAAGGAGGGTTTAATAACCTTCAAGTGGAGATTGATGTGGAAGAAAAACAATTTCCACAGGTTCAAATATTTGGTCCTCAGGGGTTGGAAGAAATTGAAATACAAATGCAAAGTATGTTGTCAAATATTATGGGGCCTAAAAGTTCAAAAAGGTTTGTTTCAGTCCCAGAGGCATTAAAAATTTTTCAAGCACAGGAAGAAAGCAAGGTACTGAATATGCAAGCAGTTACCTCTGAGGCATTGAAAAGGGCAG
Source organism: Acidobacteriota bacterium (assembly GCA_037441225.1). Classification (GTDB taxonomy): domain Bacteria; phylum Acidobacteriota; class Thermoanaerobaculia; order UBA2201; family UBA2201; genus JBBFMJ01. The sequence continues at coordinate 10,756 of JBBISU010000028.1, forward strand.
AAGAAACAGGGATTGTTTTTATTGATGAAATGGATAAGATTGCAGGAAAGGAAAAAGGATATGGACCAGATGTTTCAAGGGAAGGGGTTCAAAGGGATTTATTGCCAATTGTTGAAGGGACAACTGTTCAAACAAAATATGGTTCAGTAAAAACAGATTTTATATTATTTATTGGTGCTGGTGCTTTCCACACTACAAAGCCCTCTGATTTAATTCCAGAATTACAAGGAAGATTCCCAATAAGGGTTGAGCTTTCTTCTCTTAAGGCAGAAGATTTTTATAGAATTTTAAAAGAACCAAAACATTCATTATTAAAACAATATGAGGCGCTCCTTAAAACTGAAGGGATTGAATTGGAGTTTAAAGATGAAGCAATTTTAGCAATTGCAAAATATACAGAATATTTGAATGAAAAATTGGAAGATATTGGAGCAAGGAGGCTTTATACACTTATGGAAAAGGTGCTGGAAGAAGTCTCTTTCCATGCCCCTGAAATGGGGAATATAAAAGTTGTAATAGATGAAAATTATGTACATAAAAAAATTAAGGATATTACTGAAAAATTGGATCTTAGTAATCTTATCTTATAGTTTGATTAATTGTGGAAAAGAAGGACCTCCCCATCCACCAATTCCAAAGGAAAAAATCATAAAAGAAGTAAATTTTCTTCAAGAAGGAAAAGAAATTGAAGTTGATATAAATTTACCAGAAAGCTTTCAGGAAGGAAAAATTGAAGTTTATTTAATTAAAATAAAAAATCCACAAAGAAGGGAAATGGATTTGCCTCCAGAAGAGGCAGTTTTTAAAAAAAATAATTTGATTTTAAGTGAATTTTTAAAAAGTAATAAATGGAAAAAAAATTTCAAAAAAGAGGATTTAAATTTAGATTATGATTTTTCAACTTTTTGGGGCTTTTATATTAAGGGGAAAAAATTTGAAGAAAAAACAAAGGTTTTTCAGTTCTTGTTTTTAAAAGTCCCTGAAAAAACAAATTTGAAGAATGTTTTTTTTAATGAAGAAGGAATTGCTTTTGAATTGGAATTAGAAGAAAATTGTAAAAGTTTATTGGTAAAAAAAGAAATAAACAATGGAATACCTCTTTTAGTTGATTTGAAAAAGAAAGAAAATTTATTCTTTGATGAAAATGTATCACATAATTCTTTTTATAAATATATTTTTAATTGTTATGAATATGATAAAAACCATTTATCAGAATCCTTGATTTATGAAACATTATATAAATATGAATTTAAGCCACCTCCACCAGAGGAAGTAATTCTTTTGGAAGACAATGAAAATTTAAGGATTGAATTTAAAAAAGTTCAAAAAGCAATAAAGTACAGATTATATGAAAAATGTTTTGGAAGCCAGAATTGGGAGTTTGTACTTGAAACTGAAAAAAATATAATTTTCTTAGAAAAAAGATTTTGTAAATTTGGTGTATCATCTTTAAATGAAGCAGGATTTGAAAGCGATATAATAGAAGCAAAGGATTAAGCTTTGGAAATTGGGAAGTTTTCAGGAGCAGGAAATGATTTTATTATAATTGACAATAGAAGAAATGTAGTTCCAAGAAACTTGGAAGATTTTATTATTAGAATTTGCAAAAGAAGGCTCTCAATTGGGGCAGATGGGTTAATCTTAATTGAGAGTTCAAAAAAGGCACATTATAAAATTACTTATTATAATTGTGATGGCTCTTTTGCTAACCTTTGCATAAATGGCACAAGGTGTGCAGCAAGATATGCTTTCCTTAAAGTAATTGCACCAAAAGAACATAAAATTGAAACAGATGCTGGTGTCTTTGGGGCAGAAATTTTAGGGAAAAATGTAAAACTGTCTTTTCCACCTACAAAGGTAAAAATAAATGAATTAGAAACAAAAGGATATAGGGGATTCCTTGTTGATGTGGGGGTGCCTCATTTAATAATTCCAATGGAAGAAAATTTATATAAAATTGATTTTTTAAACATTGCAAGGGGTTTAAGATGGGCAGAAGAATTAAAGCCAGAAGGGGCAAATGTTTCTTTTGTATCAATATTAGAGCCAAATATTATATTTATGAGAACCTATGAGAGGGGTATAGAAGATGAAGTTTTATCTTGTTCTTCTGGTTCTTGGGCAGCAATTTATGCACTAAATTATGCAAACTATCCAATAGAAAATAAAATTGAAGTGGCAAACTTATCAGGGATTCCCCTTTATTTTGAATATGAAAAGAAAAAAAATATTTTAGAAAATTTAAAAATGGAAGGAGATGCTCGCCTTTTATTTTTTGCAAAAATCGAAAGGGAAACTTATATTTGGGGTCCTTAACCAGAGATCATAATAACAATTCAAAACTTTTTCAATAAAAATAATTGTTTCTTTTGGCAATTTTTTTCTTCCTCTGACACAATTTATTCCACAATTGTATGCTGCTATTGTCTCTAAAATTTTTCCATTAAATTCGTTAAATAAAAATTTCAAATAGAGACATCCTGCTTCTATGCTAAAGGAAGGATCTTTATGTTTATCCCAATGGTTTTCATTTAAAACCAAATATTGCATAAGCCCTACAGCGCCTTTATAAGAGACAGCACTTTCATCAAAATTACTTTCTTCAAGGATCAAACAAGTTAAAAAGTGGGGATCTAAATTGTTTTTAATACTATATTTTAATATCAATTCTCCAAAAGGGATTTTTTTATAGGGAAAAATTTTGTGAGAAAAAGAAAAACTCATATCAAAATCAAATTTTTTTATTTCTTTTTTATAGAAATTTGAGAACTGGGACAGTTTCAAGGGGAAAAATATAAATATTAAAATTAAAAATAATTTTTTAATCTCCCTTTTCTCCTGAGATTTTTTTATTTAAGATATTGCTTATCGTATTTCTATGTACTTTTAATGCTTTTGCTGTTTCTTTAATATTCCCTCCATAATGAGCAAGGGCTTCTTCTATAAATTTTAATTTAAATTCTTCACAGGCTTGAAGAAGGGAGATATTTGAAGAAACAAGCTCCCTTATTATTTTTCTTAATTCCAAATCTAAATTCATATTTTTATAATAACTTAAAAAAAAAACTTTTTCAATAACCAAAATTAGGTAATTGCATAAAAAAAGTTGACTGATAAAAAAAAGATAATTTGAAAATTTGCTTTAAGGTTTAATATCTTTCCATTAGAGCTTTATCTAAATTTTAAAACTCTTTTTTGCATAAAAAATGATAATTTGATATAATTTTTAACTTATGGCAAACCCTGCTCATTTGGAAGCTTTAAATTCCGGAAATTGGAATTTATTTAGAAAGAGGTACCCTAATGTAACCCCTGATTTTGTAGGTGCAAACTTACAAGATTTTAATTTGGAAAATCTTGATCTAAAAAGTGCAAATTTTCAAGGGGCAAATTTAAAAGGAGCTATTTTAAAAGGTTCCTTTTTACAGGAAGCAAATTTTCAAGGGGCAAACCTTTTATCATCAGATTTTTCTTTTTCTGAAATTTTAAAGACCTCTTTTGAGAATTTAAATTTAAGTGGTTGTAAATTTAATTCTGCAAAACTTCAGTTTGTCTCTTTTAAAAATTGTAACCTTGAAAAAGCAAATTTAAAGGATTTGGAAGCAAAAAATTGTGATTTTTCTTCTTCCTTTGGAAATTTTATTGAAGCAGAAAAATTTAAAGGTTTCAAGTGTGATTTAAGGCAGGCAAGATGGGAAAATCTTTCTTCATCAAATTTCCAATTTGAGGATTGTGATTTATCTGGTGCAAATTTTTCAAAATCAAATTTTGATTCAGGAAAATTTTTAAATAGCAGAATGGAAAATGGATTTTTTCCCCAATCTGTTTTTTTTAAAATTAATTTTACAAAAAGTAATTTTTCTTCTGTGATTTTTGATAAGTGTAAATTTAAGGAAATAACCACAGTTGAATCAATTTTTAAGGATTGCCATTTTTTAAATTCAAATTTTGAAAAAATTCCCTTTTCTTCTGGTAAGTTTGAAAGGTGTCAATTTGGTTCTTCCGCTTTTGAAGAACTGGATTTTGATAATTCAAAATTCTTAGAATGTGATTTTACAAATATTGATTTTACAAAGACATATTTGAAAAATGCTTCTTTTTCAAACTGTATTTTTCCCCAATCAAATTTTAAAGGAATGACAATCCAGAAGGTTTCTTTTAGAGGTTCAAAATTTGAAGAATCCTCTCTTGAAAGAGTAAAGGCAAGAAGCAGTGATTTTTCTGTTGTCTCTTTTTTGAAATGCAACGCTAATAATATACTTTTTGAAGAATGTGAATTTCAAGGTTCTGTATTTTTAAAATCAATTTTTGAAAAAGCAAATCTTTCAAAATGCTTTTTCCTTGATTTTTATGCAAAGGAAACAAATTTAAATCAGTCAAATTTTGCAAATTCAAAGATAGAAAAAACAAAATTCATAAATTCATCTCTTCAATTTTCAGATTTTAAGAAGGCAAATTTGAAAAAAGTAAAATATTATGGCTCCACATTAAAAAATGCAAAATTTAAAAGTGGTTTTTATTGGCTTTTAATATTATTTCAAAGGATATATCCAGTTAAGGAGGATTAATGGTAAGGGTTTTATCAGGAATCCAGCCCTCAGGGAAACTACACTTAGGAAATTATTTCGGTGCAATAAAGCAGCATATTGAATTACAAGAAAAAAATGACTGTTTTTATTTTATTGCAAACTACCATGCCTTGACTTCAATTCAAGATAAAGAACTTATTAGAAGTTATACACTTGATGTTGCTCTTGATTATTTAAGTTTGGGTTTAGACCCTTCAAAAACTGTTTTTTATTGTCAGTCAGATTTACCAGAAGTCACAGAACTCACCTGGCTTTTATCTGTTGTGACGCCAATGGGGCTTTTAGAGAGGGCACATTCTTATAAGGATAAAATTTCAAAGGGATTGTCTCCAAGCCATGGGCTTTTTTCATATCCAGTTTTAATGGCAGCAGATATTTTAATTGTTGATTCAAATATTGTTCCAGTAGGAAAGGATCAAAAGCAACACCTTGAAATGACAAGAGATATTGCAATTAAATTTAACCAGACCTTTGGTGAAACTTTTGTAATCCCAGAGCCAAAAATTGAAGAAGAGACAGCAGTTGTGCCTGGAATTGATGGGCAAAAGATGTCCAAATCATACAATAATACAGTTGAAATATTTTGCGAAGGAGAAGAATTAAAAAGAAAAGTTATGTCAATTGTAACTGATTCAGCTCCAGTGGATGCTCCAAAGGATCCTGAGAAAAACAATGTTTTTGCTCTTTTGAAATTGTTTATTTCAAAAGAAGAAAAAGAAGATTGGATTTTAAAATTTAAAAAAGGTGGGCTTAAGTATTCAGATTTAAAGAAAAGATTGATTGAAGTAATTGATTTATACTTTAAAGATGCCAGAGAGAAAAGAAAAGAGTTAGAAAAAGAAAAAGATAAAGTTTTAAAAATTCTAAAGGAAGGAGCAGAAAAGGCAAGGGTAGTTGCTCAAAAGACCTTGAGAAGGTGCAGAGATGCCTGTGGCTTAAATTTATAATTTTTTAAATAATTGCTTTAAAGAATTAATTTTTTTTGCCTTTAAGAAATATTTAAAATTTTATAATTGCAGATGTGCGCTTGACTTTTATTTAAATTTCCTTTATAATTAAATTTTAAAATAAAATTATTTTAGGGAGGTTTTTAAATGTTTTCCCCAGATGAAACCCACGAGAAGATCCCTGCTGAAGAACTTTTAGAATTATATCAAGAGTCCCTTGATCTGCCTTCTGCAGGAGCCATAATAAAAGGTGTAGTGGAGAGGATAGAGCCAGAAGAAGTTTATATAAATGTGGGTTTTAAGATAGAAGGTACTTGCAAAACAGAGGAGTTTAAAGATAGTAAAGGCAATTTGAATGTTAAAATTGGCCAAGAGATAGAAGTATTTGTTGAAAAAGCAAATTATAAGGCAGGAATAATTCGTCTTTCAAGAAAAAAAGCAATTGACCTCATTGTTTGGGATAAATTAGAAAAGATTTTTAAAGAAAAAGGAGAAGTGAAAGGAAAAGTATTAAAAAGAGTAAGGGGGGGATTGGAGGTTGATATAGGTGTTCCTGCTTTTATGCCTTCTTCCCAAGTAGATATAAAAACAAAAAGGAATCTTGATAAATATATTGGAAGGGAATTTCCTTTAAGAATAATAAAATTTAATAGAAAAAAAGAAAATGTAGTTGTTTCAAGGAAAGTAATTTTGGAAGAAGAACAAGAGAGGATGAAAAAGGAATTACTTGAAAACTTGGAAGAAGGAAAAGTTGTTTATGGTGTTGTAAAAAGCATAACTGATTATGGTGCCTTTGTTGATCTTGGTGGTGTTGATGGTCTTATACATCTTGCAGATATGAGCTGGGGAAGAATAAATCATCCAAAGGAAATTTTAAGGGTTGGGCAAAAAATTAAAGCAAAGGTAATAAAATATGAAAAAGATAAGGGAAAAATTGCCTTAGGATTGAAACAGTTAAAAGAAGATCCCTGGAATTATGTATATGAAAAATATCCACCTGGGAAAAAAGTAAAAGGAGAAGTTGTTAGTTGTGTCTCTTTTGGTGCCTTTGTAGAATTAGAAGAAGGGGTTGAAGGACTTCTCCATATTACAGAAATGTCCTGGAAAAAAATTAAAAATCCAAAAGAGGTCTTAGAAGTTGGAGATACGGTAGAAGTTGTTGTCTTAGATGTAAATTTAGACCAAAAAAAGATTTCTCTTTCATTAAAACAGGCAGGGGAAAATCCCTGGAATCTTATTTCTATGAAATATAAAGTGGGGGAAAAAATAAAGGGGAAAGTTAGAAACATTACAGATTTTGGTGCTTTTGTTGAAGTTGAAGAAGGAGTTGAAGGGCTAATACATTTGTCAGATATTACAAGAAAAGCCATAAACCATCCTTCCGAAGTATTGAAACCTGATATGGAAGTTGAAGCAGCCATTATTGCTCTTGATCCTCAAAGGCAAAAACTTTCATTGTCTATGAAAGATTTGGAACCAGATGAGTGGGATAATTTTGTTGCAAAACATGAGGTCTCAGATATTTTAAATGGAGTTGTAAAAAGAATTGCTGATTTTGGTATTTTTGTATTAGTTGAAGAGGGAGTAGAAGGGCTTGTCCATGTATCTGAGATTTCAAAAGCACCAAATCAAAGGATTGAAAGGATGTTTAAGGTTGGGGATAAAGTAAAAGTTAGAATTATAAGGATTGATAAGGATACAAAAAAATTAGGACTTTCAATGAAAGATATTGAAGATTAAAATTTATGAATAAAGCCAAATTTGCTTCAATTCTTTCACAAAAATTAAAAGTAAGAAGAAAACAAGCATTAAAATATGTAGATAGCTTTTTTTTAAATATAGATGAAATTTTAAGGAAAGAAGGAAGTATTACAATAAGAGGTTTTGGAACTTTTAAGGTTATCACAAGAAAAGAGAGGAAAATAATAAATCCCAAAACAAGAAAATTTATGGTTATAAATCCAAAAAAAACAATTTATTTCAAACCATATAAAAAGTTAAAAGAAACTATTAAATAGTTATGGAAAACCTTTTTAATCCCTGGAGAATGGTATATTTAAAAAAGAAAAGCAAGGGTGGTTGTATATTTTGTAATGCCTGGGAAAAAAGCAAAAATATAAGCACTCTTTGTATTTATAAAGGAAAAAAAACATTAATTATGTTAAATAGGTTTCCTTATACAAATGGACATTTGATGGTTATTCCTAAAAAGCATACTGGCAAGTTAGAAGATTTGGATAAAGAAAATTTATTTGAGATAATGGAAATTATTTTGCTGGCAAAAAATCTCTTAGCTAAAGTTTTTAATCCCCATGGTTTTAATATTGGTTTAAATGAAGGGACTTGTGCTGGTGCAGGGTTTAAAGACCATATCCATTTTCACATTGTTCCAAGGTGGGAAGGTGATACAAATTTTATGACAACAATTTCTAATGTTAGAATGATACCTCAGGATTTAAAAGAAACATATAAAATCTTAAAAAACTCCCTAAAGGAGATGAAATGAAAAAATTTAAAATATTTTTCTTTACCTGGCTTTTCCCTGGCTTAGGGCATTGGCTTTTGAATTCAAAAAGAAGGGCAATATTTTATTCCGCGATTATTCTTTTGACTTTTTTTTCAGGTGTTGCAATGGATGGAAAATTATATTCTCCAGTTAAAAATGATTTTGTTTCAATACTTGCAACAATTGCAAATTTAGGTATAGGTATTTTTTATTTTATTTTAAAGATAATTTTAGGTTATTCTGGAAATCCTGCCCATCCTTTAAATGAATACGGAACTGTTTTTATTTTATCAGCTGGACTTATGAATTATCTTTTAATATTGGAAGTGGAAAAAATTTTAAAAGAGGAAAAGAAATGAAAAACCATATATTTTTAATGTTTTATTTTGCTCTTCTTTCTTCATTGTTTTTTTCCCATTATTGGGCAAGAGGCAAAAGAGAAGTTATAAAAGAATTTTTAAAATTAATGGCTTATATGATACTTGGAGGCATAGCAACTGCTTGGTTTCTTTACTTTTTTCCAATAAAATAAAAAAATTAAGCTTTTTACCTGCAGTATTATATATGGCTTTTATTTATTTTTTATCTTCAAGGTCCTCTTTACCTTCACCTTTTGAAGTAAACCTTCCCTTTATTGATAAATTTTTCCATTTTATTGAATATTTAATCCTTGGAGTTTTACTTTCCCTTAATGGTTTTTCAAAATCCATTTTATTTTTAGTTGGGATAATTTATGGTGGTTTAGATGAATTCCATCAAAGTTTTGTTAAAGGAAGAGATCCCTCTTTTTTTGACTGGATATTTGATTGCCTTGGAGTTTTCCTTGGGCTCTTTGGTTTTTATCTATGGAAGAAAAAAAGATCCTTATAATTGCTGGGGAACCCTCAGGTGACTTACATGGTGCAAATTTAATTAAAAGTTTAAAGAAAGAAAAAAGATTAGAATTTTTTGGGATTGGTGGTGATAATTTAAAAAAAGAGGGAGTTGAAATAGTTGCAGAAATTGAAAAAATTGCTGTTGTTGGATTTTTTGAAGTAATTTTTAAATTACCTTATCTTTATTATATTTTAAAAAAAGTTATAAAAAAAATAAAAAAAGAAAAGCCATCCCTTGCAATATTGATTGATTACCCTGGCTTTAATTTTATCTTAATGAAAAAACTTTATAAGATGAATATACCAGTTGTATATTACATTTGCCCTCAAGTTTGGGCATGGAAAGAAGAAAGAGTAGAGGATTTAAAAAAATATACAAAAAAAAGATTGGTTATTTTTCCTTTTGAAGAAGATTTTTTTAAAAAAAAGGGAGTTGAAGCAATCTATGTTGGAAATCCTTTGCTTGACCTTTTAACAAAAGAAGAAGTAAAAGAAGAAGAAGGAAAAATAAAAATTGGAATTTTCCCTGGTTCAAGGGAAAGTGAAATAAAAAAATTACTTCCAAAAATGATTAAAATTTTATTATTTTTGAGTGAAAATATTAAGAATGTTGATTTTTTTATAAAAATTTATAAACCCATAGAAAAATTGATATTAAAGGAAATCAATAAAACAAAATTAAAATTTAATTTAATAGAAGAAAAAATTCCATCTCTTACCTTCTCAATTATGGCTTCAGGTACGATTACTCTTGAGAATGCTTTAATTGGGAACCCTGGTATAGTGCTGTATGAATTGAATCCTTTAACATATTTTTTTATTAAAAATAAGGTAAAAACAAAATATATATCTATAACAAATATCTTACTTGGCGAAATGGTTTATGATGAGTTGATACAAAGAGATATAGATATAAATAAAATAAATGATTTTATCTTAAATTTAATAAAAAATAAGAATAAATTGAAGGAAAAAAAAGAAAAACTTTTAAAATTAAAAGAAGTGCTTAAACATGGTGCAGTTGAAAAAGCAAAGGAAGAAATTTTAAAATTGTTATAAATTATGAAAGTTTTTTTGAGATTATTAAAATTTGTAAAGCCCTATACCTTTTGGATTGCTTTGGCAATACTTTCAATGTTATTTGTTTCAGCTTCTTCTGTGGTTTTGGCTTATCTTGTAAAACCTCTTTTTGATAATGTGCTGATAGGAAGTAAAGAGGTATTAAAAACTGGTTCTTTCCTTGCTGAAAAAATAAATGCTTTTTATACATTATATATAAATGAAATTACAAAATATCTTCCCCTTGAGTGGGCAATTGCTCTTTCAATTTTTGTAGTTCTCTTTATTAAAAGCTTATCCACTTTTTTTTCTACCTTTTCCTTTGGAGTAATAGGGATTTCAATGGTAAACGATTTAAGAAATTATCTTTATGGAAGAATAATTTACCAGCCATTGAATTTTTATGCAAAGGAACCTGTTGGAACTTTGATTTCAAGGATTGTATCTGATGTAAATTATATATTAACTGCTTTTGGAGAAAGATTGGGAGATATATTTCAAGAAACCTTTACAGTTATTGGACTGCTTATCTTTATTTTTTCAATAAACTTCAAATTAGCCCTCCTTTCTCTTCTCTTGATGCCAATTATGCTCTTTCCAATAATTAAATTTACAAGGTCCTTAAGAAAGGTTTCCCATAAAAGTATGGAAAAAATGGGTGAAATGGTTTCCCTCTTATCCCAGACATTGATTGGCATAAAAATTGTAAAAGCTTTTACAGCTGAAGAATATGCAAAAGAAAATTTTAAAAATTTTTCTTTAAAACAACTGAAATACAACATTAAGGCAAGGAAAATCCATGATTTAAATGGACCAATTATGGAGTTCATAGGGATCACCTTTGCCCTTGGAATGTTTATATATGCAGGTTATCTAATAAAAAAGGGAACTATGACAGTTGGAAGTTTTTCTTCTTTTTTGGCTGCTCTTTTTATGCTTTATACACCAATAAAAAAAATAAATAAAGCAAACCTTGCAATTCAGCAAGCAATTTCAGCAGGTGAAAGGATTTTTACCTTAGCAGATAGAGAAAATGAAAAAGACAAAGCTTTAAAGATTGACAAAATTCCTCCAATTGAAGACAAGATTTCTTTTGAAAATGTTTATTTTTCCTATAATGAAAAGGAGGTTTTAAGAGATATTACTTTTGATATTCCAAAGGGAAAGACAGTAGCAATAGTTGGTGCTTCTGGCTCTGGAAAATCTACAATTGCTTCCCTTTTGCTTGGTTTTTTTGAGCCACAAAAGGGAAGTATTAAAATTGATGGTATAGATATAAAGAATTATAGCAAAAAAGCAATAAGAGAATATATTGGTTTTGTTTCTCAAGAACCAATCCTTTTCAATGATACAATTTTAAATAATATTTGCTTTGGTGAAAAAAATCCTGATTTTGAAAAGGTAAAAAGAATTTCTGAGCTAAGTTATGCAAAAGATTTCATAGAATCCTTTCCTTTAAAATATGAGACAAATGTAGGCGAACTTGGTAGTTTAATTTCTGGTGGTGAGAAGCAAAGAATTGCAATTGCAAGGGCTTTATACAAGGACCCACCTTTTTTAATTTTTGATGAAGCAACTTCAAACTTGGATGCAAATGCTGAAAGGATTGTTCAAAAGGCAATAGATTCTGTCCTCCTCGATAGGACTTCCCTTATTATTGCTCATCGGCTATCAACAATTGTAAATTCTTACAAGATATTAGTTTTGGAAAAAGGGCAAATTGTAGAAGAAGGAACCCATAATGAATTAATGGAAAAAAAGGGAAAGTATTTTCAACTATTTAAAATTCAAATGGGGGAATAAATGGAAAAGATTTATTCATTAACTGGTTTTGCTGAAGAAAAAACAGAAAATCTCAAATTCACAATAAAAAGTTATAACAATAGATTTCTTGAGATCAATTTTCAAATCCCTGATATTTTTCAAAAGTTTGAGCAAACCTTGAAAGAAAAAATACAAGAAAAAATTAAAAGAGGAAAAATATATATAAAAGTAGAATTAAAATCCTTTAATATACCTTTTAAATTTGAAATTAACAAAGAGTTAATTGATAAATTCATACTTTCTTTTAAAGAAGTTTATCCAGAGTTGCAAAACTTTCCTTTTTATATTTTACAGAAAGAAAGTATTTTAATTTGGGATTTAAATTTAGATGAAGAAATTTTAAAGGAGTTTGAAGAGGGCTTTCTTTTAACTTTTAAGAAATTTTTAAAAAGTAGAGAAGAAGAAGGGGAAAAGCTAAAAGTAGTAGTCCTAAATATTTCAAAAGAATTGAAAAAAAATTTAATTAAGATAAAAAAAGAATTGCCAAAGTTAAATGAAGAAATATATAAAAATATAAAAGATGAAATTAAAAAAATTCTTGAAAATTTTAAATTTGATGAAGAAAGGATTTTACAAGAGGTTGCTTTTCTTACATTAAAAGCAGATGCAAGGGAAGAAATTGAAAGAGCTCTTCAGTTTACTGAAAGAATTATAGAAAAATTTAAAAATCCAAAGAATTTTCAAGGAAAAGAAATTGATTTTTTAACCCAGGAGATTTTAAGAGAGCTTCAAACCCTTTCACAAAAAGTAAAGAATCTAAAAATAAGAGAAATTACAATTTATTGCAAATTATTAAATGAGCAAATAAGGGAGCAAGTTCAAAACCTTGAATAAAAAAATTTATCATATTGTTTCATCTAAAAGATATACTGGTGGAGCTCAAGTTGCTTATCTTTGGCACAAAGCATTATTGGAAAAAGGAGTAGAAAGTTACTTTCTCTACGAAGGAGGATATAAGTTTGAAGAAAAAATTAAAAACGAAAAGAATACAATCCCTTTTTATAGCTTTTTTGATAAAATAAAAAAAATTTCAAAAATTCCAAAAAATAATTTTGTAATTGCTCACCTTTCTGAGGATCACTGGCTTTCATTTTTTTTAAGAAAAAGAAAAGAAAGAATCTTTGTTTTTCATAATCAAGAAAGATTAAAAAAGGACCTTTTACATAAGTTAATTTATAAAAAAAGTCAAAAAATAATTTTTGCATATAATTTAAAGGAAAAACAAAATTTTTTAAAATATAAATTTTTTCCACCAGTTTATGATTTGAAAATTTTTTATCAAGGGAACCAGCCAAATGACATTTTAAATATATGTACTATTGGAAAATTAGAAAAGGAAAGAGAACACCATAAGTTTATTTTTTTATGCCAGGAAATTAAAAAATTAAATATCCCTTTTAAAGGATATATAATTGGGAAAGGAAGTTTTCTTGAAGATTTAAAGAAATTAAAAGAGGATTTTAAATTAAAAGAAGTTGAATTTTTAGGTTATTTTGAAGATGAAAAGTTGGCAAAAACTTTAAGAAAAATAGATTTTTTAGTTTGGCTTTCCCCTGGTTCACAAAGCAGCCACAGGGCTCTCCTTGAAGGAATACTTTGTGGTGCTGTTCCTTGCTCCTTTGAAATGGATGGGATTGATTTATGGATTGAAGATGGAAAAAGCGGAATTATCATATCAAAGGATTTGACACATTCAGCAAAAAGAATTGTAGAATTATTTAAAAATAAAAAAGAATATTTGAATCTTAGAGAAAATTCTTACAAGAAAGCTTTTGAAAAAGTAAATCCAGAAAAATTTGTTAAGGAATTTTTAGAATTTTTGTATGAAAATAGTTCAAGTTCTGCATAAAGGCTCTTTTGCAACTGGCTCAGTTCATCAAATGTTTCAACTTTCAAAAGGTTTAAAAAGAATTGGTCATAGTGTAACAATCCTTGGAAGGAGTGGAACTGAATTAGAATTTGAAGCAAAAAAAAATGAAATAAACTTTATTGGTTTTCCCTTTAAAAACGAATTGGATTTAAAGACAATCTTAGGAATATTAAAATTTTTAAAAAAAGAAAAGCCAGAAATAATCCATTTGCATAAAGGTTTAGAACTTACAATCTTTTGGCTACTTTCCCTCTTTCTAAAAAATTTAAATTTAGTAGCAAACAGAGGCGTTTCTTTTCCTTTAAAATTTTATAATTCAATTAAATATAAATCAAAGAATGTTAAGGCAGTTATTTGTGTCTGTGATTATATAAAAGAAATTGTTATAAAAAGTGGAAGAGTTCAAAAAGAAAAAGTTTTTACTGTATACTCTGGAACAGATGTAGAATTATTTGATCCTAAAAAAGAAAATGGGAATAGTTTAAGGGAAGAATTAAAAATCCCAAGGGAATATAAGATTATTTGCCAGGTTGGTTTGAGGGAGTGGAGGGGATGGAGAACTGCAATTGAGGCTGCATCTTTTATAAAAAAAGAATATCCAAAATTTAAGCTTTTGCTTGTCGGTGCAAAGGATGAAAATTTAATAAAAGAAATATTAGAGTACTCAAATAAATTTAATTTAAAGGATGATACAATTGTTTTGGGTTATAGAAAAGATAATGTGAGGGTTGCTGCTCTTCAAGATATTGCAATTGATTTATCTTATGAAGGTGTAGGGATTACAGGAACATTAAGGGAAGGGCTTGCAATGGAAAAACCAGTTGTGGCATCAGATGTAGGTGGGAATAATGAACTTGTATTGGATGGAGAAAATGGTTTTTTAGTTCCTCCAAAGAATCCCAAAATTGCAGCAGAAGCAATTTTGAAACTTTTAAAAGATGAAAACTTAAGATTAAAATTTGGTAAATATGGGAGGGAAAGGGTTATAAAATATTTTTCTGAAAAGGTTAGAATTGAAAAAATAGAAAAAATATATAAAGATATTTTAAAAAAAAATAATTTGCATTTATAATTTTAATATGTTATAAAAAGGTTAAATAAAATTTTAGGAGGTTTTATGGCTAAATGCCCAAATTGTGGTTTTGATGGACTACCAGAAGGCAGTTTGGTTTGCACAAACTGTGGAGCAAATATAACCCAGCCAATTCAAGAGATCCCTTCTGCTCCACCCCCACCTCCAACAGAAGTTGTTATGGAAGAAATTCCCTGGAAAAAAAGAAACCAGATTGGCTTTGTAGATGCTTTTATAAAAAATGTAACTGAAATATTTTCAAATCCAGTTCAATTCTTTCAAAAGATTAAAACTGATGGCGATTGGGTCTCAATGATTTTATGGGTTGTAATAATTGCCTGGATTGTTGGATTTTTTGGTTTTATATGGTCTTCAATTTTCCATATTTCTGTTATGCCCTTTATGTCAAAATTTTCAAGGTTTGGTTATGGAACGCCAATGGGTTTTGGTGTTTTTTCTTCATTCATTTTTACTTTTGTACTTGCGCCAGTATGGTCTCTAATTGGATTTTTCATTGGAACTGCTTTAATCCACATTGCAGCTCTTATCTTTGGAGATGGTGAAAAGGGCTTTGAGATGACTGCAAATGCTTGTTGTTATGCCTATACTCCATCTCTTTTAGGAATTATTCCCTATTGTGGAAGTATAATCGGTGGAATCTGGTCTTTTGTTTTAGTAGTAATTGGTTTAAAATATGGACACAAAACAGAGACCTGGAAAGCAATTATGGCACCACTTATCTGGGTTATACTATTAACTTTGTGCTTTGCTATTGCAGGTGCTCTTTTCTTTGCTTTTTTATCAAAGGGTTTTGGTGGAGCAAGTTATTAATATTTGAAAATTATCAAGAGTAAAAAGGCAGAAATTCCAATTGGCTTTTTAGTTGGCTTTTCTTTTTTTGTTTTTTCTTTGCTTTATATATTTTCTTATAAATATCTTCCAAGGGATTTTAAAGGTTGTAATTTTAGAAATATTTTTCATTTTCCTTGCCCTTCTTGTGGTGGAACAAGAACCATTTTTTATTTAGTAAATGGGAAAATTGGAAGAAGTTTTCAAGAAAACCCCTTGATTTTTTCAGTTTCATTTTTTCTTTTTATTATTTCTTTAATTTCCCTTTATACTTATTTAAAAGGTTATAAATTAAAGTTAATATTTGAAAAAAAAGAAATTTTATTTTTAAAAATTTTTTTAGTTTTAATACTTTTTTTAAACTGGGCATATTTGATTTTAAAGGAAGTGATATAATAATTTTATGATTAAATTTGGAACTTCTGGTTGGAGAGCCATTATAGGTGATGAGTTTACTTTTCAAAATGTAAGAAAAGTTACAAAAGCAATTTATAATTTTTTAAAGGAAGAAAACAAAGATATTTCAATCCTGATTGGTTATGATACAAGATTTTTGTCTGATAAATTTGCAAAAGAGGCAGCTATTTTTTTAAACCATCTTGGAACAAAAGTTTATCTTTCCTTAAGGGATGTTCCAACTCCTGTTATTGCCTATGGCATAAAACATTTAAAATTAACTGGTGGAATAAATTTTACTGCTTCTCATAACCCACCTGAATATTCTGGTTTGAAATTTTCAACCTCAGATGGTGCCCCTGCACCACCAGAAATTACAAAAAAAATTGAAGAAAAGATAAAAGAAGTAAAAGATGAAGAGGTAAAAGCAGTTAGCACTTCCATTGAAAATTTTGAGGAAGTTGATTTATCTCCTGCTTATTTTAAGAAAATCCAAAGTTTAATCAGATTTGAAACAATCCAAAAAAGCCAGTTAAAAATTGGAATTGATTTTTTATATGGAACAACAAGAGGTTATACTGATGTTTTTTTAAAAAAAGCAAAACAAAAGATTTATCCCTTGCATAATTTTAAAGATGCCTTTTTTGGTGGCTCAACCCCCGATTGTAATGAAAAAAATTTAAAGGAACTTTCTAATTTAATAGTTGAAAAAGAGTTAAATTTAGGGATCTCTTGTGATGGAGATGGTGATAGGTTTGGTATTCTTGATGAAAAAGGAAAATATATAAGGCCTAATTTAATCTTAGCTTTAATTGCTTGGTATTTGACAGAAGAAAGAGGTTTAAAAGTTGGAATTGCAAAGACAGTTGCTACAACTGATTTGCTTAAAAAAATTGCCAATTATTATAAAATTCCCTTTTATGAAACACCTGTTGGTTTTAAATACTTAGGGGAGTTATTTAATCAAGGAAAAATCCACTTTGGAGGAGAGGAATCAGCTGGGCTTTCAATTCAAGACCATGTTCCTGAAAAGGATGGGATTTTGGCTTGTCTTTTAATTGTTGAGATGATTTCAAACTGGAAGATGCCTTTATCACAGCTTATAAAAGAACTTTATAAAAAGTTTGGTGCTTTATATTCAAATAGAATTGATTTACATTTAACACTTGAAGAATTTGAAAAAGCAAAAGAAAAACTAAAAAAAGATCCAAAAGGTTTTGGGAGCTTTAAGATAAAAAAAATTGAAAGAACAGATGGCTTAAAAATAGTTTTACAAGAAGGATGGGTTCTTTATAGAACCTCCGGGACCGAACCAGTTGTAAGGATATATGGAGAAGCACCGACAGAATATTTATTGGAAGAGTTATTGAAAGAAGCAAAAAATTATTTTGTAGGAGGATAATATGTTTGAAATTGAAGAAATTCAAGCACTTGAAATTTTGGATTCAAGGGGAACACCAACAGTTGAAGCAGAAGTTTTTTTAACTTCTGGAATTGTTGGGAGGGCAGCAGTTCCCTCTGGCGCTTCAACTGGAATAAGGGAGGCATTAGAATTGAGGGATGGGGGAGAAAGATATAAGGGGAAAGGAGTTCAAAAGGCAGTTGAAAATATTGAAACAATTATAAGGGATGAAATAATTGGTTTTGATGTAAGGAATCAAACTGGAATAGACAAAACACTAATTGAACTGGACGGAACTGAAAATAAATCAAAACTTGGGGCAAATGCAATACTTGCTGTTTCAATGGCTTGTGCAAGGGCAGGAGCAGAGGCAGCAGGGCTTCCTCTTTATCAATATTTAGGTGGTGCCGGTGCAAGGATTTTGCCAGTTCCAATGATGAATGTTATAAATGGAGGAAAACATTCTGATTCTGGTTTGGATATACAAGAGTTTATGATTGTTCCAAAGGGTTTTGAAACATTTAAAGAGGCATTAAGAGCTGGATCTGAAATATTTCATACATTGAAAAATATTTTATCAAAAGCAGGGCACAGGACAGCGGTTGGAGATGAAGGTGGTTTTGCTCCAAAGTTAACTTCTACAAAAGAAGCCCTTGATTTGCTCCTTAAAGCAATTGAAGGTGCAAAATATAAAGCAGGAGAAGAAATATTTTTAGCAATTGATTCAGCTGCTTCTTCTTTTTACAAAGATGGAAAGTACCATATGATTGGTGAAGGGAATAAAATTTTATCTTCAGAAGAAATGATTGCTTTTTACAATGATTTAATTCAAAATTATCCAATAATTTCAATAGAAGATGGGCTTGCTGAAGAGGACTGGGATGGCTGGGAAAAAATGACACAAAGTTTAGGAGATAAAATTCAGATTGTTGGAGATGATATTTTTGTAACAAACCCAAAAATTTTTAAACAAGGGATTGAAAAAAATATTGCCAATTCAATTTTAATAAAATTAAATCAGATTGGAACTGTAACAGAGACCTTTGAAACAATCCAGATGGCACAAAGGCATGGATATGGAGCAGTCATTTCCCACAGAAGTGGGGAAACAGAAGATTCCTTTATCTCAGATTTAGCAGTGGCTTCTTCTGTTGGTCAAATAAAGACAGGTTCCCTTTCCCGTTCTGATAGGTTATCAAAATATAACCAACTCTTAAGAATAGAAGCAGAATTGGGAGATTCTGCAATTTATGCAGGGTTTCTGGACTAAAATATTTAATATCCATTTTTTATATTATTTATTTGCAATTTTAGTCCTGCTTTATTTATTATTTTCATTAAATAGTTCTCTTGATAAGTTAAATAAACTTTCAAGTAAAAAAATTGATATTGAAAATAAAAACAAAAAATTATCAGAAGATATAAAAAAGTTAAAAAAGGAAATAGAATATATAAAAAATAACCCTTCTTATTTTTTAAATATAGCAAGAAAAGAATATTTTTATTTAAAACCAGAGGAATATCTTTTTGTTTTTCTTTCAAAGGACGGGGTAGATACTCAAGCCCTTCAAGAAAAGAAAAGGAACTCCAATAGAAGTGGTGGAAGAATAAAATAGTAATGGTTTTTTTATAAAATAAAAACTGCTAAAAAAGTCTTTTAAAGTAAATTTTGCATAAATTGAAGGTGTATATCCTAATATTTTATTTTCTTTATATAAAAATCCTCCTGCTTCCAAGATAAAAAAAGGAGAACTTTCTTCAAATTTTTTTGGAAAGGTAAGGGCAATATATTGGTCTATATTTTTAAAATGCCCTTCAGGACCCTCTAATATAATATTGTGAAAACCTACTTCAGGGGGGTTATAGATAGAATTCCTTACTGAATTAGTTGTTGTTTTTTTATTTTCTAAAAAGCCAGTGTAAATATCACAAGGTATATTTCCATTTTTAATTATAAAATCTTCTTTTAAGCTACCTTCACCATCAATTGGAAAAAAATTAGGGCTTCTTTTGTGGCTTGAAACATCCTTTATTATAAAACCCTCTGGAATATCAGGCAAATCACCTTTTAAAAAAAATTCCTTTAAATTTTCAAAGATAAAAGATAATGTATTTGGAAATAAGAGGACAGGAAAGCGAGAAGGTTTTAAGCTTAAAGAGGGGAGAGGCAAATGAAGGTAAGGTTCTATTAGTGAAAGGTAATCTTTTAAGGAAAGAGATAAATCAAGGTTTGATACAAAAGGAAAAGAGATTAAAAAATTGTTATGGGAGAGAGAAAGAAAACCATATATTGAATAATTTTTCAAAAAAACTTCTGCCCCCCAAGAATTTTGAAGTTCAAAATAAAATTCAGAATAAGAAAGATTTAATTTTAAAATCTTTAAATTATTTTTATAATTTAAAATTTCCTTTTTTATATTTTCTAATAAATCTTGTAAGGATTTTAAATCATATTTTATTAAAACCTCTGCTTCAAAATTTCCAATTGTATTTGGAAGGGAAATCCCATTGGTTTCTTCTTTTGAAAAATTGTTTTCTATAAATCCATTAGAAGAAGAAAAAAACAAAAATTTGTCTTTAAAAAATACCCTTTTTGCATAACCAATTTCTTCATTCTTAATTATATTTTTCCCATAACTATCAAAAATTATCTCTATTCCCTTTCCAACTTTTATTGCCTTTTCCCAGCCAATCATATTCTATAAGATAAATTCAAAAAAGAAACAAATGGAGAAGCAGCACCTACAAATAATTTTCCGCTGTTCTTTGTGCAGGTTCCAAAGCTTAGGCAATTTTCAATCTTTTCTCCAACAAAATCAACATTTGAAAGGAATTTTTCTATTTTTTCTTCAATTGATAAAGAATTTATTTTTCCCTTCAATTTTTTATTTAAATAAAAAAAGACAGGTCCTGTTTTTACAAAAACATAATTTGGAGGAATAAACTTTGCTTCTTTTATAAAAGGAATGTATAAAAAATTTGAATAGATTTCAAAAAAAGGGATTTTATTCCCCAAAACTCCTTTTACAACTGTATTTGTTGCCCTTGGGAGGGGAAGTGGATTTTCCTCTGTCATTCTTCCATTTCCTGGAGGAAATAATAATTGCTTTGAAAAAAAATTGTTACAAAGAACATTCTTTAAAATCCCTTTTTCAATTAGTGGCTTTTTTTGACAAACCTCTCCTTCATCATCAATATTTCTTGAAACTGGAAGGTCTGGATAATTTGGGAAATCATAAACAGTTAAAAATTCTTTTGAAACCCTTTCTCCAATTTTATTTTTATAATAACATTCTTTAAAAATATCTCCTTCAAGGGGATGGGAAACAATCTCATGAAATAAAACACCCCCACTGCCTTCTCCAAAAATTAAAGGAAGATTTTTTGGAACTTCATTTATAACTTTAAAATTATTTAAAATAAAATTATTCAAAAAATTTTTAATCTTTTTTAAAATTTCAATTGATGGAAAGGAAAAATAAAAAACATATTTTTCTTTCTCTTTAAATTCAATGACAGTTGTATGTGTGAAATCTAATTTTTCTTCACCTTTGCTTGAAATAAAAGAAAATTTTTTTATATAAAAATTCAATTTTGTAGAAAAACTATTAAAATCAGAAAAATTTTTCAAAACCCTTAAAGGAAGAAATTTATGGTAAAAAAAAGGATTTTCATTAAATTTATTTTGGATTTCAATATCAAAATTATTTTTTTTAAATTTATAATTTATTTTTAAAACTCTAAAAGAGGATGAAAATTTTTTAAATTTATCAAAAACATAATTTTCTTCAAAACTTTCAATTATGACTGAATATTTTTTTTCAAATTCCATCAACTAAAATATATCACAATAATCCCATTTGTCAAAACTTTTAAATAAATACATTTTTATAAACAAAAATTCAAAAAGTTGAACATTTAAAGTAAAGTATGCTATAATTTTAAATAATTTTTTTGGCATAAGGTTTGCACTATTTTTAACGAAATTAATGAAAGGAGGTGGTTTTTGGGAATTGCTAATTTTTTGTTTTTTGTATGTTTTTTAAATTTGAATTTATAAAAAATTTTTAAGGAGGTTTTATGAGGTATTTTTTTAGTTTTTTGGCAATTATACTTTTATCATTAGGTGTAATTGCACAAACCACTGGGACAATCCAAGGAACAGTGGTTGACAACAACAACGAGCCCTTGCCAGGTGCAACCTTAGAAGTTTCTTCTGTTGCATTGCAAGGTGTAAGGGTAACAACATCAGATGTAAATGGTTTCTTCGTTTTCCGTGCATTGCCACCGGGTATGTACAAATTAAAAGCAACTATGCAGGGCTTTGCACCATTAGAGCAAGCAGAAATTCAAGTTTTCTTAGACAAAACAGTGACATTGAAAGTCCAGATGCAACCTGCCTTTGAAGAAGTTATAACAATCACTGGCGAATCTCCCCTTGTTGATGTAACTTCAACAACTATGGGTATAAACCTGACACAGGAAATCATTCAGGATTTGCCAGCAGGAAGGACTTATCAATCCCTTGCTTTCAAAGCTCCAACAGCAGTTGAGGGTGAGCTTGGTGCAAATCCATCTGTCTCTGGTGCATCTGCTGCTGAAAACAGATATTTAGTTGATGGAATTGATACATCTGATCCTGCTTTTGGAACTTTTGGGACAAATGTTACTTACAACTTCATTCAAGAAGTTGAAGTAAAGACAGGTGGCTATGAAGCAGAATATGGTGGTGCAATGGGTGGAATTATTAATGTTGTAACAAAATCCGGTTCAAATGAATTTAAAGGAGAACTCTTTGGCTATTTTACAGATGACAGTTTAACAGAAGCAGGAGAAGAACCAGTTGGTGGTTCTGCCTTAGAATCATTTAAGGACTATGATTATGGTTTATCAGTAGGAGGAAAAATAATTCAAGACAAATTATGGTATTTTGTTGCATTAAATCCAGTTTATCAAGAATATGAATATCTCTTGCCAGTTCCTGGTGCTGGAACCTTTAAAGAAAAAAGAGAAGGCGATCCAGGTTATGGTGCATTAAAATTGAACTATTCATTTAATCCAAATAATTCTTTTACATTTAATGTAATTGCAGACCCAAAGAAAGGGAACGATTATTATGGAGATTATTTCATTGATGTCTCTGACAGAGAGGACTACTTAAATCCAAAAGATCCTGGTTCACCAATCATAACTGATATGAACAGGAACAGAAAAGAAGGTGGATACAACTATGGTGGAACATATACATCAATACTTTCTCCTTCCATGATGTTTGAAGTAAAAGCAGCACACCATGAAACAAAGGTTGACAGAAGACCTACCTTAAATCAAGAGACCTGGTTTGACTGGTCTGGAATGTGGACTTGTTATGGAGACCATACAGAAGTTGGAGTAAATTGTGGTTCTGGAATAATGTTTGGTGGTGCTGGTTTTGATGAAATGGATACTCAAAGGTTTAGAGACCATGCAAAAGCAGCACTTACTTGGTATATAGGAAATTTTGAGGTAAAAGCAGGAGTTGATTACAAAAAATTAGAGTTTACTGATTATGCAGGTGTAAATGGTTCTTCACCAGAGATATGCGTTCCTTTTGGGAATGCAAGGCCAACCAATGCAACCTATGATTATTTAGGCGATGAAGATGGAGATGGAATTCCAAATTATGCAGATGAAGATTATAGTTGGACACCAATGGGACTTGAAGAATTTGCAACATTGACAGGCCGCCTTTGTGATGCCAATGGAGATGGAGTTGCAGATGATGGAATTACAATGCCAGCAAGACATGGAAACAGATGGTATTTATATGATCCTGGCTTTGTCTCTTATATGGATTATTACAACAGGAATTACCAAAATAATTCAAAAGGACAAACAACACAATGGGCTTTATTTGCTCAAACAGCTTGGAAGGCATTTCCAAATTTAACAATTAAAGCAGGAGTTAGGGCTGATTCATCAAAGAGTGAAGGAAATATGACTGACCTTGGTGTATCAGGTGGACTTGATTTTGGCTTTGGTGATATGATTTCACCAAGGATTGGATTTATATGGGATTTTGCAAACAATGGAAGGTCAAAACTCTATGGACACTATGGAAAATTTTACAATGATATTCCTTTGCAAATAAATGTAAGAGCATTTGGAAATGAACAGTACTGGTTCTATTATTATCAATATCCTTATGATGAAAATGGAAATCCAACACTTCCATCAACAGCAAATCCAGGACTTCTCCAGAGGATTCGTCTCTCTGGTGGAGCAGCAACAATTGTTCCAGATATTAAGCCTGCTTATGAAGAAGAGATAATCCTTGGTGGTGAATATGAAGTTAAGCCAAACTTAGCAGTTGGATTAAAAGGAATTTATCGTTCTATATCAAATGTAATGGAGGACTATTCCTTTGATGGTGGTTCAACTTATGTAATTGGAAATCCAGAAACACTTGTAGGTGATGAAAGCGCATGCGTTACAATTTCTAATGATCTTCCAACAACACCAGAAGAAAGGACTTTCTGCTTTGTAAAACCAGTTCGTTTCTATCGTGGTATTGAGCTTTCCGTTGATAGAAGGTTTGCAAACAACTGGCAATTATATGCCTCCTTACTCTGGTCTAAATCAGAAGGAAACTATGGTGGACTCTTCAGACAAGACAATGGGCAACTTGATCCTTTCATCACATCTCTATATGATTTACCACAACTTCTACCAGATACAAGAGGACTTCTCCCAAATGATAGGGAATGGCAATTTAAGATGTATGGTTCTTATCGTCTCCCAATGGGCTTAACTCTTGGCTTTGATTCCTGGTTTATTTCAGGTCAGCCACTTTCAAAACTTGGTTCCCATATTGATTATGGTGATGATGAAAGATTTGTTGGACCAAGAGGTTCTTATGGAAGAGGAGACAATGTATATGATTTCTCCCTCCATGCTGCTTATCCTTTCAAAATCACAGAAGCAGTTGACTTAAAACTTATCCTTGATATCTTCAATGTTTTCAATTTCCAACATGGTATGTGGTATGAACAAACCTGGAGTTCATTAGCACTTGCCTGGACTGACCACACTGGAACCTGGGATATTGATGGAGATGGAACTGCTGATGGATACGAATGGGATCCACAGGGTTGTACATTGGCAGAAGATGGTTCTCA